>NC_007426.1:1622013-1946415 GCF_000026045.1 Natronomonas pharaonis DSM 2160 | reverse complement strand
ACGATTGCAGTGCCGTCGACGACGTCGACGTGGCCGTCGACGGCACCGAAGTCCGCTGCGAGAACAGCCGCGTCCTCGTAGTCGTATTGCCGGACAGGACCGTCGAGGTCGTTCCGGAGTGTGCGGAGTTTTTCTCTCATGCTAACTCAGAGTTAGTCTTCAAGGTATATAAGCTTTTTCCTGAAAACGCCCTCAAGCGGCAGGGCCGTTAAAGAATAGTAGAATTGCGGTTCACACAGAAACAGCCCACGGACACCCCCGACACACAAGCGACAGGGACGTCGCTGTGTTTATACTCGACGGCCGCAACCGTCCGCCATGGAGACTGTCAGCCACGACGGCCGGACGACGGCCTATCGGACAGCGAGCGACGACGACCCGACCGTCTGCTACATCCACGGCGCTGGGGGGGCACACGACGTCTGGACCCAGCAGTTCCGCGGTGACGCTCCGCCGGCGGTTGCCCTCGACCTTTCGGGGCACGGCGAAAGCGATGATATCTCGGCCGACGCCGGGACGGAGACGCTTGACGCCTACGCTGATGATGTCGTTGCAGTCTGTGAAGCCACCGGCGCGAGCGTACTCTGCGGCAACTCGATGGGCGGCGCTGTCGCGCTGTGGATTGTGCTCGAACGGGCCTTCGAGCCCGACGGATTGATACTCGCCGACACCGGCGCAAAGCTCTCGGTAGACCCGGACTTTCTCGACACTATTTCGGCGGACTTCGAGGGCGCGGTTGATTTCCTCCACCGTCCCGATATGCTGTTCCACGAGCCAAGCGACGAGCTCGTCGAACCGTCCAGACAGGCGCTGCTGGAGACCGGACAGGACGTGACGCTCCGGGACTTCGAGACCTGTGACGCCTATGATGTCCGCGACCGCGTCGGCACGGTTTCGGTGCCCACGCTGGCGCTCTGCGGTGAACACGACCCGCTGACGCCGCCGGCGTTCCACGAGTTCCTCGCCGACGAGCTGCCGGACTGTTCGCTTACGATATTCGACGACGCGGCACACATGCCGATGCTCGAACGACCGGCAGCGTTCAACGAGGCCGTTCGCTCGTTCCTCGATTAATCAGTCAAGCCGCTCTGCGGCGTCCTTCTCGACGAGCACCTCGGCGTTCGGCTCCGGAAGCGTGACGACATCCTCGGAGCCGAGTTCGTAATCACGGTCGTCAGCGCCGACAATCTCACCGACATCGGCGGTAATGCGGACCGTTGTACGCGGCAGTCCGGGCATCGACGACGCCGTCTCAGTAGCGTCCGATGCCGATTCAGTCGACGGGCCGGCGGCCGCTGTCCCGCCATCGGTTGCCTCGGCCTGTTCCGGTGGGTCTGGCGGGACCGGGTGCCCATCACCGCTCGGCTGTTCGGGATTCGGTGCCGGCGGGCCCTCCGACGGGATGGGCTGCTCTGCGGTTGCCGTGGACGGCTGTTCCGGCTCCGGCGGAGCGGGTTGTTCGGGGTCCGACGCCGTGGGCTGTTCAGCTTCCGACGGCGTGGACTGGTCCGGGGCTGACGGTTCGACTGGTGTGTCGGCCGCTGGCTCGTCGCTGTCGCCGCCCTCGTCGCTGCCGGAGCCCATCAGGTCCGCGGCGCTGACACCATCTTCCGCCGACGGTGACGAGCGACCGTCAGGTGCTGTCGGTGCGTCCGGCTCGGACGTGTCGGCTGCGGCCGGTTCTGTCTTACTTTTGGGCTGTTCTGTTCCGCCAACTGAACACGACACGTCGGGGCCGTCCCCGTCGAGTACCGAAAGCACCGCGTCGCGGTTGTCCTCGATGCGGTCGACAAGGTCCTCAAAGAGCCGTTCCTCCTCGTCTGTCAGGCCGGCATCGTCGACGGGCATCCCGGCCGCAGCAATGGAGGCCTTCTTGACGACCTTGCCGACGCGCCGTTCGTATATCGCCTCGACGGTCTGTTCGGCCGTCTCGATGTCGTTGGTCAACTGTCGTACCTTCGGCGAGGAGAACGGGTCGTCGACTTCCTCGACGACGCGCGCGCGCTGCTCGGTCAGCTCTTGGACGAACGCCCCAACCTCACGATAAAACGACGGGCGAAGCTGCTGGAGGTCGCTGGACTGGCGCTCGCGTGCCTGTACGGATTGTAGTTCGTCGAGGTTCATTCTCCTGCCTTGCTCGCATAGCCGCGGGCCATCGCGAAGACGCCCACGTACTCCGGGACGGAAGACACACCCTCCGAGAGCCTAAAGCTTTCCCCACGGAGCTCGACCGTCGTCGGTTCCTGGGTGTATATCGCTATCTCGTTGCCGACGAATGTCTCGGGGACCGCATCGGAAAGCGGGTCGAACGCGTCGATAGCGTCGCGGTCGAGGTGCTGGACCTCCAGTCCGGTGCCGCCGTGGAGGCTCCCCGGCAGCCGTATCAGCCGGTTGATATCCGTCGTGACCGGCTCGTCGATGGGTGCGGACTCCGCTTCGACGACGGTCTCGAAGAGTTCCCGCGCGATGCTGTAGACCGCCGGATGAACATCGACGTTGCCCTTCGTTAGTTCCTCGCGGTTGTTTCTGGCCGCGGTCAGTGCCGCCTTGGCTTTTCCTTCGCCGATGCCGTCGAACTCCCGGAGTCGGTCGAGCGCCGCCGCCTCCTCCATTGTGAGTACCTCATCAAAGAGTGTGGTCAGCCGCGTTCGGACGCGGCCGGCCCAGCCGCCGTCCGGCAGCGTTCGCTTTTGTGCCGGCGACGACCGCCCCGCACTGCCGGCGACCGCCTGTGTCGAGACGATGTCGTCGAAGTCGAGTCCCTCGCCGAGCACGTACTCGACGATTTCCCGACGCGCGGTTCGGTCGAGTTCGAGTACGTCGTCTCTGCGAACGTGGACGTGATATCCTCGACCGCCGGAGAAAACGACAGCGAGCGGCTCGAAGCCGAAATCCTCGACCAACAGGTCCAGCAGCCGACTGAGCGCACCCTTGCAAGCTTCGAGCATCGCCGCATAGCTCGTCTCGCTGGGGTCGATGCCGGGAAGGTGGTCGGCGTCGAGGTCGAAAACCAAATCGGAGCCCCGCCAGCCCTTCTGTCCCATGCTGCTGGCTCCGGGGTCGTCGTACCGACCCGCAGAAAAATAGACGTGTCGCGGGCGCTCGCCTGCCAGAAAGCCGCCGAGGTCCCCGCCGCCGGTCACATCGAGATACGAGTGGTGGCGGACCATCGTGGTCCCGCCGTCGCCCCACGTGATGTAGCCCCACTCGCGCTCGTTGGCGGCCGGCGGCGGCGACAGTGACGCCCGGCGGTAGTGGTCGCCGAACCGGCCCTTGAGATACTCACGGGTGCGACCGTTCATACCCGCGGTAGCACGGTCCGACGAAAAAGCATTGCCGTCCGCCGCCGCCCGACTAGGTCCCCGGCATGAACCGCGAGAGCTTCGTCGTCAGGCTCTCGTTTTCGCCAAGCCGGAGGTAGTAGGCGTCGCCGTGGTCTTCGTAGTAGTCGTCGATTCGACGCTCGATTTCGAAGCCGAGCGACCGGTAGAAATCGAGCGCCGGCTCGTTTGTCGTCCGGGCATGGCAGGTGACAGAGCTGTGGTCGTCGGCGACCGCCGCGACCAGTTGGCTCCCGAAGCCACGGTCGCGGTAGTTGGGGTCGACCGCCAAAAAGAGGATGTAGCCGTCCCGTCGTGTCGCCGCGAAGCCGACCAATTGCTCGTCGTCGTAGCCGGGCTCGACGAGCGCGTAGACGCGCGCGCGCCGGTAGGCATCGGTGAAGAAGTCCCGGCGCTGTTTGAGGACGCCCTCGGCGCGCCGAATCCGTTCTTTCAACTCCCACGCAGATTCGACGAGGGCGTCGTCACCGGCACCGATGGTCCGGGTGTCGATGGTGACACTCACTGCCACGAACTACGGCGTCGCCGAATATAATTCCACCGCCCTCGGCGTCACTCGCCCCGCAACGCTTTCGGTCGCCCGCCCGGTGGGTTCCGCTGATGGGATACGAACTCCGCGACCACACCGCCGACATCGCCGTCGCGGCGACCGGCGCGACGCTCGATGCGGTCTTTGCGGCCGTTGCCGACGGGCTCTCGGCGGCCCACTGTGAGACGTGGCCCGACGACCGCGGCGACCGGGTTTCGGTCGCGGCCGCAGCCGAATCTCGGGAGGCGCTGCTTTTTGAGTATCTCGCCGAGCTCATCTACCAGCGGGATGTCCGCGGTGTCCTCCCTGTCGACCACGAACTGGCTGTCGAGGAAGACGCCGGCGACTGGCAGCTGGAGGGGTCCGCTCGCGGCGTGCCGCTCGATGCAATCACAGCGCGCGAAATCAAGGCCGTCACGTACTCCGAGATGGAACTCACCGAAACCGAGGACGGCTGGCGTGCCTACGTCGTCTTCGATGTGTAGGGCGCGGCGACGACGTGTGGCGGTGTGTTGTCGGACCAGTACGTCCGCTGCAACGTGTGGTATTCCCTCCCGAAATCCGCAGACTGCGGCCGCGTCGTCGAGCTATAAGGACAGGTTTATTATCACTGACCTCCCACGTGCAGATGTCGCTCGCTTGGTGTAGCCCGGCCAATCATATTGGCCTTTCGAGCCGATGACAGGGGTTCAAATCCCCTAGCGAGCATTCTCAGACCACAACGCTCTTTCAGCCGTTGCTGTCTCTGTACTAGCGATGACTGACGCTGACTCGACAGCCGACGCCACGGCAGCCGAACGCCCCACGGCCCACCACGTCGGGCTGACCGTCTCCGACCTCGAACGGGCGATTGCGTTCTATACCGACCTCTTCGACTGTACCGTCGAGAGTCGCTTTACCGTCGACGGCGAGGCCTTCGAGACGGTCGTCGGCGTCGATGGCGCTGCCGGCTCCTTTGCCCACCTTGATGCCGGCGGCACGCGACTCGAACTCGTCGCCTACGAGCCGGCGGGCGAGCCGACCCCGTCGGCCGAACTCGTCCAGCCCGGTGCGGCACATGTCGCCTTTGAGGTTGCTGATGTCGATGCCTTTGTTAACGACCTGCCCGACGGCGTTGCCCCGCTCAGCGACCCACAAACGACTGCCAGCGGCACGCGGCTCGTCTTCCTGCGTGACCCCGACGGCAACCGCATCGAGCTTCTAGAGCCGTAGCCGCCGCGGCAACCGCCACGGCTTTGTGTGCCCCCGGAAGAGATGGAGACGATGGAGGGTCGCGCAGCCGCACCCGCGGCAGGGACCGTACTGAACGCGCTGGCGAACGGGTATGGCTCGGCGTTCGCCATCGACGCCTACACCGAGGCGACGGTGACGCTGGACGATACCGGGTCCGTCACCGGCGAAATAGCCGACGCCCCCGATGCGGACACGCGTCTCATCGAGCGGTGTGTCGAAGCCGTCGTCGAACGGTTCGGCGACGGCCAAGGCGGCCACGTCCGGACCGAAAGCGACGTGCCGATGGCCTCGGGGCTGAAAAGCTCCAGCGCCGCCGCCAACGCAACGGTGCTGGCGACGCTTGCGGCGCTGGATGTCGACCTCGACCGCGAGGCGGCTTGCCGTATCGGCGTCGACGCCGCTCGCGATGTCGGTGTCACCGTTACCGGAGCCTTCGACGACGCCTCGGCGTCGATGCTCGGCGGCGTCACCGTCACCGACAACACGAGCGACGAACTGCTACAGCGCGACGAGCCGGACTGGGACGTGCTGGTTTATACGCCGGACGAACGGGCGTTCTCGGCGGATGCCGACGCCGACCGCTGTGAGCGAATCGCGCCGATGGCCGATGTCGTCTACGAACTGGCCCGCGATGGCGACTACGAGCGGGCGATGTGCGTCAACGGCTTCGCTTTCTGTGCGGCGCTTGGCTATCCGACCGACCCGCTCGTCGAGGCGTTGCCGGCCGCCGCCGCGTCGCTTTCCGGCACCGGCCCCAGCTACACGGCTGTCGGCGACCGGGAGACGCTCGAATCGCTGGAAACTACCTGGAGCAACAGAGAGGGACACACATGGCTGACAACGACACAACAGACCGGAGCGACACGGAAATGACTCGCGGCGACCCCGCAGAGATGGACCTCGACGAACTCCGCAAGGAGATACAGAGTATCGACCAAGAAATCGTCGAACTCATCGCCCAGCGGACCTACGTCGCAGAGAGCATCGCCGCCGTCAAACGCGAGCGTGGCCTGCCCACGACCGACGAGTCACAGGAGGAAGCCGTCATGGAGCGGGCCGGCGAGAACGCCGAACAGTTCGATGTCGACGCCAATCTCGTCAAAGCAATTTTCCGCCTGCTGATAGAACTGAACAAGGTCGAACAGCGCGAAAGCCGATAGTCTTCTTCCAAGCGCTATAATCGGCCCTCGCCCGGCTCGGTTAGGGTGACCACTCGCCGTCGAACTCCTCGTGGCTGAACGGCTTGGCGTCCTCGCCGGCGTAGGTCGCCACGAGGTGACCGTCGCCTTCGAGGTGGTATTTGTACGTCGTGAGCCCCTTAAGGCCGACCGGGCCGCGGGCGTGTATCTTGCCGGTGCTGATACCGACCTCCGCACCGAGCCCGAACCGGTAGCCGTCGCTGAAGCGCGTCGAAGCGTTGTGGAAGACACTCGCCGAGTCGAGCCGGCGCATGAATGTCGACGCCCGGCCGTCGTCCTCGGTGACGATGGACTCGGTGTGCTTGGAGCCGTTTGTGTTGATGTGGTCGATGGCCGACTCCAGCGAGTCAACGACTTTGATGGCTACGATGAGGTCGCCGTATTCGCTGGTCCAGTCGTCGTCTGTCGCGGCCTCGATGTCGCGGTCAAGCACCGAGCGGGTGGCCTCGTCGCCGCGCATCTCGACGTCTGCCTCGGCGTATCGGGCCGCGATGTCGGGCAGGTACTCCTCGGCGACATCCTCATGGACCAAGAGCGTCTCGACGGCGTTGCAGACCGCCGGATACTGGACCTTTGCGTCGTATGCGATGTCGGTTGCCATGTCGAGGTCGGCTGCGTCGTCGACATAGACGTGGCAGACACCTTCGGTGTGGCCCAGCACCGGGATGCTGGTGTTGTCTTGGATGTAGCTGACGAACGCCGAGCTGCCACGCGGCATCAGCAGGTCGACCGAATCATCCATTCCAAGCAGTCTATCGACATCCTCGCGGGCCTCGATGAGCTGTGCCCAGCCGTCGGGAAGGTCCGCTGTCGCCTCGCGAATAATCTCATAGAGGACCCGGTTCGAGTGGCTGGCCTCGCTGCCGCCCTTCAGGATGACGGCGTTGCCGGACCGGAGGCTGAGCGCCGCAATCTGAACCAAGGCGTCGGGACGGGACTCGAAGACGGTCCCGATGACGCCGATGGGGACCGACACCTTATACAGGTCGAGCCCATCGTCGAGTTCCCGGGCGGTGAGCGTCTTTCCGAGGGGGTCTTCTTGACCGGCGACGCTGCGGACCATCTCGATGATACTGTCGAGTTTTGCGTCGGAAAGCTTCAGCCGGTCGACGAGCGCTTGGCTGTACTCGCCGGCCTCCAGCATCTCCTCGGCCGCTTCGACGTCCTTTTCGTTTGCTTCGAGAACCTCCGCCCGCCGTTCGTCGATGGCGTCGGCGATGGCCTGCAGGTTCTCTTGCCGGGCTTCGTCGCTTTCGTTTGCGAGTTCGAGCGCGGCGGTCTGTGCGGCGTCGACTTTGGCTTCGGTCGTCTCAGTCATCTGTCTCACCGTTTATTGGGACAAATAGTGTGCCCACCGATTTGCCGGTGGCGATTTGTTGTAGTACGTCCGGTTCGGCGGAGCCGGCGATGATTGCGGGGATACCGTATTCGCTGACGTTGCGCGCCCCCTCGACTTTGGTTCGGATGCCGCCGAAGTCCGACGAAGAGCTCTCCTCGACGAGCCCCTGTATCTGGTCGTAGTTCTCTCCGACCGCTTCGATACGCTCGGCGTCGGGGTCTTCCTTCGGGTTGCCGGTGTAGACAGCGTCGACATCGGTCAACGTCACCAGCAGGTCGGCGTCGACGCCGACAGCGACCGACGACGAGAGCATGTCGTTGTCGCCGATGCGAATCTCCTGTGTCGCGACGGCGTCGTTTTCGTTGATTATCGGGACGATGTCCCACTCAAGCAGCGTCTCGACGGTGTTACAAAAGTTCGTGAACCGCTCGGGGTTTTCGAGGTCCTGCTGGGTCAGGAGAATCTGGGCGACCTTTCGGTCGTACCGCTCGAAGCTCTCGGTGTACCGGCGCATCAGGTGGCTCTGGCCGACCGTCGACAGCGCCTGTGATTCCTCGACCGTCCTGCTGCCGTAGCCGACCCGTCCGATGCCGGCTCCGACCGCGCCGGATGAGACGAGCAGGACATCCTTGTCCCGCTCGAGGAGGTCGGCGATGTCATCGACGAGCTTGTCGAGTTTGTCGTCGTCGAGGTTCGACTCCTCGTCGGTGAGCGAGTTCGTCCCCGCCTTGACGACGACGCGCTTGGCGTTTGCGGCGTCTTCGCGTGCGGCTTCGACAACCGATTGGGGCACCGAACCGAGTTCGTCGGCTATCGTTTCACTCATCGTCGGATTCGTCGGCCAGTTCCTTCGAACGGCGCTCGGCTGCGGCGACCGCATCGACGACCGCTTCGTCGGCGTCGCTGTCCCACAGCACGTCCATCCCTTCGATGGTCGTCCCGTTCGGCGAGCAGACGGCGTCGATGAGCGTCTCGATGTCCTCATCGGACCGCAGTACGGTTTCGGCGGCCCCCTTGAACGTCTGTGCGGCGAGGACTCGCGCGTCCTCATCGTCGAGTCCGCTTTCGACGCCAGCCTGCCGCATCGCGTCGATGAGATAGAAGACGAAGGCCGGACCGCTTCCGTTGACTGCGGTCGCGATGTCCATCAACTCCTCGTCGATGTCGACGAATTCGCCGACATCGTCGAGCATCGACCGGACATCGTCGGTGACGGTTGATTCCGTTACGGCCGCCGCCATGTTGCGGGTCTCGGCGGCGAGATTCGGCATCACGCGGACGACAGTCGCGTCAGTCCGGTCTGCGAGGGCGTCCGTCGAGACGCCCGCGGCGATAGTGACAAGCGTCTGGTCCGACGATAGCTCGATGTCGTCGACGACGTCTCTGGCGATGTGGGGCTTGACGGCGACGACGACGATGTCGGCGTCGGCGGCGACGGCCGGGTCGTCGGTCGTCTCCGCGTACTCCTCGACGGCCTCGCGGGCCTCCGGGTCGAGGTCACACGCCGTCAGGGTGTAGTTGCCGCTCTCGGCGAGGCCACGCAACAGGGCGCCCCCCATGTTTCCACAGCCGATAACGCTCACGCTAGTCATCCTAATCGGGTACAGTAGGGTCGAGGACATACAACTTTGGCTTCGCCGCCGCGCCGACAATCCGTAGGTTACGGGGGGCTACCGGATGCGCACGGTGAGTGCTCCGGTGGATGTCCCCAAGCCGCTTACTCTCCGCGGAGTTCGGTCATGTGGTCGATGCGCTTCTGGACAAGGTCGGGCTTGCCGATGTCGTGCCGGACGCGGAGCCCCTCTTCGCCCGTTCGTTCGAAGGCGGCTTCGACGATCTGCTCTGCGCCGCTGATGTCGTCGTCGATGCCAACGACCGCGAACGACCGGGAGGTCGTCGTGTAGATGCCGTCCTCGCGGGCGTCGACGCTGGCATAGAAGAGTTCGGCCTCCCCGGCGCTTTCGGCGTCGATTTCGACACGAGCGCCCGCTTCGGGGTCGGTCGGGTAGCCGTCCGGGACGGCGTACTTACAGACGGTCGCCTGTTCGGCGAAGGAAAGCTCCGGCAGCGGCTCGCCGTCGCGGGCGGCCGCGAGCAACTCGACGAAGTCCGTCTCGAGGACGGGGAGCGTATTCATTGCCTCGGGGTCGCCGAACCGGGCATTGAATTCGACGACCTTCGGCCCGTCGGTGGTAAGCATGAACTGACCGTAGAGAATTCCCTTGTACTCGGGCATCGCCTCGACGACGGCGTCGATAACGTCGACGGCGGCCTCGTAGTCGGCCTCGTCCATGAACGGCAGCTCGGGTGTCGCGTCGGTGTACGAGCCCATGCCGCCGGTGTTCGGTCCCTCGTCGCCCTCGTAGGCGCGCTTGTGGTCCTGAACGGCCGGCGAAACGCGGTAGTCGCCGTCGGCGACGAACGCCTGCACGGTGAACTCCTCGCCGACGAGCCGCTCTTCGAGAACGAACTCCTCGTAGTCGCTTTCGAGGACGTAGTCGACGCCCTCTGCAGCGGTTATCTGGTCGCCGATGACGCGGACGCCCTTGCCGCCTGTAAGCCCGCGGGGCTTGATAGCGAGGTCGCCGTCGTAGTCGCGGATGTAGTCGGCGGCCGCCTCGGGGTCCTCAAAGGTGGCGAAGTCGGGACAGCCCGGGATGTTCTCGTCGGCCATGAACTCCCGCTGGAAGGCCTTGTCCGTCTCAATCTTGGCCTCGGCCTCGCGTGGGCCGAAGGCGTACACGCCGGCCGCATCGAGTGCGTCCGCGACACCGGCGTTGAGCGCCGACTCGGGGCCGATGGCTGCAAGCGTCGCATCGACCGACTCGGCGTAGTCGACGACCGCCTCGGCGTCGGTCTCGTCGAGTTCGCGGTATCCGGCCGCCAGTTCGTCGATACCGGGATTGCGGTTCGAGGCACAAGCATACAGGGTTCCGTGCTCCGAATCGTCGACCGCGCGGGCGATTGCGTGTTCGCGCCCGCCGCCGCCGACGAGCAGCACCGTCTCTGTCATACGCGAATCGGGAACGCACGGAAGTGTAAACGTTGCCTTTGCCAGTGGCCGAGATATGCATGGACGTGGATTGTGGCGCTCCCGGCGCGGCCGTCGCGTCGCCGCTGCGCCAAAAGATGATACAGGCGCGGCGTGTGCTGACCGTATGGTCGACGCCGACATCCATCTACTGGACCGCGGAACGATTCGTACCGACAGCAACCACATCATTGAGGGACACATCACGGCGTCGGCGGACAACCCACATCCCGATGTCGCACTCGTCGATGGCCCGGTCTACAACCTCCTCATCGACCACCCCGAGGGAACTATCCTCTGGGACACCGGCTCCCACCCCGAGGCCGGCGACGGCCACTGGCCGGACGAACTGTACGCAGCGTTCGAACACGCCGATGCCGACGAACGGGACCTCGATACAGCCCTCGGTGAGGTCGGATACACCGTCGACGATATCGACTACGTCGTCCAGTCGCATCTCCACTTGGACCACGCGGGCGGGCTCTACCGTTTTGCCGACACCGACGTACCGGTGTTCGTCCACGAAGCGGAGCTCAAATACGCGTACTACAGCGCAAAGACTGACGCCGGCAGCACTGCCTACCTCGCCGACGACTTCGACCACAACCTCAATTGGGAGATTGTCCACCGGGACGGCGAGACACATTTCGAGGACATCGAGTTCCTCCATCTCCCCGGCCACACGCCGGGACTTTTGGGGCTCTCTATCGACCTCGACGACGAGGGGCGGGTGCTCATCGCCGGCGACGAATTCTACACGCGGACGAACTTCGAAGACGAACAGCCCCTCGGAGCCGGGCTGTTGTGGAGCAAGCGCGACTGGTACGACAGCCTCCGCAAAATACAGGAGCGACAGCGCCGCCACGACGTCCGCGTGTTCTGCGGCCACGACCCGGTCGATGTGGCGACGCTTCGTGATGAATTCGCCTGAAAAGGTCGTTAGACCGTCTCGTAGAAGTTGTAACCGAGCGACATCGTCCACTCGAATTCGTACGCCCCGGGATGGCTCACCTCGCAGACGCCGTTTACTGACTGGATACCGTCGAGTTCGCCGCCCCACTCGACGACGTAGACGCTCGTGTCGTCGCGAACGTTGGTCACGTCAAGCGCGCCGCCCCGAACCGGGAACGACGCCGACGGCGGCGTGCCGAGGCTGGCGGTCGCCTCGTCGCCGAGCGCTGACGGGACAGCAGCGTCATCGAGCGGTGCGTCCCGGAATCGGACGCCGGCGGCGATTTCTGTGACGTTCACGTCCCGAACCAGTCGGCTATCCGTCGAGTCGGTCGCCGCCCACAACCAGTAGCGGTGCCGGCCGTCGTCCGTCCGGTAGAGGGCGACACAGCTATCGGCGATGAGCATCGGCGCTTCCGGGTCGACGTTGTCCGGGACGAGGTCGAATTCGCTTTCGGTCGGGCTCCCGGGCGTCTCGCGTTTGATGGCGTAGCGCTGGACGTAGGCCGTCTCGAACTCCTCGCCGGGGTCGCCGTCGCTCCCCCAGACGCCGCTGTCGCCGTAGCGGTCGGCCATCCGCTCTGTGTAGTTATCAAACTCTGTCGCCGAAAGCGCTACGTCCTCCGTCGCGGTCGAAAGCGACCACGCGCTGTTGTCGGTGACGCGTGTCTCCCGCCGCGTCACCCGCTCTTCGACACAGCCAGAAAGCGCCGCGGCGGCGAGCAGGCCGCCGCCGGCGCGGAGGGCGTCCCTGCGGGAAAGCTCCATACCGTCCGTGAGATGCCCACCATTGAAATACCGTGCTATCTCGTCTCGGCCTCGCGGCGTGGTTGGCCAGAAGCCACGCCGTTTAGTACACTCGCCTCGATACCGGGGGTATGGAAAACCGCCTCGACGAGGCGTCCTCGCCGTACCTCCGCCAGCACGCCGACAACCCCGTCGCATGGCAGCCGTGGGACGAGACGGCGCTCGAAACCGCCGCCGAGCGGGACGTGCCGATTTTCCTTTCGATTGGCTATGCGGCCTGCCACTGGTGTCACGTGATGGCCGACGAGAGCTTCGACGACCCCGACACGGCCGACGTGCTCAACGAGCACTTCGTCCCCATCAAGGTCGACCGCGAGGAGCGTCCCGATGTCGACAACGTCTACATGCAGGTTTGTCAGATGGTCCGCGGCTCCGGCGGATGGCCGCTGTCGGTGTGGCTGACGCCCGAGGGGAAACCCTTCCATGTTGGGACCTACTTCCCGCCGGAGCCGACCAAAAACACGCCGGGGTTCAAATCAGTGCTCGAAGACATCGCCGAGGCGTGGGACGACACCGAGCGCCGCCAGCAGCTCGAACAGCAGGCCGACCAGTGGGCGACCTCTATCTCCAGCGAACTCGAAGACACGCCGGAGCCAGTTGCGGAGCCGCCCGGCGAGGAGTTCCTCGATACGGCCGCCAACGCTGCCGTCGGAAACGCCGACCGTGAACACGGCGGCTGGGGCCGCGGCCAGAAGTTCCCGCACCCCGGACGGATTCATCTGCTGTTGTGCGCCTACCAGCAAACCGACCGGGAGACCTACCGCGATGTCGCCGTCGAGACGCTTGATGCGATGGCCTCCGGCGGACTCTACGACCACGTCGGCGGTGGCTTCCACCGTTACTGCGTCGACCGGGAGTGGACTGTCCCCCACTTCGAGAAGATGCTCTACGACAACGCCGAAATCCCGCGGGCGTTCCTCGCCGGCTATCAGGTGACCGGCGACGACCGATACGCCGAAATCGTCGCGGAGACGTTCGCGTTCGTCGACCGGGAGCTGACCCACCCGGACGGCGGCTTCTACTCGACGCTCGACGCCGAAAGCGAGGACAGCACCGGCACCCGAGAGGAAGGCGCGTTCTACGTGTGGACGCCCGAGGTGGTCGCTGCGGCAGTCGACAACGAGACCGACGCCGAACTGTTCTGTGAGCGCTACGGCGTGACGGACGCCGGCAACTTCGAGAACGCGACGACAGTACTCACCGAGTCGAGACCGCCGGAGGAGCTGGCCGCAGAGCGCGTGATGGACACTGCAACCGTCGAAGAGCGAATCGAACGCGCCCGCGAGCAGCTCTTCGAGAGCCGCGCCGAGCGCAGCCGCCCGCCGCGCGACGAGAAAGTCCTTGCCGGCTGGAACGGACTGATGATATCCGCTCTTGCGGAAGGAGCACTCGTTCTCGACCCCGAATACGCCGACGACGCCGCGGCTGCGCTGTCGTTCTGTCGGGAGCAACTCTGGGATGAGACGGAGGAGGTTCTCAACCGCCGCTTCGAGGGCGGCACCGTCGGCATCGACGGATATCTGCAGGATTACGCCTTCCTCGGCCGTGGAGCGCTTGACCTCTATCAGGCGACCGGCGACGTCGAGCAGCTCTCCTTTGCGCTGTCGCTCGGGCGGGTCATTCAGTCGGAGTTTTACGACGCCGACGCCGGGACGCTGTATTTCACCGCCGAAGGCGGCGACTCGCTGCTTGCTCGCCCCCAACAGCTCGCCGACAGCTCAACGCCGTCGAGTACCGGCGTCGCCGTCGAGCTACTGTCGCGGCTCGCGGCGTTTGACCCGGACGCTGGCTTCGACGACGTCGCCGAAACGGTCATCGAAACCCACGCCTCCACGTTGGAGTCGAACCCGCTTTCACACACCTCGCTCGTGGCCGCGGCTCACGACAGCGCGGCCGGTCGCATCGAGTTGACGGTCGCCGCAGCGGACCTCCCGGAAACGTGGCGGACGTCGCTGGCGGAGACGTACCTGCCGGGACGGCTGCTCAGCCGTCGGCCGCCGACCGACGACGGGCTCGACCCGTGGCTTGCGGCGCTCGACGTCGACGACGTACCGCCGATTTGGGCCAACCGCGACGCCAAAGACGGCGAACCGACGGTCTATGCCTGTCGGTCGTTTACCTGCTCGCCGCCGAAACACGATATCGACGAGGCCATCGAGTGGCTGTAGCGGCCGGCCGCCTCAGACATCCCGGTAGGGACCCAGCCGCGTCCCGTCGAGCAGGTAGGCGTCGCCGTCAGCCAGCCCATCGGGGAGAAACGGCGATAGGAACTCGTCGCGTTCGTTAATTCTGGTCCCGCCGGAGCGTTCGTTGAACGCCGGACAGACGACAAGCCGGTCGCCGACAGTATCGTTGTCGGGGAACCCAGCGGGGTCGATTCGCCCCCGAAGCCAGACGCGCTCGGTGCGACCGCCGCCGACTTCGTCTTCTAAGCGAACGAGCGGATGCTCGTGGCCGACGACCACAACGTCGGCCCCGATAACGGACGCCGACGGCCACGTGTGGCCGTGGCAGAAGCCGACACTGCCGATGGTCGTCCCGCGACCGTCGACGACATTCACGGCGTCGAAAGCCTCCGTAATCGATTCGATACCGCCGTCGTGGTTGCCCTTCGTCACCGTCACCGGAACGTGGTCGGTGACCGCAGACAGGAGCTCCCTGAGCTCGGCGCGCTCGGTCCGCGATGGCGACCCGATGCTGTCTCCGAGGTCGCCGAGGAAGAGACAGCGGTCGACCAGCTCGGATTCGATTGCCGACAGCAACCGCTTGCGGCGCTTTTCGGCCGCACTCCGGAGTTCGACGCCGTCCGCTCGGAGCCCGACTTCGATACCGGCGTGGTAGTCGGCGACGACGAGCACTCGCTCAGGGCCGCAGTCGGCGACCGCAAGCGGCTCGCCGAAGACCGGTTCGAGCATTCAGATTGGCTTCAACACACCGTCCTGCGGCTCATAACAGCGACCGCCCATCAGCATCTCCTGGATGGTGTCTTCGACGGCGTCGGCCGAGACACCTTGCTCGTCGGCGACCGTCGACACGAGTTCCTCGCGGGCGGCTCCATCGCCGTCGTCCAGCGACGCCATCGCCTCTGAGACGGCGGCTTCGAGGTCGACATCGTCAGCCGTACCCCCGTCGTCAACGCCGGTTTCACCGTCCGCGTCGCCCGGCAAGTCGTCGGCAGCGGCTGACTCGCCGGTGTCGGCAGCTTCCGGCTCCGTCTCCACCCCCGGTTCGGGTTCAGATTCCGTCTCCACCTCCGGTTCGGGTTCAGATTCCGTCTCCACCTCCGGTTCGGGTTCGGACTCTGCCTCCAGCCCCGGCTCTGGTTCAGGCTCCGACTCTGAGCTTGATTCCTGCCCCGGTTCGGCGTCGTCGGCTCCGTCTCCGGCTTCCGGCTCGATGTCTGCTGGCTCGACTTCGTCGGCCGTCGAGAACTCGGTGCCGAACTCCTCTTTGATTTCCTCGCGTTCCTCCTCGTCAAGGTCGAACTCACCGGGGTCGAAGTCGTCGTCGGGGCTATCGGCTTCAGCATCGCTCTCATCGAGCCCAGCGTCGCCAGCGGACGGCGGCTCGGTATCGACTGCGCCGGGCTCCGAGCCGGCGGCCGGGGCAGCCTCGGCTGTCGGTGACTCATCAAGGGCGTCGGTGGCCGAGCGTTCAGCGGTATCCGCCGTCGGCTCGTCAGCCGGGGTCGTCGTCTCGGGTCCGTCACTCGCCGTGGCAGCCTCGTCGGAACCCGCGAGGGGCTCGTCGACACCCGTCGCATCGCGGCCGTCGCCACTCAGTGCGTCATCCGTTCCCGTCGTTTCAGCCGGCTCGGAGTCGCTGGCCCCGGCGGGCTCCGTGTCGGTCTCCGTCTCAGTCTCCGGTTCTGGTTCGGCCTCGACTCCCGCTCCGGCGTCGTCCGCATCGCCGATGCCGGCCGCCGCGGCCGCTGTCTCGGGGGATGGCGCACCGGACAAATCAAGTGCCGCGAGCGCGGTGGCGTCGCCGCCGCCCTCGCCGGGAGCGATATCGAGGCGGCCGACCTCGTCGCGTTCACCGGCGACGACGCGGACGGCATCGACAGCCAACTCCCGGAGCGCATCGAGGTAGTCGGGCGTCGTGCCGTAGTGGTCTAACGCGAGCGCGACGCCATCGGCGAGGCGCTCGTCGACGCCATCGGCCTCCAGTGCCGCCCGTAGCTGGTCGCCCGCGAGGTCGGCCTCGATGGCCGAGGCAACGATGCCGATGCGGTCGAGCGTTCGCTCGGCGGCGGTGATGACCCATCGGTCGCGGGTGTCGGCATCGACTTCGCTTATCGACTCCGGCCGGACCGAGGTGAAAACGCGGTCGCCGTCCTCCGGCTCGTAGGTGCGGGCTTTGCCGGAGAGCGCGAGGAACGTCGGGGGGTCGGTGCGTTCGAGGAAGGCGAGCTCGTCCGGCTGGTATTGGCCGGCATAGGTGACGAACGCGCCTGTCGGGTCGACGACGCGGCCGCGGACCATCTCGGGGTTTACGTCCTCGACTTCGGTGAGAACGCCGACCGCGAACAGCCGGTTTACGCGCGCGCCCGTTGGCGTGACGACGTAGTTCGGCGCTCGCTCTTCGTCGCTTTCGCTGTAGGAAAACTCGGCGTCGTCGAACTCGGCCGCAAAGAGCCGGTAGGCCACCTCACGACGCCCCGGGCCGGAACTGCTCATCGGCCCACCTCCGCGAGGAAGCGTTCGGCACGGCTCGCCGGGTCACCGCCGCTTTCCTCGAAGTCGGTTGCATCGAGGTTCGCGCCGTACTCGTCGACCGACAGCGACCCCCGGACGCGGTACTCGCGGCCCGCAAGCGTCTCGGCGATGTCGTCGGCGACGACGCCACGGTCCATCTCGTCGCGGGCTGCTTCCAGCGCGTCCGTGAGAGTGCCTCCGTAGACCTCCTCGGTCAGTTCTCGGCCGAGGATGACCGTCACTGAGTCGGTGCCGTCGTCGAGGATGGCCTTGACCCGCAGGTCGTCTTCGGGGTCGACTTTTCCGTGGCTGCGGCACTGGTCGTTTTGGACAACGCGGCCACACTCCGGGCATCGCTGAATGAGGCCAGAACCATCACGGACCTCGATGATGTTGCCCGTGAGTTCGACATCGTAGACGCCGCCAGCGTCGACGGCCTCTTGGACGGACATCGCCGTTGCTTCGTCGCTGACTGCGACCTCCGGGATTGCCTCGACGGTCGTGAACGCAGTGACGTTGACCGACGGGACACCGCGGAACTCGTCGACGTATACGTCTTCGAGCCTGACCGATGTGCCGGCTTCGATTGCGTCGTGGGGGTCCCAGTCAGTAAACGGCAGTCGCGATGTCTCGTCGCCGAAAACGCCGTCGAGAATCTCCGTTTCGCCGTCCCGGCCGTCGATGGTCTTCTGCTCGACCTCCAGAACGCGTACCTCGACCGTTCGGCCGCGGTCGCCGGGTTCGAGGTCGATGAGGTTGCGCTGACCGCCGACATCGTAAGGGACGGAAAGCGGCTCCTCTTCGAGCGTTACGGTCGTCGATTGCCCGAGATTCAACTCAGGGTTGCCGTCCCACTCTCGGACGCCGGCGTTGCCGACGGTGACGGTATCGCCCGGTGTCAGCGAGAAATCAGTCCATGCGGTGTAGGAGATGCGACCGGTTCCGTCGGCGAGTTCGCCCTCGAAAATCGTCTGGTCGTCGCCGTCGTAGCGAATCGACCGCTTGCCGACAGTGAGCACGCGGGCGGTCACAGTCACCCGGTCGTCGTCGGTCGTTATTTCTTCGATGTCGGTCGTCGGGGCGTCGTCGGCCCCGCCGCCGGTCGAGCCTTCGTCACCGTACTTGCGCCTGAGGCTCTGTTTGGCCTCGTCCATCGGCACCGAGTAGGAGACGAGCTTTTCTAGGTCTTCTTTGACCTCCGCTTTATCAACACCGAGGCTGGAGGCAAGGTCCTCGGCAGCGTCGTCGAGACTCATCGCCGTAGCCTTGGACGGCCGGCAGGAAAAGCTTCTGGGCGTTAGCGTCGCTCTACGAGTGCCTCGTCGCGGCCGCCGACGCGGACGATTTCGTCCCCTGCGGCGTATTCACGAGCGGCTTCAAGCCGGTCGCTGCTTTCTGCGTGTATGGTGTAGAGTACGTCTCCCGCAACGGCTTTGTCGCCAGTTCGACGGTGGATGACGACGCCGGCCCCGTGGTCGTTCGGCGCACCGGCCCGCCGCGCAAGCTGACTCACGGCCTGATTGTCGACATCGACTACGAGGCCGTCAGTGTCGGCTGTGACCGTCTCTGTTCTATCGCCCGGCTGGAGGTCGTCTCTTGATACGTCCGGGTCTCCACCCTGCACAGCGACGATATCGCGGAACTTCGACAGTGCCGCCCCCGAATCGAGGATGTCGGCGGCCGACCGGTCGTCGACCGGCATACCCGCCTCGCGGGCCATATCGAAGATGATGTCCGCCAGCCGGAGGCTCTTGATGCGCAGTGGCTCCGGCCCTTCGCCTTCGAGAACGGCGAGCACGTCGCGGGCCTCCAACACCGGGCCGATGCCGTGTCCGATGGGGTCGGAGCCGCGGGTGAGCGCACATTCGATTGTCAGCCCGAGGTGGTCGCCGACACGTCGGAAATCGTCGGCGAGGTCGCGCGCCTCACTGAGGCTCGTGACTTTCGCCCCGGCTCCGTACGGGATGTCGACGACGATGTGCGAGGAGCCGGCCGACTGCTTTTTCGAGAGTACCGACGCGATGACCTGCCCCGGCGGGTCCAGCGACAGCGGCCGCTGGGCGCGGATAACCTTGTCATCGACCGGTGAGAGGTCGACAGCCCCGCCCCACACGAGACAGCCCCCCGTTTCGGTAACGATATCACGGATTTCCTCCCGAGAGAACTCCACTGGACAGAAGACCTCCATCGTATCGGCGGTTCCGGCCGGCGAAGTGACCGCTCGTGAGGACGTCTTCGGAATCGTCAATCCGGCTGCGGCGACGATAGCGACGACGACAGGCGTGACCCGGTTGCCGGCGACGCCTCCGATGGAGTGTTTGTCGGCGACGACCGGCTGCTCCCACGACAACTGCTTGCCGACCTCGGCCATCCGCTCTGTGAGCTGCTTTGTCTCCTCAAGCGAGAGCCCGTTTGCGTGGCTGGCACAGACGTACGCGGACAGCTCCAAATCCGAGAGGCGGTCGGCCTCGATATCTGCGACGATAGCGCCGAGCTCGTCGCTGTCAAGCTCGCGGCCATCGAGCTTCCGGCGGATGCTCTCGACCGACTCGGGCTGTCCGGCTGGGGTAACCGCGACGACGGTCCCGTCGGTTATCTCCGGAAACCCATGGCTCGCTCCGATTCGTCCCGCCGCGACCAGTTCGTCAGTCACCTTCACGATACCAACCTCGGTTGTTCCGTCCCAGTCGATTTCGACGCGGTCCAGAGAGTGGACGCCGAGCGTTTCCGCATCGGCGCAATTAAGCAACACGACCGGCCGCTCTGTACCGATGTCTATCGGCTCGACGGTCAGTTCCATACGCGGGGCTGGAGCGCAAGCGAGTTAACCGGCGGGGTTGAGCACAGCGCGATTCACAGCGTCCCGTTTCGCGCCCGCTGTCGCAACGTTTCAGCCCGGTCGGCGATGGCTTCCCGCTCGCCGTCGCTTTTGTCGTCGTAATGGGAGTAGACCAGCCCCATCCGATGGTTCGACCGAAGCTGTGACTCGTTGCGGCCCAGAAAGTCCCAGTAGAGTGCGTTGAACGGACACGCGCCGTCGCCGGTCGTCTTCGTCTTGTAGTAGGGACAGCCCGAGCAGTGGTCGCTCATCCGGTCGATGTAGTTTGCCGAAGCGACGTAGGGCTTCGTCGAGAGCGTGTCGGTGCCGAACGTCCCCATCCCGACGACGTTCGGCGTCGTTACCCAGTGGTAGGCGTCGACGAAGGCGGCGTGGAACCACTCGTTGAGCCGCGACGGCTCGACGCCGTACAGCGTCGCGAAGTTCGAAAGCACCATCAGCCGCTCGATGTGGTGGGCGTAGCCGCGCGTTCGGACACCATCAACAGCGTCGGCAACACAGGCCATGTCGGTGTCGCCGGTCCAGAAGAACTCCGGGAGCGGCTCCGCCGCGCCGAGTTGGTTTGCCGCCGCCATTCCCGGCGTCCGTCGGTAGGCGTGTCGCACGAACTCCCGCCAGCCGAGCACCTGTCGGAGGAACCCCTCGACGCTCGCTATCGACACCGACCCCTCCTCGAAGGCCGCAAGCGCCGCCTCGATGACCTCACTCGGGGACAGTAACCCGAGATTGAGACTCGATGACAGCAGCGCGTGGTTCATAGCCCACTCATCGCCGAGCATGGCATCTTGGTACGGGCCGAACGTCGGGAGGCGCTCCTCGATGAACGCCTCCAGTGCTTGAAGCGCCCCCTCGCGTGTCACTGGCCAACTGAACGGCTCCGGGTCGGCCCATGCGCCGCCGTACGGCGCGTCGTCGTAGCCGTCTTCGCCGAAGGTCGCGTCGACCCACTCGCGGACCTCGCGGGTCGTCTCGTCGGGCTCGAACTGTGGCGGTTCCGGGGGTACGTACTCCGGGCCAGGGAACTCGCGGTTTTCATCGTCGAAGTTCCACTCGCCGCCGACGGGCTCGTCGCCGTCCATCAGATAGCCGGTTTCGCGGCGCATGTGGCGGTAAAACGACTCGTGTCGATACGGCGGGTCGCCGTCGGCCCACGCGTCGAACTCCTCCCGCGAGCAGTGGAACCGCGGGTCAGCGACGAACTCGACAGTCCCACCACGGTTCGCAACGAGCCGCTGTAGCCGGTCGGTCGCCCCGTGGGCCGTCCGCCGGACCGTGACGATGTGGTCCTCCGGATGTGCCGCAAAATGGGCGTCGAGACCCTCGGCGAACGTTTCGACCCGCCGGTAGTCAACGGTGTATCCCGCCTCCCGCAGCCGGTCGCGAAAGTGCCGCATCGCGCTGAAGACGAGCGTCAGTTTGTGTGGGTGGTACGGCTTGCGACGGGCGAAGGCGCGGGCTTCGATACACAGCACGCGCTCGTCGGTGCTCCGGGCATCCGACGCAAGCGGACCGAATTCGGTCAAACAGTCGCCGAGGACGAGAACAGTCATCGAATCGCTCGTCCGAACGTATGACCCACTGAACCAAAAATCTCCGCCGACTTTGCTCTTCGGGTTTATCCCGGAAAATGGAGCGTGAGCCGTTGGCACGGCTCAAAGGAATTTTATGTTTCCTCGGCACATACAGTAATATTGCACATGAAAGACATCAGTCGACGCCGCTTCGTACTCGGGACCGGTGCAACGGTCGCGGCGGCAACGCTCGCAGGCTGTAACGGCAACGGCAATGGCAACGGCAACGGTAACGGTAACGGCAACGGCGAACCCGACACGCCGGAAGGCCGTGCCGACCAGTTCCTGACCGACAACGACGCCCTCATGTATGATGGCGACATCACCGATGAGACGGGTCAGGACGAGGTCGTCGTCGCGACCGGTGCCGGTAACAACGGCTTCGCGTTCGACCCCGCCGCGGTTCGCGTCGATGCCGGCACGACCGTCGTCTTCGAGTGGACCGGCGAGGGTGGCGCACACAACGTCGTTGACGAACCCGGCAGCGACTTCGAGTTCGAGAGCGACCGCGTCGACGAGGAAGGCCACACGTTCGAGGTAACCTTCGACGAGGAAGGCGTTGCGCTCTACGTCTGTACGCCCCACCGTGCGCAGGGCATGTACGGCGCTGTCATCGTCGAGTAATCGCTCTTCGTACCACTCATCGACGGGGGCCGAACGCCCCACACCTTTTGACTTTTATACTACCGCTCGCTACCGACCGGTGTGGAGCGAGTTACCGACCGTGTCTCGAATCCCTTCGGGATGTCGGCCCCCGACGAGCCGGCTGTCTACGGTTACGGCGACGCAAACGCCGACTTCCACGTCCTCGGAGCCGATGCCGAAAGGCACGGCGGCCGGGAGACCGGCGTCCCGTTTACCGGCTCGCTGGCCGGCGTCCGGCTTCAGCGCGTCCTCCATGCGACTGGTTTCGCCGCCGCCGCCTACAGCGACGCACCGACACTGACCAACTGCTATCTCTCGTATCTCTGCCTTTCTCCCGGCCCGGCGGCGGAGCTTGAACGGTATGCTGACGCCGAGCTCCGGGCGCTGAACGCACATATTTTACTCCCTGTCGGCGACGACCCGCTGGAGTACGTCCTCGAAGCGTACACGACACAGGCCCGCAAGCTTCCGGCTGACGCCGCCAAGCTACACGCCGAGGAAATTCGCGGCCGAGGGTTTCTGGTCGTCCCCGTCGCCGACCCGGCAACGTGGACTGACGCCGAGGAAGCCGCGCTCGTCGAGCGGTTGACAGCGCTGCTGAACAGCGACTACAGGCAGACGAAAGGCGTCGCAACGACTGTTGGGTGAGCGGCCGACACTGGAGTTTTTATTTCTCCGCTCGTATCTCCGCTGAGGTGGTTCCCATGGCAGCAACACCGCGCGCCCGCCGGAACGGTCTCACGAGCAAGTGGGTACTCGTCGGCATCGCGTGGCTGCTTGTCGTCATGCTGTCGGCCGCTCTCGTCTGGTACAGTTTCACCGCCACTGCTCCGTGACGTCGACGCGGTAACCCTTCTGTCACCGGGTAACACCGGCGACGACTGGGGTATTTCCGCCAGCGGATTCTATAGCCGGTATGGAACACACCCCAGAGCACGACGTTACGGCTGCGCCGCCCGAAAGCCCGGTTCACACCATCGGCACGGACCACATGACGGTTATGGGCGGCGACGCGGCGAGCACAATCGCCTTCTATCGAGACCTGCTCGGAATGCCGCTGGTGCTCGAACAGCCGAACCTCGATGCGCCGGAGCTTACCCACCTGTTTTTCGACACGGGTGACGGCCGGATTCTCACGTTCTTCGTCGGCGAGGGCCGTTCACCACGGCCGTACCGCGGGGCCGGCAACGTCCACCACTTGGCGTTCAGTATCGCTCCCGACTCCTTCGAGGAAACGAAGACGGCGCTTGATGACGCCGGCTACGGATTCAACGAGTTCGACCGCGGAGCATTCCACTCGCTGTACACACAGGACCCGAGCGGCCTCGTCGTCGAGTTGGTCGTCGAGAAGTACGACTTCCCACCGGAGCGGCGGGGCGAGGTACTCGCCTTGGCCCACGAAAAGCGGGTCGAGGCCGGCGCTGGCTACGTCGACGACGAGCACATGCAGGCGGCGCTTTCGGAACTCGGACTCGATTCCGAGCCCCGGTTTGAAGGGTCGGCTCCGACCGGCGCGGGGGTCGAATAGCCAGCAACGGCGACAGCCATCTGCCCGGACCGGCTGCCGGCAGGCGAAACGTTTTGGCCGCCGGAGCAACCACCACGGGTATGCAACTGACCGTCGAGTTCCACGGGACGCTCCGGGATGCCGCCGACGGGTCGTCTGTCACCAGGCAGTTCGGCGACGACCAGACGCTCGGAGCGGTTCTTGAGGCGCTCGCCGACGACTACGAGTCGCTCGGTCCGCTGGTCTTCGGCAGCGACGGCCGCATCCGGTCGAACGTCGCGGTGGCCGTCAACGGCGACCCCGTCACCGGAGAGCCACGACGGGACCGGCAGCTTTCGGACGGTGACCGGCTCATGCTTGCGCCGGGGCTCGCCGGCGGCGGGGGGAACCGATGACCGACCCGGCGCTGCCGTTCGAACTGGGCGTTCTCTCGCTCGGTAACACCGCCTTCGAGGGCAACAACAGCAGCTACGTACTCGGCACCGAGCCGGAGGCGACGACAACGCTCATCGACACGGGCGTTGCCGAGCCGACAACGGAACAGCAGCTCCGGGACGGCCTCGACCGGCAGGGCCTCTCTGTCGCCGACATCGAGCGGGTGTTCCTCACCCATCACCACTCCGACCACGCGGGGCTGGCCGGCGAGATACAGGCCGAAAGCGGCTGTACGGTTTATGTCCACGAGGCCGACGCGCCACTTGTCGAGCAGGATTCGGCGGCGATGGCCGCCCAGTCGGAGCGGCTTCGGGTGACCATCGACCGCTGGGGGATGCCGGACGCAAAGCAGACCGAACTGTTGCGGTTTCTCGACGCAACGGACGGTATCGGCGGCCGGCCGCCGACAGTGACGACATTCGACGGCGGTGAGCGATTCGACCTCGGAAGCGTCACGCTGGAGGCTGTCCACATGCCCGGCCACGCTGCCGGACTCGCAGGCTATGCCTTTGAGGGGCGGGACGGGACGGAGCTTTTCAGCGGGGACGCACTCCTGCCGTACTACACGCCCAACGTCGGCGGCGCGGACCTGCGCGTCGACGGCGCGCTCGCGGCATATCTCGATACCCTCGCCGGTATCATCGAGCGCGAGTACAGCCGCGCGTGGCCCGGCCACCGCGGTCCGATAATCGACCCGACGGGACGTGCCGCCGACATCGTCGCCCACCACCGTGAGCGCACCGAGCGGGTGGTGTCGGTCCTTCGGTCGGGGCCGGCGACGCCGTGGGAGGTAAGCGCTGAGCTGTTCGGCTCGCTTTCAGGGATTCACGTGCTCCACGGCCCCGGCGAAGCCTTCGCCCATCTAGACCATCTCTCGGAGGCACGCGTCGTCACCGAGTCGGACGGAACGTTCGAGCTCGTTGTGTCGGACCCGGAACTCGACCCCCTGTTCCCGGACGTGGCGGGCACACGAACGGAGGAGATGTCATGACGACACCGGCCGCACACTTTACCGACGAGGAAATACAGGCCGTCATCAACCACTACGATGACCCGGAACACCCGGACGCGCTGACAATCTCCGACGCCCGCGAACTGCTGGCGACGCTGCAGGAAACACTCGAAGACGAGTGGGACGAGTACACGACCGCAATCCGGGAGGACACTTTGTCTGTCGCCCGCGATACCGGCTCGCTGGTCGTCTTTGAGGACCCCGAACGGACCAGATGGACGCAGCTACTCGATGCCGTTCAGTTGTACAACCAGGTCGAACGGACGATACTGCGCGTCATCCACCATCAGGCCGCAAAGCGGTTGACCGACCGCGATTTCGACGGCACCGACCCGCTTGTCGTCCGGAAGCCGCAGTCGGCGCTGGCCGGGCAGCGGCTCGTCGAGGCGGTGGTGAACGCGCTGTGGGCCGACGGGCTCACCGCCGATGAAGCCTGGACCTACTACGCCATCGACCTGCGTGGGTACGACGCCGACGAGTGGCTCGAACGGGGCGGATACGAAGACCGGATTACCGTCGCCGACACTGTCGAACGCGCAAGGGATAAGCTCGGCGAGTAGCTCCGACCGCTCTTCCACCTCGGGTTTAAATACCGGGACGGGACCAACCGCGGTGTGACCTAACCGATAACGGCCGGCCCCCAAGGCGGGAGCGCGGGGCGAGGGTCGGCCGACAGCAGCGCCGCCTGTTCGCTACAGTTCGAGGCCCCGTATCTCGACGGCATCGCCGTCCTCGACCCGGCCGATGATTCGGGCGTCCGAAAGCTCCTCGACGACCGCCTCGGCGTCGTCTGCCGGCAGCGCCGCGACGAACCCGGTTCCCATGTTGAACGTTCGGTGCATCTCCTCGTCGTCGACCGAGCCTTCCTCTTGGACGAACTCGAAGACCGGCTGCGGCTCGAATGGGTCTTCGATGACGTACCGGTACTCGCCCATCCGTGAGAGGTTCGTCCAGCCACCGCCGGTGACGTGGGCTGCGGCGTGTGTCTCTGCCGCATGGAGCGGTCCGAGTACCTCCCGGTAGATGCGTGTCGGCTCCAGCAGCACCTCCCCGATGGTTCGGTCGTCGTCGTACGGGAACGGGTCGGTGTAGTCGTGTCGCTGCGTTACCGCCTCGCGTGCGAGCGTGAGTCCGTTGGAATGGATACCGGAGGAGGGCAGCCCGACAAGATAATCCCCGGCGGCAGCCTCACCGTCGAACAGCTCGTCTTCTGTCGCCAGTCCCACACAGGCTCCAGCGAGGTCGAGCCCGCGGATTACATCGGGCATGACGGCCGTTTCGCCACCGAGGAGCGCGATTTCGGCCCGCTCGGCCCCCTCCGAGAGCCCCTCCCCAACCTGTTCTGCCGTCTCGTCGTCGGGTGTTTCGACAGCCAGGTAGTCGACGAACGCGACGGGCGTCACTCCGGTCGCGATGAGGTCGTTGGCGTTCATCGCGATACAGTCGATGCCGATGGTTGAGTAGTCATCGAGCGCCTCCGCGACAAGCAGTTTCGTCCCGACGCCGTCGGTCGCGAGCGCCAAGTACCGGTCGCCGATGTCCACGAGCCCGGCGTAGTCGCCCTCGAAGTCCTCGACAGCGCCGAGCAGTGCCGCGGTCGCGGCCTCGCTGGCTTCGATGTCGACGCCCGTCTCAGCGTACGTGAGCCCCTCCGCCTCGGAGTCGTCTTCGGTCATGTTCGAACCGGTGGCCGAGCGGAGCAAAAACGCGTCGGTTGGTGGCGCGGCCTAGAGCTGCTCCGGGTCGCTGCCCGTCGAGGAGTAGCTTATATAGATGGCAAACAGAAGCAGTCCGGCGATAGCGAAATCGAGGCCGTGCTCGACGAGGTGATGCACCGGCATCGGCACGCGGCCGAGCGCAGTCCCGGCTCCGACAACGGACCGCAACAGCAACAGTCCGATGGCGACTGTGATGAGGCCGTACTGAAGCGTCCGCCGCTGGAGGTAGGCGGCGAGGCTGATGAGAAACAACACTGCGGTCCCGAGCGCCGCCAGCAGGATGACGCCGAGAATCAGCATCGACCCCTCGACACCCCACCACGGGTCGGCAACGGACAGTTGGGACGTAAGCATCGTGTAGGTATTATACCGAAGCCCCGAAAAGAACCTACACTTCCGCCCGTGTCCCAACTGCTGAGAAACGGCCGACTACTTATACGAAGGGAATCGAAAGCTCCGGCATAGAACAAGATGAGCGACACGAGAGCCAGGGTGAAATCCCACGTCGAGTCGAACCCCGGTGTCCACTTCAACGCCATCAGCCGGGAACTCGACATCGCGACGGGGCAGACCCAATACCATATCAGAAAGCTGCTTCGTGAAAACCGGCTGACGAGCATGGAGCTCTGTGGTCGGACCCACTACTTCCCGCTGGGCTACTCCGAGCACGAACAGGCCGGCTTCGCGTTGCTTCGCCGAGAAACCACCCGCGAGCTCGTCGTGTTGCTGCTCGATGAGGGGCCGATGGCTCCCGACGACCTCGCCACCGAGGCCGACATCGCTCGGAGCACCGTCGAATGGCATCTCTCGAATCTCGTCGACTGTGAACTCGCCGAAAAGCAGTACGAAGGTCGCTCGGTGCGCGTCCACGTGACCGAACCGGAGCTACTCCGGGAACTGTTGGTCGAAATCGACCCGACGCTTCCGGACCGCCTCGTCGACCGGTTCTCCCGGCTTGTCGACTCGCTCTTGGAACCGTAGTCGCCCCGTTTCGACGGCTACACCAGACGTTCTATCGGTATCGTCCACGTAGGGAAACGCATGTCACCTGACCAGAGCGGTAGTCTCTCGCGTCGAACGGTACTCGTGTCGGCCGTTGCCGGCGGCATCGGTGCCGTTGCTGGCTGCCTCGATGGCGACCGGGACGGCCCGGACCCAGTGTCGCTCGACGATGGGCAGGCGTGTGATACCTGTGATATGCTAATCGAGATGCACCCCGGCCCCGTCGGGCAGGCGTTCTACGGCGACGACGCGCCGCGGTCGTTGCCGGACGACAGAGACGACGGCGCTGCATGGTTCTGTAGCTCGACGTGTGCCTATCAGTTCATCCTCGAAGAAGAAGAACGCGGCCACGAGCCGGCTATCTCCTACGGGACCGACTACTCAACTGTCGATTATACCCTCCGAGATGACAACGGCGTGACGGTCATCAGTGCACATCTCGAAGCCGACGCATTCGCCGACCTCCACGACCTGACGTTCGTCGCAGACAGCGACGCCGAAGGTGCGATGGGCGGCTCGCTTATCGGGTTCAGCGACCCCGACGACGCCGAGGCGTTTCAGAGCGAGCACGGCGGGGAACTGCTGGCCCACGACGAGGTCACTCGGGAAGTGCTTACCGGCCTTGGCATGGGGATGTAGGAAGGTCGGCAAACAGCCGGATGGCAGAGCGTTCAACCGCAAGCCGCACCGACGCACCGACCGGCGGCGACTGCCGCTGCTCGACGCGGAGCGTTTCATCGTTCTGTAGCCGCACGAAGACACTGTATTCACGGCCGAGTTCTGCGACGTGGTCGACGGCGCCCTGTAGCCGAAGCGCCGTCGGCCGCTCCTCGGCCGGTTCATCTCCGTCGACGGTCAGCTCAATCGCATCCGGCGGAATACAGCAGGCCACCTCCTCCTCCTCCTCCTCCGACCCGCATTCGTCGGGTAGCTCCGCAAGCCGGAGCCGGCGGCCACAGACCGACAGTTCCGGCGGCTGGCGACTGCGAACCGTCGCCTCGACGACGTTTTCGCGGCCGACAAAGGAGGCGACAAACGCCGACGGCGGGTCTTCCCGGAGGGCTGTTGGCGTCCCGACGCCCGTAAACTGCCCCTCGTGGAGGACCGCGAGCCGGTCGGAAAGCGCCGTCGCGGTCGGCTGGTCGTGTGTCACGACGAGCATCGTGACATCGGTCTCCCGCCGCAGCCGGTCGACATCCCGACGGAGCCTGCCTTTGAGCTGTCTGTCCAGTGCCGACAGCGGCTCGTCGAGGACGAGCACGTCGGGACGAGGTGCAAGCGCCCGTGCGAGTTCGATGCGCCGCTTTTCGCCGCCGCTGAGCGACGATGGGGCGGCGTCGCGTCTGTCATCGAGCCCGACGAGTTCGAGCAACTCGTCGACGCGGCGCTGCCGCCGGTCGTCGGGAACGTCCGCGGCTGTGAGTCCGTAGCCGACGTTTTCGGCGACCGTCAGATGCGGAAACAGCGTCGACTCCTGAAACACGACGCCGACATCCCGCTCTTCCGGTGGGTCGGCAGTCACATCGTCGCCGTCGAGGCGGATACGCCCCGCTGTCGGCCGGAGGTGGCCGGCGACAAGCTGGACGAGCGTCGTCTTCCCGCAGCCGCTTGGTCCGAGCACTGCGGCTGACTCGCCGTCGTCGAGCCGAAGGTCGACAGACGCCAGCACGTCGGTGTCTCCGTACCGGTAGGAGACGCCGTCAAGTTCCAGTGTCATGCATCAACCACCGCCGGCGTACGGCCGAGTCGCTGGACAATGAAGACGACAGCGAGCGTGACCGCAAGCAGCGCAAGCGTCAGCGGGACGATGCCGTCGATGTTTCCGGCGACGAAATCGACCCATATCTGTGTCGGCATCGTCCGCGGGTTGTTCGCGACCATCATGGTCGCGCCGAACTCGCCGACCGCCCGGACGAACGTCAGCGTAACGCCGACGACGATGGCACCACTGGCCAGCGGCAGCGAAACGCGCCAGAAGGTCGCTATCGGCCCGTAGCCGAGCGACCGGGACGCCTGTTCGAGCCGTTCGTCGATGGCCGCAAATCCGGCACGGGCAGTGAGGATGACAAACGGTGCGGCGACAAACAGCTGTGCGAGCACGACGCCGAGCAAGCTGTCAGTCAGCGGGACGCCGAGGCTGGCGGCGACGCGTCCCAGCGGTGTGAACTGCCCGACGGCCGTCAGGAGCATCACGCCACCGACGACCGGCGGAGCTACGAGCGGAAGTACGACGGCGGCTTCAAGCAGCCGCTTGCCGCGGAACGAGCCGCGGGCGAGCAGATATGCTAGTGGAACGCCGAGGCCAGTCGCGATGGCTGTCGCCACCGGAGCTGTCAGAAGCGAGTTCCGAACGGCCCTTCTGGCGGCCGGCGACGAGAGGTGTGCGACGACATCGACACTGCCGGCACGGGACAGAAACGCGACAAACGGCAAAAGAAAGTACACGACGAGCAGCCCGCCGAGCAGCCCGGGCACGACCAGCCCCCCCGACAGCATCCCCGGTGAGCGGTCGTCGTCGTTCATAGGTCGACACCCGGTTCCGCGCCAGCCGTCTGTGGATACGGTTCCGGAACCGACAGCCCGGCTGTCTCAAGCAGCGACGGCGACGTTGCGAGAAACGAGACGAGCGACTCGGCCGCATCGGGGTTATCAGCATCGTCCGGGATGGCAGCGTTGTAGACTATCGGCCGACCGACGACCTCGTACCCGTCGTCGGTGACAAATGAAACAGTCGCGTAGTCGTCGGCGTAGGCCGGGTCGGCGAAGTTGTACGCCGGCGGGAACGACCGGAACGGAAGGTCGTGGTCGACCGCCATGTTCCGGTATGAGATTGCCGCCGCACGGTTGCCGGCCGCGACGCCGGCCAGCAACTGCGGTTCCTCCGGCTCACGGTAGACGGCCTCGCCGACGGTGTCACGGAATCCATCGAGCCCGTGTTTCCGTTCGGCGAGTTCGAACGCCAGAAGTGCCCGGTAGCCGAGCGGGTCGAGGTCTGGTTCTGTGATGGCGACCGCGCCGTCGTCGGCGTCCCGGACCGGCTCGTACCACGGCTCGCCGGCATCGAGCCGCTCGCCGAGTTCCGTCGATGGCGCATAGCAGATGCCGAGGACGTTCGTCGCGAACTCGACATCGCCGGAGACATACTCGTCGTAGAGCCGGTCGCGGAGCAGCGTCGCATCAGCGCTGACGACGACATCGGGCGTTTTCATGCGGTCTTCGACCATCCGCAACAGCGCGTTCGAGCCGTAGTACTCGCCGTGAACGGCGGTGTCGGTCTCCGACTCGAAGGCCGGGCCGACGTGGTGTTCGACGGTCTGTGCGAGGCTGCCGGCCGCGAGCACGGAGACGGACGCCGACGAGTCGAGACAGCCCGCCACTCCGCCGGCGATGCCGGTGCCAACCGCAGCCAACACCGACCGGCGCGAACACGACGCTTCCGTCCCGTTCGAAACCATCAGCGTGTGCGTACGATTGGGTAAAACGATTACCTTTCGGTAAATCCGTAACTGTGGGAAGTTACGTCCTCAGCGGCGAATCGCCGCAGCGGCGACCGCAAGCGACCCCACACCCCACGCGAGGAGACCAATCGCTGCGGCGACCGGCGACGCCGTCTGCGGACCCGTCCCGGCTGTCACGGTGACTGTCGTCTCGATAACGAGGCTGCGGTACGCGCTGAGCGGACTTATCGCCAGCGAGCTCGCAAGCGACGACGGGTCGACAAAGCCGCGGGAGAGGCCGTAGACGAGCGCGAGGTCCGCCCCGAAGAGCAACACGAAGAGTCCGAGACCGGCGGCGGTGACGGCACTCCGTGTCGAGCCGACAAGCGACGAGATGGCGATTGCAACCGCCAAAAGCACCAGCGCAAAGCCGACGGTGAGTACGACGAACCGGAGATACAGCCAGACGGAGTCCGCGCCGGTGTGTGTCGCATAAAACAGCGACTGGTGAGCATCGGTGAGGAAAATCGGATATAGCAAAAACAGTAGCGACGACCCCACGAGGGCGACGAGGCCGACCGCACGGCCGACGTAGACACCGGCGACGACCTGCCACGAGGCAACCGGGTACGTCTTGAGCACATCGAGTTCACCGCGCCGTTCGTCGCTGAGGATGGCCCGGTAGCCGAGCGCCATCGCGATAACCGGCACGAGCAGTTCCAGCGGCGTCAAGAGGTCGATAACCGTCGCGATATAGCCGACCTGCATGCCGCCGCCGAACCACGCGATGCCCAGCAGGACGCCGAGAAAGCCGACCCAAAGCAGCAGCGTCGACCGCCGCAATACGGCTGTCGAGAGTTCACGGCTGACGAGCGCCCGCAGTATCGCTGCCGTTGTCGGTGTCTCCGGGCGCGTTTCGGCCTCCGAGACAGCTGTGTTGGCAGTGTCTGTCGGCGTGCTCATGGCTCCCCCCGTACTGTGACGGTGCCTGCGTCGCCGGTAATCGCGTCCTCGAAGGCCGACAGCAGCGAGTCGGCTCCAACCGTCTCTCGAATCGCCTCCGGCGGCCCCGACTCGGCTATCTCGCCCGCATCGAGCAGTGCGACGTGGTCGGCTGTCCGTTCAACGAGCGAGAGGTCGTGTGAGGTCAGCAACACGGCCGTTCCCGCATCAGCGAGTTCGGCGGCGACCTCGAAGATGCGGACGCTCATCCCCGGGTCGAGGCCGCTGGCCGGCTCGTCGAGGACGACCACCGGCGGCGAACCGATTGTCGCCTGCGCAATACCGACGAGCCGCGTCATCCCGCCGGAAAGTGCGTCGACGTCGCGGTCGCTGGCCGCCGAGAGGCCGACCTGTTCGAGTCGGTCGGCGACGTCGGCATCTGTCTCGCCGACCAGCGACGCATAAAACGAAAGCGTCTGTTCGACCGTCTCGCCCGGCCGGAACGCCGGCCGCTGCTGAAGGTAGCCGATGGGGCGGGTCGTCTCGGGACCGGTGTACTCGACGGTACCGCTGGTCGGCTCGTGAAGGCCGACTATGCCTCGAATGAGCGTCGTCTTGCCCGAGCCGTTCGGGCCGATGATGGCGGTCACTTCGCCGGCGTCGATATCGAGAGAGACGCCGTCGAGTACGTCGATGCTACCGTATGCGTGTTCGAGGTCGGAGATGCGTAGTATCGGTGTCTCGTCGGTCATGGATTCGGATGTGTTCCGGTCTCGCTGTCGGCGCGGCAGACCGGCTGCAGGTTCGTCCGGTCGTTCTGTTCGAACCACGCCTCGTTGGCCGGCGAACAAAGCGGCGCGGTATCGACGATTTCGTTTGCTCGCATGCCGGGCATCGAGCCCTCGAAGCCGGCCAAGGCGTCGGTCGCGGGGGCCTGAGCTAACGCCGGTGCGCCGTCTGACTGATGCAGGAGGCTGTCGACCTCGCCGGTGGGCGTGTAGGGCCGTTCGATGACCGTCCCGTCGGTCGGGCCGACTGCCCCCTCCCAGTAGTTCCCGCGTCCGTCGTGGGTCCAGACCCGCAGCGGGCCGCTGCTGACTGTGATGTGGCGTTCGTTGCCGACGAAGTCGTTGTGCGTAACGCGGTTCGTCGGTAGCAGCGACCACGCCTCCGCGCCGTCGCGGTTGTCGGCGACGACGTTCCGTTCGATTATCGACGCCGTCGCTTCGAGCCGGAACCCGAGGTCGTTTTCGACGAGGACGTTGTCGGCGACGTAGGTGTCGGTGCCGCCGATGTTGATACCCATCGGCGTGTCGGATATCTCGTTGCCGACGATACCGTTCCGTTGGGGACCGGTCATCACGTAGATGCCAGCGCTTTGCTGGTCGGTGATGGTGTTGTCAGCGAGGAGCACACCAGAGGAGAACATCGTGTGGACACCCATCCGGTTTCCGGTCATCTCGTTGTCGCGGATGACCGCGCCGTCGGCTCGGTGGGTGTAGACGCCATCGAGCCCCCGAGCAAACGTCGAGTTCTCGAAGACGCCCGGCGACCGCATCGCGACAAGGCCCATGTGACCCTGCTGGAAGCTTTCGTTGCCGACGACGCTCACGTTCCGAACGACGGTTCCCGGCGCGTTACGGAGAATGATACCCGCAGCGGGCGTTCGGATTTCCGTATCTGCAATGAGGGCATCCTCGGAGACGTTGACGGCGATGCCAGCGTCGCCGACGGCGTAGTCGTCTTCGATGCCAGCATCCCACGTGCTGTCCTCGTCGTCAGCGCCGTGGTCGTGGCCGCCGCCCTCTGAGACGCCGTGGGCGTGTGCCCCGGTGACGGTCGGCCCTGGCGTCCCCGTGCCGACACCGGAGATATTCAATCCGGACACGGCGGCGTCGGAGGCACTAACCGTCACGACGGTCCCGTTGCCGTCGCCGTGAACGGACGCCGCTTCCCCTCGGACGGTTATCGGCGCGTCGACTTCGACGGGGCCGTCGTACGTTCCTGGCGGCACGTGCACCGTCGTTTCGGGCGGTGCAGCGTCGATAGCGGCCTGTAGTGTCGGCTCGTCCTCGCCAACGACCGTTTCGACCGGCCGGTCGAGCAGCGCCGTCCGGTTTGTGACTGTCGCATCGGCAGCCCGTGCTTGGTCGTCGACACGGTCTCTGACTGTGGCCGCATCGTCGATGTCGAACGACCGGTCCAGTATCGTCTCCCAGTCGACGACTTCGCCGCCGTGCTCGTCGGCGTAGGCTGCGGCGTCGTCGCGGTCGCTGAATGGCAGTACCGCCTCGCCGCCCGGCGTCTCCGCCTCGCTTCCGACGACGTAGACGGCCGAGTCGGCGGGCACCCAACCGGTCACCAGCCGGTCTTCGATGACCGGCTCGCCGCGTTCGGTCAACTCGATGTCGTGGCCGGCGTAGTCGGTAACGTATGTCACCGTCGGATAGCCGAACCGCTGTTCGTGGGCGGGTTGCCGCTGGGTCTCGACGAACGTGCCGACGCCGTAGTAGCCGACTGCGTACGGATACTGCGAGTAGAAGACCTGTACGCGCGGGAGTGCGACGTTGATGTCTTCTTTGTCTTCCAGTCTGAACTCGTCTTCGAGTGCCAGCCCGACCGTCACCGTCTCATCGAAGTCGGCTGGCTCCGGGGTCGCAGAGCCGAAGTCGGCGACAAAGAGGCCACCAAGCGCCACTGCGACCACGGCAACAGCGAGAGCCACACCGACCGCGTACGTCTGCCTCACGGGCAAACGTTCGTGTGCGACCGTCTTGGGTAATCTGGTGCGGCGTTCGAACGATTGTCAGAACCCACCGTGGTACCGATGTCCCCGCTCCCCGAATCAGCGCCCGACGATGGTGGTCCGGGCCCGCTCGATAGCTGACCGGATAGCGTTTCGGAGGCGCGAGGCCGGCTGGCGGTGCAGCCCGGCGGCGACGATGAGGAGGCTCCCACCGAGCCACGTCGCCAGCCCGGCGACGGCAGCCGGTACCGCTATCGCCCCCGCTTGGTCGGTTGCTACGCCAACAACGAGGTCCAGAACGAGCCCCCGGTAGGCGCTGTTGGGGCTTGCGCCCAGCACCGAGGCTAGCATGTCGTCGCCGATGATGCCGGCGGAAAGCCCCGCCAGTGCTAGCAGGTCCCCGCCGGCAACGACGACGACGAGCACCGCAAGCGCCAACACCAGCGCCGCCCGGCCGGAGCGAACGATGACCGACACGGCCATCGCCATCGCCAGCACGACCGCGCCGAAAAGCAGCGTGAGCGCGATGAAGCGGATGAAAAGCACCGGCGAGTCGACGCCGCGGTGTGTCGCGAACACCCGCGAGGTCGGCCCCCCGGCACGGGCGACCATCCCGGCGACGAGCAAAAGCGGCGCACCGACGATGGCGGCGAGGCCGAGGAACCGGCCGACGAAGACACCAGCAACGAGCGACGACCGGGAGACCGGGTACGTCCGTAGCACCGAGAGGTCGTCGTTGTCGCCGGTGAACGCCCGATAGCCGAGCGCGACGGCCACGAGCGGAACTAGCAGTTCCAGTGCCAAGAGCAGGTCGACAGCGGCTGGCACATAGCCCATCTCGACCCCACCGCCTGACCGGAGCAGTTGCACGAAGACGACCGCAAGCCCGACCGACAGCAGGGCGTAGGTCCGGGTCCGGACGACCGTTTGGAGCTCTCGCCAGGCGACCGCCCCGAAAGCACGGTGGCGGCTCATGCGTCACCCCCCAGCACCGCGACGCGGTCGCTGTCATCGACGACCGACCCGATGACACCGCGCAGCGACGACACCTCAAATCGGTCGTACAGCTCCGCGACCGCGCCGCTGGCGACGACATCGCCCTGTGAGACAACCAGCACGGTGTCGGCGACCGCCTCGACCAGCGACATGTCGTGTGAGCTGAGCAGTACGGTCGTTCCGCCGCCGGCCATCTCGCCGGCGGTCTCGAAGACGCTGGCACTCATGTTCGGGTCGAGGCCGCTGGCCGGCTCGTCGAGGACGACGAGCGGCGGGTCGCCAACCATCGCCTGTGCGATGCCGAGCAGCCGTCGCATCCCGCCGGAGAGGGCTTCGACGTTCCGGTCGGCTGCCCCTTCGAGGCCGACGCGTTCCAGCAGCGTCGCCGGGTCGGGGCCATCGACGAACGACCCGTAGAACGAAAGCGTCTCCGCACAGCTGAAGCCGGACCGGAATGTGGCTCGTTGCGGCAGATAGCCGATGGGCCGGTCGACTGACGGGCCGTGGTAGGTGACCTCGCCGGCGGTCGGTCGGAGGTCGCCGACGAGCGTCCGCAACAGCGTCGTCTTGCCGCTGCCGTTCGGGCCGATGATGGCGACAACCTCCTCAGCAGGGATGACACAGGAGATGTCCGAGAGTACGTCGACCGGGCCGAACGACTTCGAGACGCCATCGGCGGTCAGCACGGGGCCGTCGGTCGGCGTTTCGGGGCCGTCGCTCATACGCCGCACACCTCCTCCGCCGTCGCCGTGCCATCCGCAAGTGCGCGCGCAGTCTCGATTCGCGTCTCGTTGACCGGGTGGCTCCGTGGCGCGGCGTCGACGACGCTCTCGCCGCGCATTCCGGGCACCGAGCCGCGAAGCGTTCTGAGCCCCCGCACGACCGGGGCATCGGAGAGCGTCCGCGCGGCGTCAGTCCGGTGGAGCCGCTCGTCGACGGGGTCTGTCGGCGTGTACCGGCGGTCGAGCCCCGCAGCGCCCTCCCAGTAGTTCCCTTCGTCGCCGTCGCTCCAGACCCGCAGCGGGCCGGTTGTCGCTCTGACATGCCGGTCGTTGTCGGCGAAGTCGTTTCTGACGACAGTACTCGTCGGGAACACTGACGAGGCACGCATTCCGACCTCGTTGCCGACAATCGTGTTCTCGGTGTACAGCGAGTTCCGGGCGCTGGTGCTGAGCGCCTGTTCGGTGTCGGCGATGACGTTGCCGCCGATGTATGCGTCGGAGCCGCTGGTCGGAACCCCCTGTGCCGTATCGACAACGACGTTGTTCGTGATTGCAGTCCCCGCGGGGCTCGTCATCACGACCACGCCGGAGAGCTCTTGGCTGACCGCGCAGTTGTTGTCGACGAGCGCGTCGGAGGTGTACATCAGATGGACACCGAACCGCCCCTCGACGAAGTGATTATCGCGGACAGTGACCCCCTCAGCGCGGTGAGTGTAGACACCATCCCGTCCTTCGGTGAACGTCGAATCCTGCACGACGAGCGGCGACCGCATTGCGACGACACCCATGAATCCGTCAGCCCACTCTTCGGCCCCGTCGACGCTGCTGTTGGCGACGACGCTTTCGGCCGAGTCGCGGAAGACAACGCCCGAGGCCGGCGTCTCCATGTCGACACCCTCGACGAGGATGCGGTCGGCTTCGGCGACAGTGATGCCGGCGTCGGAGTAGCCGTAGGCCTCCTCCGTTCGTCGGTCCCAGCCCTCGGCATCGACCTCGTCGGCCCGCAGTGAGTCGCCGATACCGGCTATCGAGAGGCCGGAGACGGCGACCTCGTCGGCCTCGATAGTGATGACAGTGCTGTTGTCGTCGCCGACGACGGTCGCGTTCTCGCCGACGAGCGTGACCGGCCGGTCGATTTCGACGGGGCCGTCGTACGTTCCGGGCGGCAACTCGATGGCCGTCCCGGCGGGTGCGGCGTCGATGGCGTCCTGCAACGTCGGCTCGTCGTCGCCGACGACTATCTCGACCGGCCGGTCGAGTAGCTCCATCGCAGCGGAGACGTTCTCGTCGGCCAGCCGTTGCTGTCTGTCGACGCGCTCTTTAGCCGCCTCGCCGCCGGGGTCCGACGCGGCGAAGGTTGCCCGGTCGTCCCACGTGCGTATCTCGCCGCCGTGTTCGGTGACAAACGCCTCGGCGTCGGCACGGTCGGCGAAGGGAACCGGGGTCGGTCCTGATGGCGTTTCCGCGCCGGTATTGACCGCGAAGAACGTCTCGTCGGCCGGCGTCCATCGGCCGAATCCGGCGGCGACGAGCGCGCCGTCGTCGTCGATATCGACATCGTCCGGCACCGTCTCGATGTGGACCGCCTGCGGATATCCGAACTGCTGCCGGACGAGCGAATCATCGACATCGTTGGCAGCCGTTCCGAGGCCGCGATACCCGACGATGTATGGGTACTGCGAGTAGGCGACCTGCGCTCGCGGAAGGAACTGCTCGTCGGCGACGCCGCGCTGTTCTTCCAGTGTCAGCCCGATAGCGACAGTCCGGTCGAACTCCGTCGGACCGGGCGCTGAGTCGGCCGGTGAGACAAAAAACGAGGCGCCACCGCCGAGCGCCAGCAGACAGCACACGACCGCGACCGCGACGCGGATGTTCATAATCGGGCTACAGGGTGTCCGGCAATATGCTGTCTGGTTCGTGCCTCGAACCAGCCGCGCTGACGGGCTGCCGTCTGCCGAATTCCTTGCCGCTTTCGAACGGCGTACCACGGCACCTATGATGCCGGGGCCGCTAGCGGAGGGTATGCAACGCCGGACGGTGCTCGGCGGACTCGCTGGCGCAGCTACCCTCGCCGTCGGCGGCTGGGCGGCCCGTCGTGGACCCACAGCGGGTGACTCCGTCGGTAACGCTGCGGGTGATGAAGACGGCGACGGGAGCGGTGGTGTACCGGCACAAATCGAGACTATCGACGCCCCCGGGAGCGAAGCCGGGTCCCTCGTGCTTGAAGAGGAGTACCCCCTCGTCGTGACGTTCTTCGCGACGTGGTGTAGCTCCTGTAGCCGAGAAATGAGCGACCTCACGGCCGCCCACGCCGAAGTTGGCGACCAAGTACCGTTCCTCTCGCTGACCGGCGAGGTCGTCGGCCGGTCGGTTTCCCGTGCGGAAGTCGCCGACTGGTGGCGAGAACACGACGGTGCATGGTCGCTCGGCCTCGACCCTGACAGTCAGGTGATGAACCAGTTCAGCGTCATCGGTATTCCGTCCGTCGTCCTCGTCGACGCTGATGGCGAGGTGGTGTGGTCCGATTCCGGCCACGTCGATACGGACGCCCTCGTTGCTGAAGCCGCTACCGTCGCCGACAATGCTTGACTGGGCGCTCGGCGGGACGGTCGGCTGGGCGTTCGCGGCCGGTGTCATGACGTTTTTCGCCCCGTGTTCGTACCCGCTGTTGCCCGGCTACGTCGGGTTCTACGTCGCCCAGCAGGAGACGGACGCGCCGCTTGCCGGCGTCGCCGCTCGCGGCGCGGCGGCCGGGCTTGGCGTCTTCTCGGTCGTTGCCGTCATTTCAGCGGCTGCCGTCTTCGTCGACGGCTCGCAGTTGGAGTACATCAGCGTCTTTGAGCCGCTTGTCGGCGTGGTCTTCCTGCTCGCCGGTGTTGCGGTGCTTTCGGGCGTCTCCTCGCCCGTCTCGGTTCCGCTGCCGAAACGCCGCGCGAGCGTGCTCGGCTTTTGGGTGTTCGGGGCGGGCTACGGGCTCGCAGCGGTTGCCTGTCTGGCCCCGGTGTTCCTTTCGGTGCTCGTGCAGGGACTGGCGTTGCCCGCTCCCGAGGCGACGCTTGTCGTCGGCGCATACGGCGGCGCAACGGCCGGACTGTTGACGCTGGCGACAGTCGCTATCGCTGTCGGCGTCGACACGTGGGAAGACCGGACAGGCTGGCTCATGCGACACAGCAAACAGATCGCCGGCGTCCTGCTCGTCGCCGCCGGCATCGGTCAGCTGCTGTTGGCAGCCTCGGACTACGGCGGGTTCTAAACGAAAAGCAGCGCGAGTTCCCCGCCCCACTGTGGGCGGGGGTGAAGCGCGTCACTCCGGCGCGTGTTCCGTTTCTTCGATATACCGTTCAACCACTTCCTCCGACACTGCTCCCGTCGTTCCCACGTAGTATCCGACCTTCCAAAATCCGCCACCCCAAAAATACGACTCTCGAATTTCGGGATACCGTTCCAGCAAGTGCTTTCCAGAGTACGACTTGAACTGCCGAGCGATGTTCGCAGGGCTGTACTTTGAGTCTGTTTGCACGAACAGGTGTACGTGGTCGTCCGCAATCTCCAACGCCAGAATTTCGTGTCCGAAGTGGTCAGCAGTCTCATCAAACAATTCTCGAACATCGTCTTCAACTGCGTTGAGAATTTGATGGCGATACTTGCGACACCAGACGAAGTGATACTTGCAGGAACTAACTGAATGTGCATGACTACGGTATTCTTCCATCCCTAATCCTTACATTTATGATAGTCTGGAACGATTGTCAAAAAGCATGGGTGAAGAAGCCACGAAGACGATTCAGACGCGCCTTCACATAGCGTCTGGCGAACGGTCGTGGCTTCACGACGCCCGCCTCGCATCACGCGAGATTTTCAACGACACTATCCGCCTCACACAACGGGGATACACGCGCACCGAGATACAGAAGGAGGTTGACCGCGACGACTTCTTGCGGAACAACAAGTGCGCGGTCGTCGGTAAAGCCCTCCAAACGTGGGACTCCTACCAGTCGCTCAAGGAGTGGTGGGAGAACCAAGACGACCCTGACGGCGGGGAGCCGACGCCACCGAGTACGGACAAATCTGGTGCATACCCGCTTGTGATGGCGCACACGGAAGGCTACCGCCTCACCGTTGACGACGACACGAACCGCATCCAGTTCCGCATCAGCCCGAAACCCTATAAGAAGGTGAAGGGTCATCTGCGCGGCGAGCCGGACGTGATGGAAGAACTTCGAGATGCCCTCACGTCGGACGAGCTGGATGTTGGGCAGGCCGAACTCCTGTACCGCGATGGCGTGTACTACCTACACGTCACGGTCACACGCGAGTTCGACGTGCCCGAACCCGACACCGCCGATACGCTGGTCGGCGTGGACATCAACGAGCGAAACGTCGCACTCACTGCCCTCGACCGCGAAACGATGCGGACGAAGGGGACGCTCGTCCTCGATTACGGACGAGTCAAACAGGAACGCCAACGCTACCACACGATTACGAAACGCTGTCAGGAACACGGCAAAACGAGCATCCACCACAGACTCGGTGACGAAGAAGAGCGATTCACCGAGTGGGTGTTGCATCGTCTTTCCCGCGCTGTCGTGGAGTTCGCAGAGCAATTCTCGAACCCGGTTATCGTGTTCGAGGATATGAGCGGTATCCGTGACGAAATCAAGTACGGGACGTATATGAACCGCCGGTTGCACAAACTGCCGTTCCACAAGTTCGAGACATTCGTCTCGTACAAGGCGACGTGGCGAGAGATTCCGACGGACACAGTAGATGCCTACTACAACTCCCAGACGTGTTCGTGCTGCGGTGAGCGTGGGTATCGGCAGGGACGGCGGTTCCGATGTACGAACGACGAGTGTGACGTGGTGCAAGACCACGCTGACCGCAATGCGTCGGTGACCATCGCATGGCGTGAGAAGGCGAAACTCGATGGGAACACAACGAATTACCGGACTCACAAAACCCAGCCACAGGTTCGGTTGGTGCGTCTGTCCGGGTCGGGGCGTGTAAGCCGCCCAACCTCATCCCGCTCGCTTGCCGAGCAGGGAGTGCTAGCGCACGGCTGAGGGAACTACAAAAGCCTCGGGCCACCGTGCCCGAGGTTGTTTACTACTGTTTGAATCCTGCCGGACGTGAACTGCCAACTGACTGGGGATGGGCACGCTGGGATTTGAACCCAGGGCCTCCCAAGAGGTCGGCCCGCTGCCCAAAGGCCGCGGGGCGTGCCGCGCGGACTCACACCCTTGCGGGCCGGCCTGCCCGAGCGCTCTGCCGGACTGAACTACGTGCCCGTTGCTGCGTGTTCACGTGACCCACTCGAAAAAGTGATGGCCGGCTCCCGGCAGCCGAGAGTGGCAGCCTAGGTAACCTGAACGCTGCAGTGGGCTACAACCCCCAAATTTGGAAGATGCCGAACGTCGTGACGACGGCGAGTAGGAACTGTAGCGGTCCACCAACTTTCAGAAAGTCGGTAAACTCGTAGCCGCCAGGCCCGTAAACCATCAGGTTCGTCTGATACCCCACGGGCGTCATAAAGGAGGTCGCGGAGGCGAACATCACCGCCAGCAGGAATGAGAACTCGTTGGCCCCGAGCTCGGCCGCCGCTTCGACTGCTACTGGAATCATCAGCACTACTGTCGCGACCGGCGTGATGACGTTCGCGAGCAGTCCCGTGACGAGATAAAACAGCAGCAGGACCCCGAGAAGCGGCAAGAACGCATCGCTGGCGACGAGGACCTCGGCGATGACCTCCGACCCGCCGGTTTCATCGAGCGCAATACCCAACGGTATCACACCTGCAAGCAGGAAAATGATGTTCCACGAGACTGCGTCGTAGGCGTCGGCCGTCGAGAGACAGCCGGTAAGCACCATCATGAAGACACCCCCAAGCGCGGCGATGACGATCGGCGTAACCCCCAATGCCGCCGTGGCGACGACCCCTATCATGATTGCGACAGCGATGGGGGTCTTCGGTGACAGTGGCGCGATGTCGTCGATGTCCGCTTCGGCCATCCGGTCGAAGGCATCCTCGTCAATGACGACCAAATCACCGGACTCGATGAAGTACTGGGTCGAGTTGGGCGTTGTTTGGACGAGCAACAGGTCCCCTGGCTTGAGTCGGATTTCGTTTAGTCCACTCCGAATCAGCTCGCCCTCTCGCCGGATGGCAAGCACCGTCGTCCGGTGAAACTCCTTGAGCCGTGCTTCGGCTAGTGTCTCCCCGACGAACTGTGACGCTTCAGGCACGACTGCTTTTTCCAGCACGCCATCGGTTTCGGCCTGGGTAAATGTTTCTTCAGTCACATCCTCGTGGACGAGTTGTCGCAGCCCTTGGTTCTCGCGGAACTGATTGACCGCCTGCAGACTTCCATGGACTGTCAACACGTCCCCGTCCTGGATCCGCTGGTCGGTGTCCGTTGCGACGTACACAGTACCGTCCTCGCGACGTATTTGAAGTACTCTGACGGTTGCCTCTGTCCGTTCTTCGAGCTCGGAGATGGTCAGCCCCTCGGGTGCGGAGCCGGGTCTGACTTGGAGCTTCGTGAGGTGGTCTTCAAGATCGAACTTCTCAACGAGATCGGCCTCAGCTGGGATCCGTGCGGGTGTCAGTCGCCAGCCAATTGTCATAAGGTATATAATACCAATCACCAGAATCACCAGTCCAAGCGCGGTGAACTCGAACATCCCAATCGGACCGCGATCCTCGATGAGCGTGCTTGCGAACTCGCTCGCCAACAGGTTCGTTGAGGTACCGATTAGCGTGAGCGTCCCGCCGAGAATGGCCGCATAGGACAGCGGCAGCAGTAGCTTTGAGGGAGACATCCCGCTCTTTTTAGCCAAATCCGAGATCATCGGGATGAACACCGCGACGACCGGCGTGTTATTGATAAACCCGGCGATAGGGCCGGTCGTGACGACGGTAGCGGCGAGTGCGCGCTTTTCGTTTCCCTGTGTGAAGTCGGCGAGATAGACACCAAGCCGCTGAACGATGCCTGTTCCTTGGATGGCCGCGCTCAGCATGTACATCGCCACGATGGTAATCGTCGCGGTGTTAGCAAACCCTGAGATCGCATTGCGTGGCGTGACGCCAGTCAGGGGCTCCAACAGCGCAAGCGAGACAATTATCCCGACCGCTGTCATGTCGTTGGGAATCACCTCGGTCACGAACAACACGAGCGCGACGGCAATCAACGCAAAGACGACAAACGTCCCGTCTGAGAGCCCCAAAACGACCATGCCAACGTGCATTCGTTGTGTCGTAATATATCTTACCTATCACTTCTGTAAGATATGGTGGGTAGTTCGTGAGAACCCCATTCAATTTCAGTTTGCACAACGTGCATTGAAACACACCTGTTTTTATACTCGCGCCCGCAGGCCGTGGTATAGATGTCACGTGACGAAGATAACACAACGGACCCCCCTGTGGATGGCCAACCAGAATCACAGGAGTCCCTGCCGAACGGTCTGGACGGGTCGACGGCAGAGTACGATATTGACGACGTGTACAAACAGCTACAGCTGATTGAAGAAACAGTCACGAGCGACGCGGAACGCGAGGAGGTCAGACGCGCCCGGAAAATGTTGAAACGCGTTCCCGGGAGCGACCATATTAACAAGTACACCACCCGGGACATGGGTGAGTCGTTTGTCGGTGGCGTCGTCTTCTCGCTGCCGCTGCTCGTCGAAGATGGCGTCTTCGAGATCGCGGAGTGGTTCGCCGAGCACACTATCGCCCAGGTTCCGATATTCCTCGTTCTGAACGTGTTATTTATTGGCGTTCTGGTAACGGGGCTCCTGTACGCCATCGATGTCCGTGAAATCACGATTACGAAGCCGATATTCGGGTTCATCCCCCGGCGACTTGTGGGCGTACTCGCTATCTCTCTTATCGTCGCAGTGGGGTCCATGTTCATGTGGGGTCGGCTCCACGAGGAGGACCCGGCGACAATCGAGCAATTCGGACGTGTCACGGTGATATGGGCCGCCGCCGCACTCGGCGCTGTGTTGGCGGACATTCTCCCCGGCGAGAGCAAAGGCGAGGATATCAGCGAGATGATTGACGGCGACGACAAATGACCAGCACGCAAACCGGGGCGTCGGTCAGGGCGTAGCGAGCACAGAGTCTTCCGGGATTTCAATACCGCGCTGGGTCAGAAACTGCCGGGTCTGTTTCCGGAACCGCTCCGGTGTTGGTAGTTCTCCCGTCTCTTTGGTCCACTCGACTGCCCATTCGCCGATGTCGTCCAATGGCTCCTCACCGGCGAGGTCCCGGGCCGCTTTCAGCGCTGCCTTGTACGCCGGCTTGTTCGCCTTGAACTCCTCGTCGGACGGGAGCCGCTCCTCCGACCGGCAGGTTTTGAGCATCCGTCGCATCACGAACGGAACCGAGGCCATGTCTCCGAGTTCTGCCAGCGGGGTGTTAAGCGTTGGTGTGGGTTGGTATTGGACGGCTCTACCGCAGTGGCGTAAACTGACGATTCGGTGCGTTTTGCGTAGCTTTGTTTCTCATCCGCGCATTGCGGTAGTACTGGCGATACTGGAGAAAAGCAACTATTCGAGTGTATTCCGAAAGCCGAGCGAATTGGAAAGCCTAGGCCGGGCTTTAAGGCTAAACCCTAAATCCCTGCGTATAAAATATATAAATCACAGATGGGTACCAGAAGTCGAATCGAGAACCTCCAAGAGAGAATCAAACTCCGGTCTGGGCTCTCCGAGGAGACTCCAGAAACGGACGACTATCCTCAAATCAGCGATGAGGACGCAGAGGCACTCCTTGAGTTCAGTAAGCAGTTAGACCTCCTCAGCTCCGAGTATAGCGACTACCGCCACGAGAAGCTGCTACGGCACTGCGTCATCATGGCCGAACAGGTCGGTGGACTCGCTGAATCCCTCGAAGATCGGGACACTGCAGAAGACATCGTCCGCTGGATCAACACGGAGCGAAGTACCGAGGACTACGCCGAGGAGACGAACCACGACTACCGCGTCGCAATCCGAATCTTCGGTAAACGGACGCTGAAGCGCGACGAAGTTCCCGAGCCACTGGCGTGGATACCAACAGGGACGAGTAATAGCCATGATCCGACCCCACGTCGGTCAGATATGCTGGAGTGGGAAGAGGCGAAGAATATGGCGGACGAAGGAACGAATAATAAACGAGATGCGGCTCTCATCACTGTCTCATACGAACTCGGGCCACGTGGTGAGGAGATGCACGAAGTTCGAATGGGCCAAGTGCAGGATGCGGATAACGGTCTACAAATCGTTCTTGACGGGAAGCAGGGCGAACACTCGGTCACCCTGATCAACTGCGGCCCGTATCTCCAACAGTGGCTCGCCGATCATCCTGCGCCAGATGATGACGAAGCCTACCTCTGGTGTAATCTGGACGATCCCTACGACAACGCCTCATACCAGACTTTCCTCGAACGATTCAAGAAGGCAGCCGAGCGGGCGGGGATCGACAAACCCGTGACGCCGACCAATTTCAGAAAGTCGAACACCTATTGGCTGGCCAAACAGGGGGCTAACGAGTCGCTGATCAACGCCCGTCAGGGACGTACCAAGACGTCCGATCACGCGCGTCGGTACCTGGCTGAGTTCGGCCCCGAAAACGAGAACAAACAGTATGCTGAACTCCAAGGACTTGAGGTTGAGACTGAGAAGACGAAGGACAGGACTCCCCTGACTTGTCCTCGATGTGACAAGGAGACGCCCCGGGATGAGCCCTTCTGCGTCTGGTGCCATCAGGCAATGGAGCCTGAAGCAGTCCAGGAACTGGAAGAACAAGAGGATGAACAGCGACGAAAGCTGCTCAGAATCGCCCAAGACAACCCCGAGCTCCTCGAAACACTCGAAGAGATGGAACCACTCATTGAGGCACTTGGCGGCGATGCAGAATTGATTGATACTGCAGCAAGCTTCACCGAAGCGGTTGAATAATACTGAACCAAAATCACCCGAGTCTTGTTGAAATCCACACAGGGTTATAGATTTTTCAGTAGCTCTATTGGTTCGACGGAGACGCTACTATCCAAGGAGAATGGGAAGTATAAGCATGGGATGCAAGAAACTGAGTTGTATTCCGTGCTATCAAGCACGTGGTACCTGATTTTCATACGCGGCGGAAGCCGATTTGGGCGTTACAGCCCGGATGCCGCGGTTTGCGACATCGAAAAAAAGTCCAAATACGTGAACCTCTGCTTCAGTACTGGCATCTCGAGTTACGAGATTCGTCTACCTTGTATTCACGACGGCTGATATCACAGACAAAATTGGAGAGGTAGAGACAAAGCTGCAGTCTACGGAGTAGATTCACGATGATCAATTTTTTCGCCGCTCTGAAGAAGGGTAATTCATTCGTGAGCAGGGGCACGCGAGAGCACGCAGTCTGGTGAGTGATCACCATCGAATCTCTCCATTATTCTTCCATTTTGCAACACGTCGAGAGGAGTGTGTAGACTTATCTCCTTCTCAAAAAGTGGCTCGATAAGCTGCCGCCGCCTGGTACCTCCTAATCCTACTTCCGCGATTCAGCAAATAGCCGTCGTGCGGTCGTTTTCGCGTGTTACAGGGTCGTATCTCTGTTGCGTCTGTGCCATTTCAGCGGGAATGGGTTCCAGATTGGCTCCACGGTAAAGCGTACTCACTTGGCGGAATGTCACGACTCATCAATCAAAATAGACAGGCTGCATCCACTCTGAAAACATCGTGATACTCGTCCGGACCCAACCGTGGAAGTAGGACTAGTGAAAGACGAAGGATGGTACATTATGGGGCACTGGAACGATCATTGAACCAAGATCGAAAGTCCTCGATTTTGTCTTCGGATTCAAGAATCAACCACTCATAATTCCTCAACTCATACTCTAGAAATTCGTCCTTTTCTGCATCGTATGCGCCCGCTAAATAGTATTTACCCTTCTTAGTAATCGTATATGATCCTCTGCCGATTTTGTTTAATAACCCGTGATCCGATAATTCACGGAGCCGTTTTGCAACGTATTGTCGTGAGACATGAACATGCTCATTATCGGCAATTCGTTTGGGAGTTGCCCCGCCGTGATCGTAAGCAAACTCGAGAAATCGATCATCCCAATTAGCCATCCAGTCGCCTTGTTTTCTCATAGTTTCCCTATGAGGGTCGGACTAATACGAGTTTCTCTTGAATCCTAATAGCGACTTTAGACTATCTGTAGAACGTTTGGAAGCTCTATACAATACGAAGTAAACTATAAGTTTCTGCGTGTACAAAACGGGAGTAGGCAGAAGAAGATGAACGAAAATGAGATTGATCCAGAGACGTACGTCGAGAAGAACTCTGATCAGCTGGTATACATTATAAAACACAGTAACGATCGGTTTATCCGGGGGTTGTGTTTGGCTGCTTTAGTCAAATACGGAGGAGAAAAAGTCGGGAAAGATCAGATTGAAAAAGAGCTTGCTCAACTGCGGGACGTAGAAGGAATATAGTTATTATGACAGATATAGGTACTGAGGGGGTGATCAAAAGCAAAACCAGAGACAGAAATATCGTTAATCACTACATTCGTAGAATTTATAAAAATAATTATATTTATTTCTCTATTCGGCAAGTCCCCCCGTTCATGGAGATCTCAATTATATCCAACCCATTATTCAACCAAATATCGAGGGACAGCAACGGATTCATATATAAAAGGGGAATTGTAGACGATTTGCACTCCTTCTACAATAAGCCACCTCCCCTGACTTGAAGCGTCCAAAATCAGGCATTTCAGCCGGAGAAGTCTTGTGTACGAGAACGGATCCGGCGAAAGACTCTGGATGGATTTCAGCAACGGAAGGGCAGAAAAAACAGATAAGATACAATAAAAGAAAAATGACTAAAATCAGGTCAAACCCGGCAGACGAACATCGAACGAAGTCGGCCCTCGGTCAAGAAAACGACATAGAGACCGGCCCAGAAGCCAGCGAGATCAGTAACCGTGCCAGAACGGATGTGAGTGGATAATGACGGGAAGAGGATTCAAACCACTCAAGCTTGACCAGATTCAGGTCTTCGAAGAAGCGGCGAAAGACGCAGATAATCCGATTCGGACGCTAACGGGCCGTCTACTCCTACACACTGGAATGCGCAATGGCGAGTTCAACCACATGCGCCCGTGGTGGGTACTCGAAAAGAATGGAAACTACCGGATCGACATTCCGCGGCGAGAGGAATGTGTCGGCGGTGCTGGTGAAGCCGGTTTCGGGAATCAGAATCAGTTCGACCTGAGCGACAGGGGCAAACCCTGCTCAAAATGTCGAAATAGGCCCCACCGCGAAGATAATCGGTGGACGTGCAAGACGCGATCCTCCGATAGGACAATCCCGATCAATAGCGAGCAGGAAGACCTAATCGACCTCCTCAAGTGGTGGAAAGAAGGATACGACTACTTACCACTTTCTCATCGATCAGTGAATTATCACCTCAAGCAACTTGCTGAGGAAGCCGGCCTCAATCGGAAAGTGACAGCACACGATCTCCGTCATACGCACGGAACGATGCTGGCACGAATGGACTGGACAGCGGTTCAGATAATGGACCGTCTTGGTCATGGATCGATCCAGATGCCTCGGAAGTACATCACGTATACTGCCCAGGCATCTCGTGACCTGGTCGAAGAAAAATACGACATGGATAATCTATGAACGGCGATCCACTCACGCGGGAGCAAACGGCTGCATTCCGGCAAGCAGCTGATCAAGGCGACTTCGTTGACCGATTGCTGATGGTGTTGCTTCATACAGGCTTGACTGCGACTGAGTTCACGCATATGCACGATAACTGGCTCGAGCCGCTTCCTGAGTCAGTTGAGGCCTACCAAGGTGATACCCCAATAATTCGGATCCCCACAGAAGCAGACTGTCGGGGGATCAAGCTCGGGACGAACCTGGAGATTCATCAACGAACGGGTCGCTGTGGATATTGTAACGATCTTGGCTACGAAGTTTGGCATCCTGGCCAACCCGACAGTGATTGTCGTGTTCGAAGTATACCTATACCAGATGAGACGACGGCAAGAACCCTCTACTGGTGGTTTGCGAGATACGATTCGACGCCGATCAGTGTGAATAGTCTGGAAAGACGACTATCAAAGTTAGCGGATCGGGCTGATATCGGTCGTGATGTCACATCACGAGACGTTCGAGCGACCTACGGTACCAATCTCGTTCGGATGGGCTTCTCCTCGGAGGAGATTGCAAAACTGATGGGCTTATTCCATCATATATCCACTCGCGAGTTCTTCGAAGCAGCGGATGAGCCCGTTGACTGGCCTGAAGTAGTATCTGATGCGACTATTTTGGCTGCCATCGCCGAAAATGAGCCGGTGATAAAATCCGACGTCGGAGATCTTGTGGGCTTCAGCGTTACTGCAGGACGAAAACGAGCGAACGATCTCATCGATCGGGGTATCCTAAAGAAAGTCGGAGAGCGGCATGAGGGGCACGTACACGGGACAACGTACGGTATCGATCCTTCGGTACTGAAAGACGAAGGATACCACGAAATCGCTGAGCGCTACTACAAAGCGAGGCTTGAACAATGAGCAACGACTCCAAAAGGCTCGACGAACTCGAAGGACAGCTGAATGCTCTTCAACAAGGGCACGACAACGCATGGGATGCGATTGAAGATCTGCAGGATGAACTGCAGGAGGTACGAACCGAACAACGTCGGCTTCAGGAAGATCAAGACGACCTTCACGATGCGGTTGACCATATCGATTCGCGAACCGATCTTCTTCGTCTCGTAGAGAATAGCGACGAGATGAGCGGGAAGCAGCGGTCAGTCGCGTTGATTCAACATCTGCGACGAGCGGCGATGCGTGAGCGCGAGCGCGGGCGAGCAGCGAAGGTATCGATCAACCGCGAGGAAGCCGAACGTGCCCTTCAGTATCCAGATGTCGATCGGACGACGATTTACACTGATATGGACCGTGCAGAGCGTCTCGTCGGTGATAAAGAAATACTCTGGTACGAGAGCGGTTCTGGTGGAGATAGCCGTCTGAAGCTGAATCTTGAGGTCGGCGAACTTCCTACAAAACTCACCCAGGAACACGGAGGCCGGTGACTGTGGCGGCTCCACAACAACTGTCAAAGGGGAAGCCCCCTCCTCCATTACTTCGATACCAGTAATCCCCTCTATCTGCAGTATATGCGGGATAGAAGGGACCTGAAAGAAGTGTCGGTTAGTCGTTAGTATGTCAAAGACAGCTCGCTCCGCTCGCTCCGTCTCGGAATTCACACGCCGGGAAGAGTGTTGTGGAGTATCCACAAATCAAGCTGATGTCCATCATGCAAGAAACCATCGAGGAACTGGTACAGTTCTTCCGGGATTACTACCCGGATGAAATCGGACAGCTTGCGATGCGGTTCCCGCGGGATCAGAAGTCGCTATACGTAGACTTCGATGACGTATATCGATTTGATCCAGATCTTGCGGATGACCTGCGTGAGCAACCAGAACGGATGTTAGAGGCCTTCGAGGAGGCGCTTTCTCACTATGATCTTCCTGTCGACGTTGATATAGGGGGTGCACACGTTCGCATCTACAATTTGCCGACGACCCTCGATGTTGAGCAAGTCTCGCGACACAGCAATATCGGAACGCTCCTCGATATCCGCGGTCAGGTACAGAAAGTCAGTGCGGTTAAGCCACGAATCCAGACTGCCGTCTTCGAATGCCAGCGCTGCTCTACCCGAACCGAAATTCCGCAAACGGGTGAACAGCTACAGGAACCTCACGAGTGTTCAGGTTGTGAACGGCAGGGGCCGTTCGTCTTGGCTGAGAAATCGAGCGACTGGGTTGACCACCAGTATGCGCGGATCCAGCAACCGCCAGAGCGAACGAAAGGGGGCGAAGGTGAAACGATCGACGTTCATCTCGAAGACGATCTGATCCGGGAATTCGAAGCCGGCGATCGGATCACGCTTACTGGAATGCTTGATATCGAAACTCCGGATCGAAATCAGTCTCGGGCGTTCGATACTACGGTAGATGCCCAAGCCGTCATTCGTGAAGAAAGCGACTACGAGGATATCGACGTCAAGACCTATCGCGATGAGATTACCGCCATCGCTTCCGGCGAAGAAGGAGACCCGTATGAACTGCTCATCGACTCGATTAACCCGGAACACAAAGGAGACGAAGATATCAAACTCGCGATTGCCCTGCAAATGTTCGGTGGATGGTCACGCGGTGGCCGGGTACGTGGAGACTCCCATATTCTCTTGTTAGGAGATCCTGGCTGCGGTAAGTCGACTTTCCTCCAGGCGGTAGACGATCTCGCCCCCCGTTCTACGTATGCCTCCGGCAAGGGAGCCACAGCAGCTGGAATTACGGCTGCTGCGGTAGCCGACGACTTCGGCGAATCAGAATGGGGACTTGAGGCTGGAGCGCTCGTCCTCGCAGATGGTGGGATCGCCTGTCTCGATGAGATTGACAAAGTCCCGAAGAAGGCCGTCTCGTCGATGCACGATGCGCTTGAGAGCCAAAGAGTTCGGGTGAACAAAGCCGGAATCAATGCTACCCTGAATTCTCGAACTGCTCTGCTTGCCGCAGGGAATCCATCTGAGGGTCGGTTCGATCCGTATCAACCACGTGCTCAACAGATCGACCTAGGTCCAACGCTAATGAGCCGGTTCGATCTGATGTTCATGGTCTCCGACTCGCCCGATGTAGACAGTGATCGAGAAGTGGTCGAACATATGATCCGCTCGCGACGAGCGGCAGCAAAGCAGGAACTTGGGGAAGAACTCACGGAAAAAGAACAACGGAGTATTGAACCGGCAATCCCGAAAAGGATTCTTCGAGCGTACATTGCGTACGCGAAAAATGAAGTTACACCGTATCTGCCTCAGGGAAATAGTGAAGCGCGGGACTACCTCCAGCAGGAATTTCTAAAGTTGCGACTCGCGAACGAGGACGATGAGAGCAGTCCTGTTCCAGTAACGTTTCGGCAGGAGGAAGCGATCGAGCGGCTTGCTGAGGCTTCCGCACGAGTTCGTCTCGATGATGAAGTTACCAAAGGCGATGTCGATCGGGCGTTAGGCCTCGTGAGAAAGTCGATGGAACAGGTCGGTATCGACCCTGAAACAGGAGAATTTGATGCGGATGTTGTTGAGACGAGCCAGTCGAAGAGCCAACGGACACGCCGGAAGCGAGTTCTTGCGATTATCGAAGACAAGCAAGGAACCACGGTAGAGGAGGTCGCGGAGATCATAGACGAAACAGAAAAGCGAGTCAGAAACGACGTTCAGTCTCTGAAAAATCGTGGTCAAGTGTACGAACTCGATGGCGAGGTACGGCCTACGTAACGCCGAGTGCGGATGGCGTCGGCTGAATTTCAAATATTATTCATATTTCCACCACCTAACTTGATTTAGAAGAGTTTCTTTCACCTCTTAATCAACTCAATATGCTTTGTCCATACTTCACTGAGCATCTTTTTTGATTTCGAGTCTTCACTCCTCAATCTTCATGTTCATGTATCCGCCCTTCACCACTTCCTCGAACCGTTGGGACTCTACGACCGCTTCGAGTTCCGCTTCAGTGCTCAGAATCTGTTCAGCTGCAATTTCTGTTTGTGACGGCCAATCGGGTGTTCCAGCCTCGGGAACAGAGACGAGGCGGATGACATACGGAATATTCCCGTCTCGAACGAATGCCTTGGCTTGACGATACTCGTTTGTTGTGAGCCGGAAATTGAACGGCGGTGTCGTCCCATTTACGGCTTTGACCTCGACGGGAACGAACTGGAGCCCGAAGTCATCGGTCTCTTCGTCGTCAGAAAGCGGCCCAAGTGGATCGATGACATCGAACCCTGGTCCCCGTTCCATCGTGACGTTTACGAGCCGAACGAGCGGGAACTCGGCGAACGACTCCGCATCAACTTCTGTTCGCCAGTCGCTCACGGTAACGCTGTTAAGTGCGTCTGAGTCTCGCAATAGCGGGAGGAGATCCGATGACCAGACATTTTCGACGTGCCACTTGTACGACTGTTCCTGCTGATCAGAGTGTAATCGCTTGAACCGAGAGCGGAACTGGCGAATATCGCCAGCAGGATGTTCATCGAGCCACGTGGCAATCCGGTCGAGGACACCGGCCATAACATATGCTTCTGCCTGCTGCCCGCGTCCGCGGTATTGCGTGCTCCCGCCGCCGCTTCCGCCACCTTCCGAGACGGAGAGAGATCCGCTACCGTCAGAGATGTCGACGGTTTCTGGCATAAGTGGGCCATCCGAGCTACCGCCTGCCAACTCGCCATTGGTGTCGATCGCTGTCGCCAGGTCGGCGAACGCTCGCTCCTGGTGATCTTTGGCTCCTCGATCGGTCTCTGGCTCGGGAATCGTCCCTTCTTCAACGTAGGTGGTGACCAGACCATGCCAGTCAAATTCGACGTCCGGGAGCTCGGCGTCGATCTCCTCACAGATAGTCTCGACGAGGACGTGAACACGGTCGTTGATGCTGACGTGCGCCACGAGTGCAGGACAATCGAGTGCCTCCGCATACGACTCGGGAATTGGATCCGACCAGTCGGGGACTGCAGACGAATGAAGTTCTCGAAGTCGATCGCTCCACGTGTCGAGTTCAGTGAGTTCTGCAGGATCCGTCTGCTCCCAGAGTTCGGCGACAGTCTCGAGACGTACGTAGGCTTGCCTGGCAGCGTTATCGAACGGTGGGCGTTCGAGCGCAGCACGCTGCTCGTCGAGCCAATCAATGACGATGACTGCCGTCATCTCATCGACATCCTGTCCTTCAAGTTCGCGAATCCAGTGAGTAACCGTCTCGGAGAAGATGCCAGCAGCGACGAACTCCAGCTCGTCTGGAAGCGCTGCATGGAACTCAGTGATCCACTCTTCGATAGCTGGATCAAGATCAGTCAGATCCAGATCGGCATCCGTTCCAACATCCGGTCGTTCGCCCGTGGCACACCACTCGCGGACGAGGTCTATCGTTTCAGGGTCCGCATCCTCGAGTGCATCGAGAAGTGGGTCAGCATCGATTGGGGACCGGTCGAGCCGATCCAGTAGGTCGTTGACGGCTGTGACGTCTCGTTCGATCGACTGGAGTGCATTCGATCCGAGCACTCGCTTGACTGTGTCGATCGGGAACGTTCGCTTCTTCCAGCGTGATTCGAGTTCGTCGACTTCGACATCGCTCCGTAGTGCCTCCCGAAAAGTGGCGACCTTCGTCGGGCGTTCGACAAGCAGAGCAATCCCCATAGAAAGGCCTTGCAACGAGAGTGAATCACCGGCTTCGGCGGCGTTCAGGAGTAAGGCTTCCTCGCCATCGTCGGTCTCATAGAGGGCGGATGCGGGATCCGAAAGCTGTCGAAGGACGTCGTCAGGGAACGATTCGACGACAGCAATGTTCGCTGCAGCAGTCGAGAGATTTTCAGCTGTGTCTACAATCTCTTCCTCGTCGGACCGCTCAGTCGAGGCGACGAAAAGATCCTGTCGTTCCGTCAGTGCCCGCTGGAACTCGGCGATGCGATCGCTATACTGGTCGGTCACGACGTCCAAATCGTCGTTTTCCAGATCGAGCACAAGCTTTGACGCCTGTAGTTGGTCAACTCCAAGCGCAGTCGCTAGCTGCACGAAGGGTCCACTCCGTGGTCGAGGAAGGATGTAGTAGTCGTTTTCTTCAGCGGTCTGCAGTTCCCACGGCTTCGGGGACTGGTCCTGATAGTAACGGATCTGATCCGAATTGGCCTGTATCCACTCGACCGGCGCAGTCAGCCACTGGTCACCGTCTCGCAGTGGAAGATGTGTCAGCGATCCCCAGTTCAACTCATCTCGTTGCTTCGCTGGATCGTCCGGGAACTGCCGTACCAGCGGTTGCAGGAGCTGGGTATACGCCTGGTTCCAGTCGTTGATGCGCTCACCGGGAATCCAGAGGCTAGCCGGTCCGTCTTCCGGTAAGGGCCCATCGGTTAGAACTGCCTGGAGCTGCTGCAATCGTTTCGTCGCACCGGTTGGACCGAGATCACCGATAGGACGAACCCCAAGCGTGGCAAGAACCTCCTCAGAAAACCCAGTCTCATCGTCGACGTGTGGGAACATCCGAGCAGCCTGTGCCCCGCGGCTACTCTCTTTTCGAACGGCAAACCGAAGCTGAGCCGCGTAGTCGGTCCACTGTTCTTCGAGTTCCTCATCTACCTCAACGACGGGCTCCCAGATCTCGAGGTCGCGAAGCTGCCAGTTCAACAGGCTCGGAACTGGCTCTGTCCACGATCGTCGCTTGTGACCATTATTACACGACCAGCCGGTCTGGAGCAGCGTCGAGACAAGTGACTCCCCGTGCCGACGAAGGACTTCCCGGACAGCATGATCGTGTTCGACGAGCCGCTCGGTGTCGTCGATCCAGACCCACGACGCCAAGTTCACTTGGTTGAGGTCGCCATCCGTTTTGACGTTACATTTCGAGGAGTGATCCGCACTGAAGCGCGGGTGATACTCCAGCCCGGTAATAAGCGAGCGGTAGTCCGGAACGTCCGACAGGGTCGACTGCAACTCTCGCACGGTATCGGGAGTCGTACCCGTGAAGTCGTCCTCTGTCCATTCCATCGGATCCCAGTGGTGGTCGCGCCGCATCGACGGGTGATCGTCGCCATACATCCAGAGAACGTTGACACCCGGCAACGAACCCGCGCCGAGGAGTGATAACGCCCGGACGAAGTCGACATCCGTAACGTCACGCTTGATTTGCTCGCGATATACTGACCAAGTGTCGGTGTCAGGCGTCGGCCAGGCTGGTGCAGGGTACTCCCCTGGCGTCACGCCAGTCCAATCCTCTGTGATTTCGCTGTCCTGTTCTTGTCGCTCGTCTTCAGAGGCAAGGGCACGCTCGCGAACGGATTGCCATTCGTCAGGTAGAACGGTATCCGAAATTGGTTGCGCTTCCGTTCGATGGAGCTGAAGATCACAGGTCCGAAGCTGCACACGACGACGCAGATTAGCCCGCTGGTCGCCTTCTTGTTGTGTGACCGCGGTTTTGAGATACCCTAACGGGAAGAACTCGCCCTCTCCCGTCTGCAAGTCGTCCGATTCGTCGCCGATGCGGTCGACGAGAGCCGTCAAAAACGCAAAGTCGATCGGTTCGACCACGTCGTGGCGTCCATCAGCGAACGTATCCAGTAGCGAACGGACGAAACTCGGAATTCCCTCGTAGGCACGAAGGCCCCAAACCCGCCCAGCCGTGTTCAACACGTGATGGACGGCAGCGTCTTCCTGGACCGCCTCGTCAAGGAAGTAGACGGTCATGTTGGAGGACTGCGGTGGGGTCGGTGGGCGTTCAATATCGCGGGTAGCCGATTCGATATCCCAGATCACTGACCGGATCCGGCGCTGTGTTCGCTGTCCTCCGGTCGGCGTCTGCCGGCGTTCGATCGTGACGAGCGCGAGTTCTTCCTCTGGATCAACATCGCGGATCCGACATGGCAAGAGGTAGATCCCGTCGAAGCGATCAGCAAGGTCGGTAAGCGCCTCGTCGAGTGATTCGTCACCCTCGGTGGCAGCCGTTAGCAGCGTTACGGTCCCCTGGAGGAGCGTTCTGGCAGCCGTTGCTGGGACGATATGGGCGGGGGAATCGTCGTCGTCCATCGCAAGCGTTGCATCGAGCTGGGCTACCCATTCTTCGAGGAGGGCTCTCGATGCGGCCTGCTCGTCTTCGACCGCCAGAAGCTTCTGAAGACGCTCGCGCCAGGCTGCAGGTACTCCAAGAAGGGCATCCAGTGCCTCCTGAGTCAACAGTGGTGTCGAGTCGGTCGCAGTTTCGGTTGTTCTACCGAGATGATCGACGAGAGTCCGATAGGCGAGTTGTCCCTCGAGAACAGTTTCATCCCAGTGAAGTAGCGTTGCCTCCGGTTGGCGCGGGCCGTCAACACTCGGAAGACAGTCGGTCGCACCGAGGCGTTCGAAGACCTCGAGACGGAACCAGTTGAGCAGTTCGTCGTTCGACGTCGGCTCCGATAGCCCATCAGCATCTGGAACAGGAGGTAGAAGACACCATGGGAGGTGGGTGCTGTACGTCGGCGAATCAGTGTCGGTTGCCGCGATAGCGACTTCTTGGCCAATCAACTCGATGAGATCCAGTCCCTCTTCAAGCACGCTCCGGTTCGTCGCGAGGTTATTCGAACTGAGGTCCTTGCGGTTCGTTTCGACCCGGAATCGGCCATGGAAACAAAACGGAAGCCCAGCTGTACTGGTACCCTCTATAGGATAGAACAGATAGAGTGGGTACGAAGCGGTTGGGACTCTCTCGCCGTCGGCTGCCTTGTTCACGAGTACTGCGGTATGATGCTGGCGAGGGGTTTCGAACTGGAATTGATCGAATCGGTGGAGTGATTCATCGTCATCAGCGTGGATCCGCACGCGAACTTCTTGGTGCGAGAGATCCGACGTCACGACGTGTGGACTCGGATCGCGAACGATCTCCCACCGCTCCTTGTTTACGGTTTTGCGTCCGCCGTCAGTCGCCCGCTCGAGTATGAATTCCTCGATGCCGCCGAGCTGAACGAGTGTTTCCGGCTGGAGGCCGTCTTCACTCGCTGTCGCCGAAAGATAGTCCCAAATCCGTTGAGGCCGATCTTCGATCGAGCCAGTATTTTCTTCTTCTGGGACAGAGATACCGATATCTGCGAGCTGAGAACGCCAGTCGTCATCTTCGTAGCGAATGAATACGGCGGTACGGAACTGGTTCTCCCCGCCGGTCGCTGGCGAGTCAGTGAGAAGGTCGCGAGCACGGGATCGAATCGGATCAGTCGCCACTTCTGACTCGTCCATAGCCAACGGAACTGGGAAATTGAACAGCGGGAGCTTCGAGATTGAGTCGCGAAGATCCTCCGGGAGTGAGACAGTCTCGTTAGGAGTTCCATCTTCGAGGAGGTCATGGAGAGCAGCGTCGTCAAGATCATCCGTGAGGGTAGATACGTTCCCGTCCTGTCCCAGTCGATTCAGAATCGCAGCGACTAGGTATGCCCGGCTCAACCGGACAGCAAGGATGTCATCGGCGGATTCATCCGGGCGAGTGAATATTTCGAAGGAATCCCCGGTCGCCAGGATCGACTTCAACCCGACGCCCTTGTGACCGATGGACTGGTCGTCGTCTCCCTTTCCAGTCTCGCCGATCATCGTTACTGCGTCTTCGACCTGTTCGTCGAAGAGGTCGAATCGGCTCCCAGTATTGGCGACTAACACTCCCTCGTCGTAAACGCCGACGTAGACACGACCCTGTTCTGCATCCCCTTGTCGGATCGCGTCTCGAGCGTTCTGGAGTAGTTCTAGAATCTCTCTGCCTTCGTGGCCTCCAGCGATTTTCCGTTCGGCGTTGCCGATGATAACCTTGTCCCGGAGTGCGTTCCGAGCAGCTTCTGGTGTGCTAGCTTCTTGAACGTGAGACAGGAAGTTTCCCCACCGCTCCCGCCATCTGCTTCGAAGTTCCTGTTCGGATAAGACCGACATTAATACAGGAAGCAACAAAGAGGACTCTTATCAAAGTTGTCCGGCATAGTCGACGTCGTTGCAACTATTGCATAGTCGATACTACTTTTCAAGTATGCTTAGGATTAGTGAAGACGAGAAAACAACTTCATTAGAGCCGACATCACTATCGGATCAGGGGTACAAAGAGGAAGATCTTCGGGAGTGGATCCTCGATAATCCACATTCAATTCTTGGCGAGGATATCTTAATCATTGGTAGAGAAGTCAAGGTCCAGTATATTGGTGACGCAATAGACCTTCTCGGAATCGACAGGGATGGTAACGTCGTAGTCATCGAACTAAAGACGGGGTCGTTGAGAGGAAATGTCGATTTTCAGTCACTGAAATATGCGGCCTATACCTCGTATTGGGATTGGGATCATCTCAGTGCCCAGTTTGACAAGTTCACTGACTCAAAATGGGGACAGAAACTGTACAACGGAGAAGTCGACTTCAACGAAAAGTTGGAGAGCTTTTGCAACGACGAGTACGAACTGAACCAGAATCAGCGGATCTTGCTCGTCGGTGAGTCAATTCGTGAGCGATTAGATCTGGTCGTGAGGTGGCTCAGCGAGAGAGATGTAGAAATATCGGTGTTGGAAGTAGACATGCTCCAGGATGGTAACCAGCTCTATCTCGATACTGAGCAGACGATTCCTATTCCCGAGGATACTGTCTCAGAGATCAGTCCACAGACCTCCAAGGAACCGTGGAAAGTGGACGGGAAGAGCTGGCATCTGGACAAAAAGCTAAACGACAATACAGCAGACCGCCTGAGAGAGGTTGTAGAGGCACTTGGCAACGTTGAATCATTAGATGGGCCTCACTGGGGCCAAAAGCAATACGTGTCGTTTAAACAAAATCGGAAGAATCGCGTTATCGCCCGAACTCGAACGGAGGTCTTCAAAGTCGAAATTTACGATATACCTGCTGACGACATCGACGTAGAAGAGTTAGCAGATTCAGTCGGCGTGGCGAAGGACGATGTCCGTGCCTATGCCGATGATCTTAGAGGCGGTCGGTCAGGTATCCTCGTTACCCTTGGTGGAGATAGGGATATCGACGCCGAACAACTCGCCGAGAAAGTCGACGAATACCTCGCCAAGGACGAATAACGGTTTACTACTCAATCCGCCGAAAGCTGCTGTTCTAATGTATCGGCAGTTTCACGGCGAGTGAATCGCCCACTGTTGAGTGACCAGTACTGTGCAGAAAGATCGTTCGACGCAGTTATTCGGACACATTGCGGATGACACGTGAGGAAGAACACCTGATTCGACGCCGTTAGCTGGTCGATGACCTCGAAGACACGACTCATATGATTTGGATCAAAGTTCGTCGCGGCGTCGTCCAGCACGACGGGAAGTGACACGTCCGTTTGCTGGATCCGTGCCAGCCGGACGGCAAGGAAGAGTTGTTCAGCGGTTGCGCGACTCAACTCGCCGACGCCATGGTCATGGTTATCCTCGCGAAGCGCTCGGAAATCGAGGCTCTGGACATCACCATCGAGTTCGATACCCTCGTACTCTTGGGTTATCTCTCTGAAAATATCGCTCGCATCGTCGACAAGGGAATGAACGATATCTTCCATCAGTCGCTCGTGGAGCTGTTTGACCATCGTTTCGGCGATTCGATTAACCGCATAGGCCTCCCCGAGTCTCTCGAATTCGACCCGTCCTTCCTCGATCTTCCCTCGTGCTTCCCGGAGATCTTCTTCCGAGGCGAGATCTTCCTGTCGCTGTTCAAGTTCGATACAATCCTCGTGCAACTCGTCACGCTTGGCTTCCAACTCCTCGATCTGTCTCTTTTCGTTGCGAATCTCGTCTGCAATCGCATCTGTGTCGGCGTACTCGGTAGCGACATTGCGAACGACATCGATCCACGGTTCGTCGTCCTCCTGAAGCGGCTCGAACGCCTCTCGAGCTGACTCATTCTCTAGCCGACTGGTGACCTGGGTTTCAATCCGATCACGTTCCTCGACTGTTTCCTGAAGTTCGCTGATCCGTTCGGCCTCGTCGTTGAACGCCTGGATATATTCGAGGATGTCTTCGTCGTCAGTCTCTTGATCGATCGACTGATCTTCGTCCCACTCCGTCAGGACGTCATCAATGTCCTCGATACACTCGGTTCGATCCCGTTCGGCACGTCGGACATCCCGTGCTAGTTCGAGATCGGCAGCGACCGCTTCGAGCATGGCCAGCACCTTGTCGGCGTCTTCTAGGGGCTCTTCAGCCGCCCATGAAAAGTCAGCCACGTCGTCGAGTAGTGTCGCGACATCTTCGATATCGGAGGCAAAATTCTCTTTGTCTTCTTCCCACTCCGTTTGCTTCTCGCGATAGGCTGCGATTTCGTCATCGAGTTCGACGACTTGTTTGTAGAACTCAGGAACCTCGCTTGCCGGAAGCGCTTCCGGAAGGCCCAACTCGGTGACGAGTTCAGTGAGTTCCGACTGCTTTTCCTCGATCTGATCGTCGAGTTCTGTAAGTCGCTCTGAATCGGCCTGAAGATCGCCATCGAGTGTCGCCACCTGGCCTTTGAGTTCGCGATACGGATCAGCATCAACGGTCGTTTCGACGGTAACCGTTGAATCAGTCGCGTATAGGCCAACTGCGAGGACGACGAGCCCAACAACCCCGCCAACGAGAGGCGTGGCCGCAAATCCAACGCCCGTTCCGACTACGATTGCAACACCAGCTACGATCGCCGGTTTTTGCTTCGGAACGGTGATCTCCCTGGTTTCTTCGTGTTCTTCTTCCATCCCCTCCAGCTGTGACTCAAGTTCCTGCTTCCGTGTCTGTGCTGAATCAATAGAGGCCTTCAAATCACTCCGTTCCGTCCGCAGATCCTCGATCGTGGAGGCTACGTCGGCAACTCGGGCTGTGTCGACGGCGCTCGTTTCTATCTCGTCAATATGCGTGAATGATTCGCCCCACTCCGAATGCAGAGACGCTATCTCACGTTCGATGTCTCGCCGGTTCTCTTCGAGAGACTCCTCACTCTCGACGAGTTCTTCGGCAGTTCTGGCCCACAGCTTTTGATCCTCGGTGAGGGAATCGATCTCCGTCTCGTGCTCAAGGAGCCACTCGTAGTACTCGTCTGTCGTATCGAATGTTGCATTCTGGTCGAACTCCCGTCGTGCTTCAGCGAGATCTGTCGTGGCCGTCTGGAACTGCTCTTCGAAATGATCCAATCGATCCGCCAGATGTGTTGGGAAGTCGTCGATTGCATCCAGGTCGACATCTTCGAGTTGGGCGTTCAACGTCTCAAGTTGTTGGAGTGGATCGAACAACTCCTTGAGAATATTCAGCCGGTCCCGAATCTGCTGTCTGCGGGCGATTTCATCTTCAAGATCGGATTGCTCCGATCGCTTGTCTTCGAGTTTCTGAGTTACTGACCTGTATTCGTCGACCTGCTGGCTTGCCTCTTTTCTGGCTTCGATCCCCTCGCGAATCGTTCGATATGGATCGTTGAGTTCGGAGGATGTGGTACTTGGATCCCCTCTCGACAACCCGATGTCGTACGCTCGATCGTTGAATGATTCCTCGATTTCCGGGATTTCGGCGATATCACCGTATGCGCCACCGAGTAATACGCGGGCCAGATCTTCCGAGTCATCAATCCCTGGCGGCAGTCGTCGAAGCTCGTCGAGACTGATTGTATAGAGATTTCTGTACTGCCGTTCCGTGACGGGCCCAAAGATATCCCCAGCATCGATATTTTGCCCGTCACCGATCGGAGAGATAGAGGGACTTGCGTGCCCATTTAGTACGTATCGGTAGCGCTCCCCCTCGTGTGTGAGTTCAGCATCAATCCGATACTCGTCGGTCGCAGGTGGGAGATCGCCGCCCCGACTGACGCCGTTCGGGAACTGCCGGAGCGCCTGCATGAATGTTGTCTTGCCGGCCCGCTGTGGGCCGCCAATGACGATGAGGCGGTCATCGAGGTTGTCGAGCCGTGCGTTTCGGAAGCACCCGAAATCGTCAATTCGTAGTTCGTTGAGATACATGTTATGTCGCCCTCCGTCGTGCCAATTCCTCGAGTACACGCTCCTGTGCGCGCTCGATGAGATTGTCAAGCTGTTCGTCAGTAAGAGACAGCTCGTCTGGCCGTCCTTCTTCGTGGTCCTCGACGGATTCCCAGACCATGCCGACTTCCTCACGGTAGCGTTCTCGGGCGTCTACTTCGTCGAGTTCGTCGATGAAAGCGATATACTCGTCAATCACCCGATCGTTACCACGGAGCTCGTCGATAGATGGAATCGGTGGTCCGGTTTCGTCCCGAACGGCCTCGGTCCAGACGAATGGCCGTCGCGAGGTCAGTCCGTCTCGGAGCCGTCGAGTGAGTTCGTGGATAGCTTCGTCGTCACTCGACAGCGTCTCGTGAACTGGCCCGTTCCCGGTCAGTTTCCATCGGCAAACGTAGCCATCGATTCCCCACTCGGCATCGCGAACGGCGACGCTGGTACCATCGAACAGCTCAGTCGGCGCGGAGAACTCGTCGAGGGTCTGCTCGATTCGACGCTCAATATCTGGAATTGAGGAAATGTCGTCGTCCCCAATGTCGACTTCGACGGTCTGCCAGATGACCGGGCTCGTCGGGACAAACTCGATTTCGTAGTCGCCTTCAGCGTCGAGTTCAACGAGATACGCTCCACCGAATCCGGGTTCCGTGATCTGGCGACCTTGCGGGACACCTGAATACGCGATTGGCTGTTCGTTCTCGTAGATACGTGGATCGTGGATATGCCCGAGCGCCCAGTAGTGGATCTCGTCTTTGCTTTCGAGGTCACTGCGTGCGACCGGGACGTACCGCCGGCCATCGGGATTCAATCCTGTATGAAGAACGCCGATGTTCGGGACCCGCTCGTCAGCCGGCGTGAATCGGTGGTACATCGAGCGGCTTTCGTGGCGGTCGCGATAGGATTGGCCCCAGATTCGAGCCTCTGGCGTATCCTCATCAGGATAGTAAAATTCCTGCGGATCCTCGTGATCGAATTCGTAGACGTTGTCAGGGAGATCAACGTAGGTCGTTGCGCTCCCGACAGGATCGTGGTTGCCGTAGGAGACGTAGGCTGGGATGTTTTGATCCGCAAGCCGGTCGAACTGCTCTTTCAGAAACGTGTTCGCCTTGACGCTCCGAGAGTCCTCATCATAGAGGTCACCGGCGATTACGACGAAATCGACGTCTTCCTCAATCGCCGTATCGAAGAGCCGTTCAACCGCGGTGTAGATGGCAGAATCAAGCGTTTCAATCGTTCCGGTCGCTTGCCGATGCTGAGTTTTGAGTTGGCTTCCCAGATGCAGGTCCGCTGTATGGAGGAACCGGACAGTCATTCGTTTACAAGTCACTTACCGAGAGTGTGATGAATCATTTGGTATACGTTCATCCGCCTCTGTTGAAGGATGACGCCCGACTGCGAATGTATCTCTTATGAGGTGGAGATCTCGTGAAGTTCCAACGCCAGATCGATCAGCTCTTCGCGCTCGTCTATCGTCTCAAGCCATCGATCGGGGAGACCACCAGCTCCAAATCGAGCGCCGGCAACTGCGCCCGTGATCGCCCCGATCGTATCCGTATCACCGCCTCGATTGACAGCCGTCACGATCGCCTCTTCTGCGCTGTCAGCTGCGAAAGCATCGTGAAGCGCGGTTTGTAGCGAGTGAATTACGTAGCCCGAGTTCCGGAGTGTATCGATCGATGCTCCCTTCGCTACTGGATCAAGTGCTTCGACGAGTTCCTCCGGTGCTTCAGATCGAACGCGATTCAGTGCCCTCCTGAGCGGTTCGTCTTCCCCGTGGAGTAGTCCAGCCAGCGTGAGGTTCAGGACCGCACAGCCGTAGGTACAGCGTGGATCCGCATGGGTGATTCGGGACGATGCTTTACTCACAGAGAGGAGTTGGTCTGGATCTTCGGAGAAGGCGATGGAATAGGGAGCACAGCGCATGACGCTGCCGTTGCCTGCATTCTGACCTTCGGGTCGCTCCTCCCAGACTTCTTGACCAGCCTCGTCCCACAGCATCCCGTTTTCAATCCGCTGGAGGGCATCAGCTGTCATCAGTCCGATGTCGAACGGACCACTCCGGTACCACTCGACGAATCGTTCGGCAACGTCGGCTCCGTCGAATTCTTTCTGTTCGACCAAGCTGCGCGCAATCCGTAACGCGAGCTCTGTATCGTCGGTGATCGTACCGGCTGGTTGCTTGTGCGTTCCGTTTCCGATCATCTCGTCCAACTGGCCGAACTCTCGTTTGATCTGGGTTGCAGAGCGGAACTCGACTGGACGGCCAAGTGCGTCACCACACGCTAATCCCAACAGTATGCCTGGGGCACGATCAACTGTTGACATACAAAGCCGTAGAAACGACCGATACGAAAAACATCGGGGGATATCGATAAACGGAACGCAGTCATCGTTTTAAACCATCTGGGAGATCGAATGATTGAATTTATATACTTTCTAATAACTCAGGAACTTGGTTAATATCTGACACCGGAACAACTCGATATCCCATCTGTTTGAGTCTAGCTCGCTTGCGTTTGTCATCTTCTTTAACGTAATCTTTCTCGTGGGCGGGCCCATCGACGAATACTGCGATCGATCTACCTGGTCGTTCGTAGAAGAAATCTGGCTTTGCGACTGGCTCGTCACCGTCATAAATAATTTTCTGTGCCTCATCGGGAAGCTCGAAGCCTTGACCTCGAATAGCGTGAAGGACTTCACGCTCGAAGCTGGAGTCGCAAGCTTCCAGTAGCTCGTCGAAGTTCTCGTAATCTCTATCTTTACTCGTTCCAGCGACTTCTGTCAGGGTCGCAGTTTCCATGTTCCCTAACCACGAATCAACGAGTGTTCTATCGAGGAACTCGTGTTCCGGCTGGTTGTAGAAGGATAGGAGACATTCATAGCACGCTCGCTCGCAACCATCGTCATCGGGATCCCCGTGGAGGACGGTCTGTGCCTCCCGAACTGCTTTTCTGAAGCGTGCTTCGTCCATCAGCGAGTGAAGCACACCTGCGCCGCCCTCACTGGTTTCGTAGATTACGATGGTGACCTGTCCGTGTTCCCCTGTCGCTGGTTTCACGAACGTGTCGATCTCTTCCTCGTCCAGATCGAACGCAACCAGAATTCCCTGATAGACGGTCTCCTTGAGGGTTCGATAGAATTCTTCAGTCTGCTCAGGCTCAAGATCGCTGGGGAGTGGCGTTGTCAGTGTCACCGTGTCGTGCTGTCCCTCAGAGAACAACTCTATCTCACGCTTGATCGCTTCCTCTGACGCATTAGCATAGCAATCCGGATCGTCTTCGTCGACGTGACTCTCGATTTGGTCCTCGCTAGTTAGCCAGCGGTTACACTCCATACAGAGAGCGAATCCGTTGAGATCGTCTTCGTCAGCATCTCGAAGCCCGCTATTGACCAAGACAATATTCGCACTCCCTTCGTATGTCACTCGGGCCTCGATTCCGTTTCCTTCTAGGTCGTATGCTTGGGGATCGGATCGTTCGTAGTAGCTGTTGATCTCGTACCCCTGCCGACGACGTTCCTCCTCGTCACTGGTGATGTACTCCTCCGGCCGAGCGTGTTGATTCGGGAGTTCCATCGCATTCGGATTCGGATGGGTCCCATCGAAGGACATCTCACAAGAGGGGCACGCTGCGGCCTCCTGTGCGTCTTCTCCCATCAGGATGGTTTCACACTCCGGGCAGACACGAAGATGACGGGTAACCGGCTCCGCATCCTCCGTGCGAGGTCGAGCATACCGAACAGCGAACCGTTCCCCAGCGTAATAAACGTGGTTTCCGGGTGCGAATTCGCTGATAGCCCGTGTTTGATCCCGCTGAATGTCGTCTTCCCGGGAAGTGAACGTTAGCGTCGTACTCTGTCTGGGGAATCCGTAGTTCGGCAAGAATCCCTGTGAGCGGAGGTACTGATACGTGTAGAAGCGTTTCTTCCCCGAACGCATATCCTCAAGACGGTCCTCGATGGCGTTGCGCTCGATCCGATCCTGATACGATCCTCCTTCTGTGGCGAGGAGTTGGTTCAAGCGCCGCAGTTCACGACTCAGGCGAGTGTACTCACGCCGCCATGGCTCGAATGCCTCATCGAGATTCTCGACGAAGTTGTCCACCTGGCGCTCGATGAAGGCATCCGTGAACCACTCTCCGACGGTATCCTGTTCACGCTCACGGGCGAACGCTTGCTTCACCGCTTGAATGATCTTCTGTCGGTTGTTCTTGACGGCGTCCTCCAGATCTGCCCGATAATCGGGCATAATCTCGTAGTCGCTCCCCTCCTCGATGACCAGCATCTGGCGGGGCTTGCTCTGGAATTTCAGTTCGATCTGTTCGAGAACGAGAGCGTTGATGTGCGCCTCAACCAGATCCTGATTGTTGAGCAGGAACGTCGGCGGGCTGATCTCCCCAGCAATGATTCGTTCCGGGTTTCGGTAGAAGTACTGGTCGTGGGAGCCACGTCCGAACCCACGGCCACAGAACGTCGTGACGAGTGACGGCTGGTTTTGTCGCCCGGCTCGCCCGGAACGCTGAGCGTAGTTACTCGGGTTCGGCGGGACGTTTCGCATATAAACGTTTGAGAGGTCACCGATGTCGATCCCGAGTTCCATCGTCGGCGTCGAGACGATGGTGTTCACCTTCTCGCCCTCTCGGAAGTCCGACTCCAGTTGCTTCCGCTTCTCGTTCTCAACCTGACCGCTGTGTTCGCCGGCGATGATGTCGACGGCGTCGTCGAACGATTCGGTATAGAGATCGTAGAAGTAGGACGATTCGAGATCCGTCTCCTCGGGCGTGATCGAGTCGCAGCTGTAGTTCAGACAGACGTCGAGTTCATCCCGAGTCGTCGGTGTTCCACACTTCGGGCAGACTCGCACGTCCTCGGGATCGGCGTGCGTGACCCGAATCGCACTGTGGTTGAGCATATACACCTTCCCGGTGTACTTCAGCGATTCCTGCGTCAACAGCTTGAGTACCTCGTCGTCGCTGATGAGGTCGATGACGCTGTTGATGATCGCTTTCGCAGTATCGGTGTCAACGTCTAACGCACGGGCTGTCCAACGGACGTGTCGAGAGCGAGGATGTGTGAGGCGACGGACACGGTGTCTCCCACTAGTACTTGCCGTATCACTGTATCCGACTGGGAAGTTGAAGAACTCCTGGCCGTGGAAATGGACCTCTTCGTCGAGTTGGTTGATGACGTTCCGCTTGAAATCGGTGAAGTTGGTGGTGCTCTCGTGGTCTATCGCAATACTCCGGCGGAAGATGTCCAAGAAGCCGTGGACATACTCTTCCCGCACCGTTGGATCTGCATTCGAAAGCACGGGGATCGAGTCCCAGACATCATCGACGTCCGCCAGCTTATCGAGGTTCTCGTATTCGACGTCGATCAGCCCGACGTCTTCGAGACTCTGCTGGGTGCGTTGCTGTTCACGACCGAGTTCGAGAATGGTGTTGAACAGCAGATAGTCGCTGTAGTTCTGACGGTCCTCCGCCGACGGCCCGAACATTCCCGTGTCTATGGCTGGCGGAAGGGCTTCCTCGTCATCGAGGAGGTCGAAGACGTCGTTCCCGAGCGTAGTGAGGCTAACGTCGTCGCCCTCTGCGAGGGTATGGTACAGCGAGCGTCGGAATCGAACCCGCTGGTAGAGGTTGTTGAGGTGAGCCGCCTGTAATGCAGTATCCTGTCGATTGTCAGAGAAGGCGATAGTCTTCTGCTGGTCGTCAGGGAGGTTCCGCATCGTGTTCCCGATGAGAACGTCCGTCGCCGTCGAACGACCGACCGTCCCGAACGTGAACAGCTTGTTGAACTCGTTCTTGACCCGACGAGTGTAGTGAACCCCGCAGTTTGGGCAGAACAGGAACGGCTGGTTGACTCGCATCACCTCGACGCCCTGCGCAGCGAAGCATCCACATTCGAGCTGCCCCTGTTCCACTCGTCCGGGGGTAAGCTGGTCGCACTCCGGGCAATAGGTAGCTGGTCGGGGTTCAGCCTCGACGTAGGTGTCTCGAAGCTGCCCGTTGTCGTTCAGCCACTCATCGGGGAGGGGAGCGGTTTCTCGGTCCCAATCGCCCCGCATCAGGTACGCCTCCTCTTCGTCCTCTTCGGTGTCCACAAAGGTACTCAGCGCACCCTGTGTGACGTTTTTCTCTTGATCGACGACGGTGGTGTAATACTCCTGACCACATCCCCGACAGAACGAGAGTGGGTAGGCAGTCCGAGTACGGTCGTGTTCTTGGGCGCACGTACGACACTCGATGTCGCCGGCGTCACTCAGGTGGGGATCGTCGTCCTCGAAGGACTCCTCGGTAAGACAGGAGACGAGACCACTGCCCTGACTGAAGAAGGTGTGGAGCTTCGGGATAAAAATCGGCTGTTCCTCGCCCTGTATCTCGGTCGTTCCAACCGTTCCGACGAGCAGAGCGGCTTGGAGTTCTTGCTCGATGTCGTACCGAGATGCATCGGGTCGGTACTGTTCCTGATAGCTACTGACGAGATCCTTCCCGTCTTCGCTTTCGTCGTCCTCGCCAGCGAAGATCTGCTGGCTCTGGGAGCTAAGCTCTTCGTCGAGGAACTTGATCGTGGGGTGATCCTCCAGCGCATTCCCGAGTGCCGACGCATCGGTCGTCTCGGCTGGCATCAGATCCCGGTCGAGGAGTTTCTCGGTGAGATCCTGTGCGGCTTCGAGACTCCCGTCGAAGGTTGCGATGTCTTCCTCGGTGACTTCGATGTCCTCAGGGAGCGGTTCGTCGTCGGAGAGGGGCAGCGGATAGTGAGACTCCCGAACGACGTTGTCGGCGTCAACCTCTTCGCCGAAGATCTTCCCGGTGAATTCGGCGATCTCGTCGTTGGCGTTGATTCCTTCGTCGCTCTGGACCGTCGCAGAGGTACCGACACAGACGAGTTCCTCTCCGGCGTCGGTATTCTGCTTCAGCCGGCGGACGAGTGCGGCGACGTCGGCTCCCTGATGGCCGGTGTAGGTGTGAATCTCGTCAAGGACCAGATACTGTAGGACTCCCTCGTGCATCTCTGGGAAGAGCTTCTTGTCGTCATGCCTGGTAAGAATGAGGTCGAGCATGACGTAGTTCGTCATCAGGATGTCCGGCGGGTCGTTCTGCATCTCCTCCCGAGAGACGACTTCGGAGTCGAACGCCTCCTCACGACCAAACTGCCGGAGGAACTCAGGTGCTTCGTCAGGGTTGTATGGCGTGTCACCCGTGTAGAGTCCCAACCGGAGGCCTGTTCCATCAAGTCGCTCTGCGAAGTCTTCGTACTGGGAGTTCGCCAGAGCGTTCATCGGATAGATGATGACCGCCTTGATCCCATCCTCACCCCGCTCTTTGGCTTCGAGACAGTGGCTGACGATGGGAATGCCGAAAGCGAAGCTCTTCCCTGACCCCGTGCCCGTGGAGACGATTGTGTTGTTCCCAGCTTGGATCGACTGAATCGCCTCAGTCTGGTGTTTGTACGGCTCAATAGGATCGCCGCTAGCACCGGTGAAGACGTCCAGAATACCCTCGTGGAGTTTATCGTCCGCAACGAACTCTTCGAGGGTGTCGCCGTACTTGAAGCGTTGATTCAGTTGGACGAACGGTTCCTTCCACAGTACCTTTCCCGTCTCGATGCGGTTCTCAATCCAAGCGTTGATTGTCTCGTCGTCGACGTTCTGGAACGTCTCGACGTAGGACCGATAGGAGGATTGGACGTTATCGAGGGCGTCGAAGGGGTTGAGACGGGAACTCATTATATTTGCCCCCGTTTATATTCAATGTCAGGTTGAAGTTCCAAGAATTTATTTTTGACTTTTTCTCGGGTTCGGTAGTACCCGTGGTCGGATTTTTCTTCCTTTTTGAGTTGTTCAAATGACCCAAAGATATCGTCTATTTGATCTTCATCTAGCCCATACAAATAGAACATAAGCGCTTCCAGCTTGAACCGTAATTCTTCTCTTGATACCCCAGCGGGCGCTGAGTGCGAATATGGATTACCTTGGTGTCCCAGATCCTCAGCTAAAGAATCTAGGGAATGGGTATTGTACATCAATTTAAAACTTATATCTCTAATTGTTTGTTTGAGAGGTTCTCCTCTAAAGAGTATCTCTTCAAACTGATTTGGACTTGGAATAGGGAATTGCTTGATCGTATATGCACTAATATAGACGTCTACTTTCTGGCGTGCAGCAAAATCCAAGACATAAGAATTCAATATAGCTAATAGCAAAAGTGAGTTATCTGCATCGATATCCTCAAAAATGTAGAAATTGTGATCAGCTGGAACTCCTGGAAGTATGGTAGATATAACAGTCCGCCGATTAGTAGATTTGGTAATATTCCGAACTGCTAAATGCCAACCGTCGCCGCTCTTTGACGTGTATTCCTTTTCTGATACCCAATACCGAGGCAGGATATAACGCTCTGGATCATCTTTTCGTTCCAATGCGAATTCTTTCGGGTTCTTATCCTCATGGTCTCCCGAAACCCCCTCATATGTCGCAAATGTACTATCATACTGGTGAATGTATTTTGGCTCATAAAGTGGGAGAAATGTTTGTCCATTATTACAGACAAACCGGTTTCTCTCAAGATGACATCCATCGTCTACCAGTTCTTCACTAGTGGAAAATAGATCTGAATCGCCAGAGCGTTGGAACAGAGTTCTTAGATTGACGCCCCATGGGTTCTCTCCACGTGATTCATTCTGGAAAACCCCAGCATTCTCGAAGATAGAAAGCGTGAGCTCTGCGTCAGACCTTGTGCGAAAAGTGGGACATGTCTTTGTATTCGGATTTAACAGTTCTATCTCTTCCGGCGTTATTTCAAATATTCTTTCATCATCTCTAAGGCCCTCAATTTCATCCAGATGGAATCCCATCTCAAATTGTTCACTTACAATTGCACTGCCTGAGATCGCCAAAAGGCTGAATTTGTATTCTCGATGTATCTCTGGAAAGATTCCTGTATTTATAAAGTCGAATATCTTAATAAGCCTATTATCTTCAACTAGTTCTTTGAAAAAGTCTTTTGAAGATGATGACATTACCAAAGAAGTTGGTACAATAATCCCAGAGTACCCATTTGGACTAATATTATCTAGTGCTAGCTCCGCAAAGGGACCATGTGTGCTAGTCTTCCCACTATTTGTCCTAATATACCTCCCGCTCTCCTTGATGAATTTTGAGGCTGACTCAAGAGACCTTTTTTCACGCTCATACCTCTCATACAAATCGGGATCCGTCTGTTCCAATTGCTCAATTAGTTTTTCCCTTTTTGCGGGGGTTCCCGCTTCGACTATTTGGGGTTTTTCCACGGCAAAGAACTCCTTATCTTTTAATTCAAATGTCTCCCACGGTGGGTTTCCAAGAATGCAATCGAAGCCAGATGAGTGTCCGCTAAATATTTCAGGGAACTCTAATTCCCAGTGGAAGAACCGTTGTTGCTCTGCTATCTCTATAGTCTGTGTTACCAACTCCTGAAGCGCTTCGTCATCGGGATTTGAGTTACGTCGAATCTTTTCGATAGTGGACGGAGATGGATATTCCTTCGTAGAGCCATCCATTGGCCAATAAAATGCCGCTGTCCAGACATCATGCGCCAACTTCTCTTGCTGGTACGCCTCTGACTGCTGGAGTTCGTCGTACAGCTGCCTTTTCTTCTTTATATCTTCAGTGTCTTCTTCTTCAATCTCATCGAGTTGTTCAGCGATATCTACATACTCTTCTTTGCTCGCACCCCATTGTTGCAGCGACGATTCGGAGGAACCCTTAGACCGCTCCTTGTTTTCATTTCTGACTTGTTTGCGAATTTCGTTTCCGACGTGCCAGTCACGTCCCCCGGACGTTTCGTAAGCGTCCACAGGGAACTCACCTTCAAGAAGTTCCGAGTTAGTCCCGATCAAGGAGTTTCCGCACTTGATGTGATGATCGAGGAAATTCAGCGGTTTGTCTTCCACGGCAGAATTGATCCACAGGCTGACCTTGGCCAGTTCGACGGCCATTGGGTTGAGGTCGACAGCGTAGATGCAATGCTGTAGGACGTCTCGGCGTGCCCTACGTATCTGGTCTTCAGGTGGATAGTTGCTGTCAGATCGAATGCGTGCGAGTCGCTGTGCGAGGAAGTTGTTGGCGGCGATCAGGAACGCACCGCTTCCGCTTGCCGGATCACAGACCGTGATGTCGAGGAGAGCATCTTCCTGCTCGTCAGTCGTGGTAGCGTCTTCGAGGCGATCTTCAACGACGGGTTTGAGCGAACTCTGAACGAGTTCCTGTACCAGTCCGGGGTCTGTATAGTAGCTCCCCGTCTCTTTCCGCTCGGTTCCTCGGTCATCAAGATAGAATTCACCATGCGAGACCGTTCGGTCTTCTAGTTCAATAACCTCGGTAGCAAGCTTCGGAGTGAATTCGAGAAGGCTTTCGTAGACGGAACCGATCTCTTCAACGCCGAGGTCAGCGTACGAGATGCGCTGTCGAGTTCCTTCATGTTCGATGAGAGTTAGATCTTCGATTGTGTCCAAGAGGTCGTCGTTGGAACACTCGCTTTCCGACACCCAGTCGAGCCGATCTGAGTCGAAGAGCATCCCGTTGTAACAGGGAACACCGAGTTCGTCGTCACCCTTCTCGACGAGGCGGAACGTGGATTGCAAGCCGTGCCAGAGATCGGTGTTCCGGTCACTTCCGCTTCGGCGTGTTTCGGCTTTGTCCCGAAGGTTCGTGATACTGTACTCGTCGGTGTACAGGCTATCACGGGAAGCCATCATTCCCCGCTGCTCTGCATACATCAGGAAGAGTAGGCGGTACACTAAGAGGAGAACTTCCTGATAGTACTCCTTAGCTTCCTTTTCGCCGCCTTCTTTGAGGTATTCTCGAATCTCTTGGTTGAGCAGACCAGTTCCCAGCGTCTCGATAGCGCTTACGACGTTGGACTGGAGGTCTTGGCCGACCTTGACCCCGGTCGATAGAGCGACCTGATACAGCTGCTCCAGCGGGGTTTCGACGTCATCGTCTTCATCCTCGGCGACGACCGGCTCGATGAACCGTGTGGCGTGACAGAGCCGGTAGAGTGCCCGGAAGTCCCCGTAGTTCCGGCTTGTGAACATATTCTCCAGATCGAACTCCACGTACCCACGGGTGTATGTGTGATAGAAATCTCGAAGAACCCGGAGCGTCAGCCCGTTGGTTACGACGGCCCAGTCGTGTTCATCGCTGGCATTCAGGAACTCCTGGAGCGTGTCGTGTGGACTCTTGGCTCCACGGGGAGCATCCTCCGGTTTCTCGTCCAGCTTCTGTTCTGGTTCGACGGTATGAATGATCGGAGCCGTCCGCCCCTCCATCTCACCGTAGCTTTCGATCTCCCCGTCGGGCCACCCCTTGTGTGAGAGGTTCGCCTCGATGCCGCCTGCTTCGAGATTCTCACGCTGGAAGACCGGCTCGAACCCGAGATTCTGGAACAGCTTGAGGATCCACTTCGTACGAGCGTCCGAGACGTCCATATGGAACAGCGTCTCGTCCATCGTGAGCTCGTCCCACCGCTCTCGAAGCATGTCCCACGTATCCCCAATCTCCGCTTCGATGTCGGCCTCTTCGGGCGGCTCTGTGTTCGGTAACGCAAAGGTCTCCGGACGGACGGCGGACTCCCCGCAATGACGCTGGCGGAGCTTGCTCACCAGTTCGTCCGTGAGTAAACCGCCGCTGGTGTTGATGAACGTCGTCGATCCGGTTCGTGGCGTACTGGAACTCGATTCGGCTTCGGCGTCGGTAGAGGATGTATCGATACTCATCGTTAGTTGCTCCCGTAGTAGACGGTGACTGTCAGCAGATCTTTACTCGCAATCTCAACGTCGTCAATGCCGGATAGCCAGCTTCCACTTCCGGACTTCTCAAGCTCCGCTCGCATCTCCGTTCGCTGTTCGACGATCTTGTCCCGCCGCTGTTCTGCTCGCCGTTGTAGCGTCTGTTCGAACGCCCCATGTCCGAGAGCGTCTTTGAGATCGTCTTCCTTCTCCATCGAAGTACGCTGAACTGGTTTGGCTTCGCTTTCCTCCAGCGCCTCGACGATGTCCTGTTCGAGCGGTTCGTCTCCGTAGATCGGCAACCCGACCTGTACCAACTCCTCCATAATCGTTGGATCGGGCTTGGTGTCTGCCACGTACCGAACCAGTGCTGTATACACTGCTGTTGGCTCGCTCACTTCGTTGGTTCCCCGTATGGCTGTCCGCCCGTAGCGATCCTCGTCGGTCAACGCAGTTTCCTTGACGGCTTCAATGAGCCGCTGTACTAGCGGGTGGGCGATGTCGAGCATCTCCGTATCCGAGGACTGGGACGCCTCGTTCGGATCGAACGTCACGTCCTCGTACTCACGCTTGATGTCTGGCCCCTGAAGCCGATCAGCGGTGATTTTGATGTCGAGATGACCTTGGACGTTCATCTCGTACGAGCAACTGAACAGGTCCAGAGCACTCTTCACGAACTGTTCCAAGGTTCCCTGACCGCCGATCCGCTGGTGCGTCTCTTCTTGTCGCTTCTGAACCTCTTGCAGTCCGACTTCGGTGTGTCCGTAGAAGGACTCGGACTTGATCCGGTCGAGCGTCTGGTCGTCGAAGACGCTCGCACTCTCACGCTCTGCTGGTGCGGAACCGCCTCCGAACTCTTCGAGGGTCGCCTGTGGAACGCCGGCGTCGATCCCCTCGTCTTTGAGGAGTTCGAGGATTCCCTCGTCGTCGCCGAAGTACGGCGGTGAAAACCCATACTCCTGCCTGATGTTGTTCGCTTTCTGGACCAACTTTTCGAGGATTGCGACGTCCATCTGATCCTCGACGACCATCGTCCGGATGACAACTTCGTCGTTCTTCTGCCCGTACCGGTCGATTCGACCGTTCCGCTGTTCCAACCGGTTCGGGTTCCACGGCAGCTCGTAGTGGATGATCTGGTTTGCGGCGTGCTGGAGGTTCATCCCCTCGCTGATGACGTCGGTGGCGATGAGGACGCCCCGTGTGGAGTCCTCGAACTCCTTGAATCGCTCCTTCCGCTGGGCTTCGTTCAAAGAACCGTGGAGCGTGAAGACCTCAGTCTCGTCGCTCTGAGAGTCCTTGATTTGCTCTTCGAGGTATTCCAGCGTGTCCACGTATTTCGTGAAGATGATGACACGGGGATACTGGAACCGGTTGGGGAGTGTTTCATCGAGGAGTCGTTGTAGCTTTGCGTCTCGGGTTTTCGTGACTCGTTCTGCCTTCTCTGCGACGTTTTCGAGAACGTCCAGCTCTCGTTCGATAGCCGCCTTATCGCCGGTGACGACTCGTTCGACTCGTTCCCCGACTTCCTCTTCACTGTACTCTTCGCCGGGATCGTCGTCGAGTGCATTCGCCTGCGCCATCGACTCAGAGATCCCGGCTGTCTCCTCGATCACGGTTTGCGTGTCTTCCTCGTCTAGGTCCTCTAACCGGTCTTCGAGCTTGTCTTGGCGGTTCTTCAGGGACTGTCGGAGGGCTTCGGGACTGCTCAGCGCTCGCTTGAGGAAATGGATGACCGACCACCGGGCCAGCGTCTGGCTCTTGGAACTGGAACGCTGAGCGGAGGACATCAGCAGTTCACCGTACTCTCGGACGGCGTCGTACGTTTCCTGTTCGTACTCCGTGGGTGTGACCCGAACCTCATCTTGATCACGTTCTGGGAAGGGACTCTGCCCATCGCTATCGGAGAACCATTGTTTGACATCGTCTCGTCGTCGTTGTACGACGTGTCTCTGGGCGATGTCACGGTGGATGGTAGGATCGTGTCGAGGACCGGAGACAGCGTCGACATCAAGCATCCGGATCAAGCTGGCAAATGAATCCGTGTAACCGTTATGAGGCGTCGCCGTCAGGAGGAGACAGTGCTCGGCGTGGTCGGTGATTTCGGTCGCAAAGTCCCAGCGCTGCATATCGACCGTTTCATTCGCCCCGGATTCGTGAGGCTTCGCCGCTTGGTGTGCCTCGTCGATAATCACGAGATCCCAGTCCTGATCCAGAATCTCGTGCCGAACGCTGTTCTGCTTGGCATAGTCGATGCTGACGATCAGCTTCGAGAAGTGCTCCCATGGACTGGTCCCCGGTGGGATCTCCTTTTCCATCGCCTTCCGGTGGCGACGGCTGATGATGTCAGCATCGATGTGGAAGAAGTAGTTGAACGCTTCACGCCATTGTTCTCGGAGATTCGCGGGAGTGATGATGAGGATTCGATCAGCCTTGTTGCGAGCCATAAGCTCGCTCGTGATGAGACCCGCCTCGATTGTTTTCCCGAGTCCCACGTCGTCCGCCAGCAGCATCCGGACACGAGGCATATCGAGTGCCATCACGACCGGTGTAAGCTGGTACTCAGTTGGGATGACTCGTGATCGCTGGAGGCTCACGAGTGGGGCCGTCCCGTGTAGCATCGAAAGCCGATAGGCCCGATTCAACAAGCGCTGAAACTCTGGGTTGCCGAGCTTCTTCGGGTCTGGTGGTTCGAGACTTCCTTCTTCGATATTTTCGACAGGCGTATAGAATCGGTGTCTGTCAGCCGTGTTCCCATCGAGAGGAGTTGCGGTGACTACATTTCCGTCAACAGCGTCAACTCTCCACAGTCGATTGCGGTTTTCTACTACAGAACCGGGCTGGATATTTGATGGAAGTTGTGAACTCATTTGTTGGAGGTTAGGATAGGTATCTGTTGATCGTGAGGATACTTCTAACCTCCAAAGAGAATGCACTTATGTCTACCGGGGATGGTTTGATACCTAGTTTCTGACATTAGAATGCGTCACTATCTTTTTGTGACTGGTATGTAATTCATATATTCGTGCCTATCCGCAGAGCGAAACCTGCAGAATCACTCTACGAAGAAGTCGAAGACTACGACCTCGTTCTCGTCCCCGACGCCCCGTTCGCGAGTGCTCTCAACCGCCGTCTCGACCGACCACAGTTCGGACACTTTGCCATCCCTCCGCGGCGTCTCGCCGCTGGCCGACGCGAACAGGCAGAGGACCGCCTCGCCTTCCTCGAAGTGATCGAGCAGACTGACCACGACTGGAAAGCAGTTGCCTACGCCATCGGGAACGTCCTCCAGTGCTGGGAACACCAGGGCAGTCTCGATGCAATCCTCAAGTACGACGCCTACGTCGACGAGACGACCCACGAGGTCGTCGATATCATGCGAACCCTTCGGACGACCTCGAAACAGCTCACCGGGTACACGATCGACGACGACCAGTCGGTTGCTGTCGTCGGGTACGACCAGCTGACCAACCTAGAGCGTAGCATTCTCCCCGACGATTTCGACCGTATCGATCTGTTCACAGACGAGTCGTTCGACTATCCGGAGTTTCACGTCTTCGAGTCGGCGACCGATATCGTCACCGCACTCCTGGATACGATCACGGCACACAACGCCGAACACGTCGCGGTCGTCCTCGAGGGGAGCAGTCAGTACTCCTCGCTCGTCGAGTCCGCTCTGGAAGCAGCCGACATTCCCTTCTACGGTGGACCGGGATTCATCGACGATCCACACCACCGTGCATTCGTCCGCCTCCTTCGGATCGCCTTCCGGGGCTCCGAAACAACCGTCGGCGACGTCCAGCCAGTACTCACCCAGATGGGCGTCGACGTCCCGATCGACGATCACGAAAAACGACTGGAGACGGTCGACACACCAGGAATCGAGTGGCTACAGGAATTTTGTGCGTCTATCGAGGAACGGACGTTCGCGGAGGTGCTCAGTACATATACGAATCAAACTGGGATCGAACTCCCCCTCTTCGATGAAGAGTTGCAGAACCTCGGGCTTGCTGACGACTCCGTGACCAACGATGGTGTCGATCGCCTTGCCTACTACCTGCAGACCTACGAGGTACCCGTCGACAGAGACAACGAGGGCGTCCTCCTGGCAGATGCGAAGTCCTCCGCATACGTTGATCGTCCCGTCGTCTTCCATCTCGGAATGAGCCAAGATTGGACGCACTCGGCTCCACAGCGTCCGTGGGTTGATACTGAACAGCAGTTCGGACGCTACATCGGGAGCTTCCAGCGACTGCTCCAGAGCGGCAACCAGCAGTACTATCTTGTCCAGGATGCTGCTGGTGGAGAACCGGTCACTCCATGTCTCTACCTCGGTGATCTCCTTGATGAGGAGTTCGAGCGATTCAGCGATCTGGATTCGGTCGAACACAGCAGACGACCTCGTTCGAACGATGGCGGCTTCGACCGCGAACCGATTGGCGTCGAACCGGAGACCATCGAGACGATCAGCCAGTCGAGTCTCAACAGCTACGTCAACAGTCCGCGGGATTACTTTTTCAGCCGGCTCGTTGAATCGCCAGATCAGGAACACTTCGTCGAAGGGAACCTCTTTCACGACTTCGCGGAGTTCTACGTGAACTATCCCGACATTATCGCGACGACGGACCTCGAAGAACTCGTTGACGTCATGCTTGGGGAAGCTGAGCCCTTCTTTTCGAGTGCAGATGAGACGTTGCGTCGGCGGACGTACCGCATCGGCCTGGAGATGATCGTGGAGTATCTCGATGAGCACGGTCCCGAGTCGGATGACTTCCTCACGCCGGCATCCGGGTGGGGAACGAACTTCTTTGCGGAGTACTTTGATGAACCGGTCGATTCGCCGCTCACTGAACGGTGGTTCGAAGACAGTTCACTCGGCGTGAAGGGAAAGATCGACCTCGTCAAAGCGCCGGATCACCTCCTCGATTACAAAAGCGGCAGCAAGAAGCGAACCTCGCAGATCGTCAAACGTGCTGCGGTCGATCCACCGGCAGATACGCCGAATTTCCAAGCGGCGCTGTATCTCACCTACTATCGAACGATCCATCCCGACGAGTCGCTTGAGTTTACCTTCTTCCACTTCCTCGAGCCGATGGACGACGTCATCACAGGCGAGGCAAACATGGAGGATGCCCTCACGACCGTCTCGTACTACCCGTTCACCTTCGATGAGTACGTCGGCTCCCGCGACGCCTACGACGTACTGCTCGACGGCTACAACGACTGTGAGGAAACCTTCGAGGACCTCGGCTATCCGGCCTATAGCGATATCATGGATCAGTTGGCCTTCCCAAAAACGACGGACAAAGGAGAGCTGCGGGCATCGGAATTCGCTGAGGAGTTTACAACCGCTGTCGACGTGGGGACAGCAGAAGACGTAGACGCCGAGAAGGGTGCCGATCAGGCGATTCGCGAACTTAACGGCGTTCGCAAGAGGACGTTCTTCCGAGACGACCTAGATGCGTTCGAATCTTTCGTCGATGAGCGTCTTGAGGAACTCAACCGTCGACGGGCCGGTGAAGAGCGGTTCCCCGTCGATGGACTGGCCGGCGAGCCGAACTACCGGCGGATAAACAATCGAGATCTCCTCCTAGAGGGTGAGAGCGATGACTGAACCGACGCCCAACGACGAACAGAAGGAACTCATCGAGAGCACGGAGGGACTCTACCTCGTCGACGCCGGCCCCGGGACTGGGAAGACCTTCGCGATCACCCGCCGTTACGGGAACATCATCGACCAGCCCGATGTCGAACCAGAGGACGTTCTACTCGTGACCTTTACCCGAAGCGCCGCTGCGGAGATGAAAGAGCGGATTGTCGAGCACAGTACGTACGGCCTCCGAGAGCTGGCCGACGCCCCGATTCAGACGTTCCATTCTCATTGCCACGATATCCTCTCCGAACATGGCTATGCGACCCCGAGACATCTCGGTCTCGACGGACAAATTACCGGATCGACTCGAGTCGTCGACAACGAACTTATCGAGGGCGAACTGTTCCGAGAGTTCTTCAGCCAGTTCCGAAGTAATCACTCCGAGTATACCGACTTCTACCGGGTCCTATCGAATCCCGGTGGGCTACTCGATTTAATCGGGGAACTCGCGTCGAAGGGAATCTTCCCAACTGCCGACGGCTGGTATCGGGACGGCGAATCGCACCTCGACGGCGACTTCGGGGCGTTCAAACAGCAGTTCGATGCGGTAAATGAGCCACGTAACGACGGACGGAAGCAATCACAACTGCGCGACGATCTGAGTCGCTTCGGGCGGAACAAGACCTATCTCTCCGATGCGCCCTCAAAGTCAGAGCTGCGTGGAGGTCGCGGGACGAAACAGTTGGACGAGACGGTCGCAACTAACGTGTTTCACGAGGATCGTGACCGGCTCAAGGCGTTTGTCCACGACGTATACTTCGAGTATCTGCAGTTCGCGCTGGATCGGAACTACCTCAATTTCGGCTTCCTCCAGTTGTTCGCGTTCGTCCTCCTCTGTGAGAACCCGCGGATTCGGGAACAGGCTCGCTTTGAGTACGTCATGGTCGACGAATTCCAGGACACGAGCGAGATCCAATTCAAGCTCGCGCTGCTGCTTTCGGGAACGAACAACTTCTGTGTCGTCGGTGACTGGAAACAGAGCATCTACGCCTTCCAGTACGCGGACGTTCAGAACATTCTCGAGTTCGAAGATCGCCTCGACACGTTCAGCGCAGACCTCAACAGCGACTCCCAGCGGGTATCCTTCGAGACGGATGATCTCACCCGAATCGAACTAGAGGAGAACTATCGATCGACGGAGACGGTTATCGATCTTTCCGAGGATGCGATCGTGACACCGGCTACAAGCGGCGAAGATGTCGACACGACGCTCGACGATGTTGTCGAACTCTCATCGAACGCTGCCTTCGACAATACCGTCATAGAGGGGATCCAACACGAGGACGAACATGAGGCGCTCCTCTCGAAAATTCAGGACATCGTTGGGAATGACGACTATGCCGTCGAAGACGAAGATGGTGAGCCGCGGGTACCGGAGTATCGGGACGTTGCAGTATTCACGCGGACGCGAGACTATGGCCGGGAATTGCTCGATATCGCCGACGAGTACGACTTCCCGATGGCCTACGATGGTGGCAGCGAACTCTTCCGGACTGATCCGGCCAAACTTCTGCTGGCGTGGCTTCGGATTCTCGAATCGGATGCCGACCGAGGCTGGGCAGTGGTGCTAGAGCGGGCAGGCTACACACTCGACGAGATCGACCACATCCTTGAGACAGAGACTTATCCAACGGAACTGGCCACGTTCCGGGACGAGCTTCGCGGTCTCGAATCGGTTGGCGCAGTCGCTCGTCGCATCTTTGATCGCTATGGCTTCCATGGCGATACGGCGGATGCGCTCCTCCACACGATCCAGTCAGTCTATGATTCGACGACGCTGACCCGTGGGGAAGTAATCCAGTTTATCGAGCGCGGGATCGAGAACGGAACCAGCGTCGATATCCATGCCAGCGCGAGCGATAACTCGGTGACAGTCCAGACGATTCACGCTGCCAAGGGGCTGGAGTATCCGATCGTTATTATGGCAAACATGAACAGCGGGAGCTTCCCACCTCGATCGGGTGGCTCCGGCATAATTCAGTATCAGGATCCAATCGGACTCCGGCAGCGGAAGGTCTACTCCGAGGAACGAACGTATCCCCACGTCTACGACAACTGGCGCTCAGATGTACTTCGACGATGCCTGCCACGAGAGTATGATGAGGAGCGACGGCTGCTGTACGTCGCAATCACGCGAGCCGAACAGCATGTCCTCTTCGCGGGCGGTGAAGACCTCAATACGTTCCTCGAGGAACTTCCAGTCGAGATTAACGAACCCGACGTGTCGATTGATCCCGTTGATCACGAGAAACACGTAGAAGCGGAACTCCCGTTTGCGGTGGCAGCGCCCGAGAGTCCGATCGGTCATAGCCCCCACTCGTTGATGGACGAAACCGTCTTCGAGGAGACGGGCGAACAGATGGAACTAGGCCCCGACGAAGAACCGGAGACACGAGGGATGGATTTCGGCGCTCGCGTCCACGACTTTGCGGAGGCGTACGCACTGGGTGAGGACGTGACGGCATCAAACGAACACGAACGACGTGCCGCAGAACTCATTGATGGGTTATCAGGACGATTGTACGTCGAAGAGCCAGTAACGCTCCCGTTGGAAGTCGATGGCTATCGAGTTACGATTTCTGGGATCGTCGATCTCGTGCACGAAACCGACGACACGATCGAAATCATCGATTACAAGACCGACAGTACACGACGGGCACAGCCGGAATATCGGAAGCAGGTTAGCGTGTACTATCACGTTCTCTCCGAGTGGTTTCGAGAGAAAACGATTACAGCGAGTCTGTTCTACACGAGCGACGGTGTTCGAGAACGGATCGATCCCCTGTCACTCGACGAACTGCATGATGTTATCCGACGGCATAGTACTGAAATATAATGACTGAGCTTACTGACAGGGAACACGAAGTTGCAACCAACGTGTGGGGAGAAGATACACCAATCAATCTTCGTGAGATCGATACAGAGCAACTGGTGGCAATGCACGACCGGGTGTCGAAGGCCGTACAAGCCTCATACGACGATAATGATGTCGAGAGCCTCGGAATCCTGTTGTCGCTAGAGCGGAAGATCCTCGACGTACTCTACGAAAGGCTGTGACTGGGGAACGCTTCATAAAACAGTGCCTTCGAGAGACAGGGTACAGGAACATCAGTAGGAGCAGTCTATGACATGGGAGGAATTGCAACACGAACTCAAGCGTGACGAACGTCGGTGGGGACGCAGATTTCTCCCTCAAGCTGTACACATCCGGCTATTTGGCGATCCCGAACAGCAGCGACGCCGATACGAGGTCGCCCGCGAACAAGTCAAAACGCGCTACGATGAACTACATTCGACCATAGATGACAATCTCCAGCGGCTACACACAGATCTCTCGCCTGCAATTGAAGACGGGCAGTCGATTGACGCCAGTCCCAAGTACGAGAAGACGCTTCAACACCTCCGTGACGACCTCGACTCATTCCATGTCGACCTCGATGAACAGCTTTCTGTGGACCGTCCCCCAGAAGCTTTCCTTCGCTCTGAAGAGCAGCAGACACTTGAAGACTGGAAGCGCCAACACGACCAACTTGAATCGTTCCTCAAAGCAAAGGTCGAATTTGACGACCGGATGCCAGCCATGGAACGCACAGTGGAACGACTTTACGAACGGACAGAGTGCTACCGCTCGTACGACCAGTATCTCACGCGACCGGAGCAAACCGAGATCAACGAGCGTTGTCGACAGATCAGGGATCAACTTGATAGACTCAGGAACGAACTCAATCTCGACCTGCTCGCAGATACTGATCGTCACAGGTTAAGCGACGTCGAAACCACACTCGACGCGATAATCGAACACCTCCAAGATTACAACAACGAGTTTGTCGATCGCCGCTGTGCCGAGTACGATGACCTCTTTTCGGATATCGATGAGGAGGGTAACGATCTCAACCGTGCGCAGCGCGAGGCGGTCGTCACCAACGATCTCCGGAATCTCGTCGTCGCCGCCGCAGGCACGGGTAAAACCCTCGCGCTAACCTATCGGGTTGCCTACCTCGTCGCCGAAGGTGTCGATCCGGCTCGGATTGCCGCCCTCACGTATACCCGCCAAGCAGCGAGGGAGATGGAACTTCGCCTCGAAGAGCAATTCGGGATCGAGCAAGCCGATGTCCGGACGATCCACTCGTTTGCCTACGAAATCGCCCAAGAAACCGCCGACGGATATCTGGACGTCGCGGATAGCCAAGATCTCTACAACCTCATCGACGAGGTCATCCGTGAGGCCAGAAATGGACAGCGTGAGCGGTTCTTCGAACACTACACACAGTTCCTATTTCATTATGATCACACACATCTTGAGGAAGCTGATTTCGACTCGCGGACCAACTACGTCGCCAAACGCAGCGAGGAATCCTACGAGACGCTTGCCGGCGAAACCGTCGCCTCCCGTGCTGAACGGGTTATCGCCGACTTCCTGTTCACCCACGACGTGACCTACCAGTACGAGGCCGTTGCAACCTGGGCGGACAGTGCCGACGACAAGGGCGAATACCGTCCAGACTTCTATCTCCCGGAGTATGATCTCTACATCGAACATTGGGGACTCGACAGGAACGGAGAGGTCTCGCCATGGTTCTCCTGGAGTACCGACCAGTACCACGAGAAGCTGTTCTGGGCCCGGGAGGAGTTCGTCAACAACGACAGGAGTCTCATCGAAACCTATGAGTTTGAGTACGAAGCGGGACGGCTCAAAGCAGCGCTTCAGCATCGGCTCGAACACGCCGGCGTGGAACTTCGCCGACTCGACTTCGAAGAGTTCGTCAATCAAGCCTTCGAATACAACAAAAAAGAGCGGGATATCAAGGAATCGCTGGCGTCGTTCGTCCACAACGCCAAGACGTTCCGGATTGATGCGGACGACGCCCGATCACGGTTGACCCCAACCAATGCCCGGAAATATCACTTCGGCCATTGCGGTGCGTTCGTGCTTGAAGCGTACAATGCGTATCTGGACCGGGCAGGATTAGTCGACTTCGACGACATGATCAACGAGGCAATCGCCGCCATCCAGGCCGACCCCGAATCCTACTGGGCACAGTTCGATCACCTGCTGGTTGACGAATTTCAGGACGTCTCGAGACACCAGCTGGAACTCATTCGAGCATTTACTGGTGGTGAGGACCTGCAGGAGACCCCGCGGCTGTTCTGTGTCGGCGACGACTGGCAGAGCATTTACTCGTTCCAGGGAGCAGATGTCGACCAGTTCATTGCATTCGAGGAGAATTTTGGACCGACAGCGGAGACCCGCCTGACGGAAAACTATCGGAACCCGGTGACAGTCCTTGAGGCAGGTAACGACCTGATCGCCAACAACGACCACCAGATCGCGAAGACCGTTCGAGCGGCGGCAGGTCACGACTGCCAGCCGACGCTACACGTCCTCGACGGTTACACCGAGAACGCCTACGAGCGCAGGGTTGGAGAGTACGCAGCCAACCTCGTCGAACAGCGCCTTGAAAAGGGTATAGGCACCGAACCAAGCGACGCGATGGTTCTCTGTCGATACGATGCCGGCGCACCGTTCACCGACCGGGTGAAAGCGGAACTCGAGCGACGGAACATCCCTTACGACGGGAAAGACGATCACTATCGGCCCGAGGATATGCCCGATGAATACGATCCCGATTTCGACCCTGATGCGGGGGTTGCCGTTTACTCGGTTCACCAGGCAAAGGGACGTGAAGCAGAGCAGTTGATCGTGTTGAACGTCGTCTCGGGAATGTACGGCTTTCCAGCAGATCACCGAGAAAACTCGTTGGTTGCACCTGTCCAAGACCTTGAGACGGCGACGGTCGAGGAGGAACGGCGGCTGTTCTATGTGGCGCTAACCCGTGCTGAATCGGAAATGCACGTTCTAACCCGTGGGGAGCAATGGTCGCTATTCATCGAGGAAATCAAACCATATTTGACCCTCAATCAATCGGTGGCCAGCCTCTCCCCAAGTGACGAGGAAGAATCAATCACTGCGAAAGTACAGCTCCTCTGGGATGATCTACACGAGACTCAGCATCAAGCAGGAGTGCTTGAGGATCAGTCTGGAACGATTCGATTCGTGTCATGGGCCACCGAGTCGCCACCGACAGTTAAGGAAGAGGTCTGGTATCGATTCGAGAGCATTGAGATCAACGAATTCAACGGCGACACACAGGTTCAGCTTGGTACCGAAACCACCGCAATGGAGCTTTATCGTGCTGACCAGTCGCGATAGCCAGAAAGTTCACCGCTCAGCATACTCTGTGGGTTCTTACCGAATGCAGTGAAACAGCGGAACCCATCGGAAAATTGGTGGGTGGGCCAGTGTAAAACAGAGCCGCGAGTATTGTATCTACCGCTCTACGAATCACGGGGAATAGACCCTGCCAGACAGGTAGTTTGTGTACTACGATGAAATCACCTGTGAATTAGAACCCTGCAATACAGGAGGGTGAGGATCTCACTCAACATGGACTTCAATGATTTCTTCACCCATTTGAGTCGGATGATGATCAAAGCGGACGACGACTACCGAGACGTCACCACCTCTTGGATGACTGACTGTTCGTCTGGCGTAGCGTACTTGTTCGAATTCTACAGAAGACTGTAGATCCGCATCTTCGTATGAATCGGCCACATGAATCTTCAAACTCTGGTTCTGACTACCCCCTCCGCCGTACACCTCCTCCACAAAACAAGTTTCAGTTTCGACAAAATCCGCATCTACTGCGTCAGGATCATCCCACCAGATTCGCAGTTTGGGTAACTCGGAATCAACACTCGATTGGCCAATCATCTCGATAGAATGGAAGTCACTAATCAAGCCGTCTACTGGTGCGCCACCGTATGAGTCAACAAGGTTTGCGACTGCCATTACCAAGCAAGCACGTGTGTGCCGTTAAAATCTTTCCGATACAAAATGTAGGTAACAGATACATGACTCTGAATTCGATGGCTGTGACCCGATTATAAGTCTATCCTCTGATCCTCTAAGTCTTGTACGACAACTGGCACAATATCAGCAGGTTGTTTGTTGTTCACCAGATTCGCCAATATCCCTCTGCAACCAACACTAAGATAGACCGTTGTTTACTGATCCATATGAACGATCTCGAACAGGCGATCGATCTGGCCGTTGATGCGTACGCAGGACAGACCGATAAGGCGAACGAGACCTACATCCGTCATCCGCTTCGCGTCATGGACGAAATGGATACCGAAAGAGAACGAGTCGTCGCTGTCCTCCATGATGTCGTCGAAGATGCCAACTACACATTGGAGGTCATCGAGCAAGAGTTCGGGCCAGACATCCGCAATGCCGTTGATGCGCTCACGAAACGTGAGGACGAGTCATACATGGAGTTCGTCGAACGGGCAGCAGCCAATCCGACCGCGAGGAAAGTGAAAATCGCTGACATCGAGGATAACATGGATCTGACGCGGTTGGACAGCGTGAATGAATCGGTCCTCGAAAAGCAAGAAACGTATCACGAAGCATGGATCAAACTGCAAGACATGGATCAGGCGGAGGAAACGACGAACTGACCAAACTGGTCACGTTCGACAGTTTTTGAGAATCAGTAGGATAGCTGCGTGGTCATCGGCCAATCCTTATACCAATCTGCTACGAGGTAGTTACTGGATGGACCACGTTTGGATCAGTTCAGGAAGTACGACCATCGAGGCAATGGTGAATCCGATTGCAGCCGCGTGTGTCGGCGATGGGATAGACGAGCAATTCATCCCGGATACAGTCTATTTTCTCAACAATCCTGGGTTGGGAGATTCGATCGACACAGCGAGCAATCTAACGCGAACGATTCTCGAACAACATGGCGTGGCCGAACCGGAGATCAGGATTGGAACTATCGATCACGAGACAGAGTTTGACGCAATCGTGAGTCACTTTCGAGGAGCCATCGAGGCAGCCCAAGATGCTGATGCGGAGATTGCCGTCGATGTTACGCCTGGTCGGAAATTCATGTCCGTGATCGCCTTCAACGCCGGTACAACATTTGACGTTGACCACATCTTCTACTTCTATCTCAAATCGAGCAAGTACTACAGTCGCATCTACCCAGACATCCCCAAACCGGCTGCCGAACTGTACGACTTCACAGAGGTGCTGTCATGAATCTCGCTCGTCAGCATCTGACGCTCCTCTTGAATGCGTACTACGAACTCGACGAGCAGACGATCACGGTCGAACATCCAGCCTCGGAACTCGGAGAGTTGCTTCGTATAGACTTGTCCGATCCAGCTGCAAGCACAGTGTCCATCACCACTGGAGCAGTCTCCTACGAACAGCATTTGGAAGAGATCGAACGCGAATACGGCTCCCAGGTGCGTGAAGAACTCCCCAACCGCGCTGCCTACGTCAAAGCGCTCGTCGCGAGTGGGCTCGTCGATATCCGTAACCGAGAGGAGGTCGATAAGATCATCGATCGATACGGGTATCAGGATCTTCAGGCAGGTCATCCACCTCGCTACGCCGGGTTCGATACCAATCTCTTTCCCTGGCGGATGCACGATGTTCTTGGCATTGATCCAGAACTCTACAGCGACGATACAGGGCGTACACCAGTCAATGGGTATACGCTTCCTGCTGGCGTGGATGAGGAACTCAGTATCAGCTACCGGTACGACAAGAATGCGATGGATGCTGAACGTCTCGCCGATGCTCTGGGTCCGGAATTTGAGCGTCTCGCCGGTCAACCGACGGAGGATAACCGCGAAACACGGCTCGGACTCAGAGAATATCGCCGCCTTCGCGAAACACGCTCCCACGATATCATCGCGAGCGAGCCTAGTGACGAAGCCATCATCGAGGGCTGTCTGGAGTACTATGAGAACGAACCGACCGGCGTAATCCTCTTCTCGAACGACTATGGCTTCGTCGATCAGGCGCGCGACCGAAAGATCCCAGCCGTCCACGTGGATTTCGCTATCGACGTTCAGCGCCAGCTTACTGGCTCATGGGACCAGATCGCGACGCTGCTCTACGTCTTTGCCGTTACATTTGGCGTCATCGTGCTACCCAAAGCAACGCTCTATGGTGTCTGGCAAGCGAAAGCGTCGCAGAACTGGCGGCAAGAAGAAATCCATGTCGATGCTCGAAGCGGGAAATTAGAAGCTCTCCTTGAGCGAGACAAACCTATCGTCGATGCACACATCGCTTCTCGATAGTATCCGTTTCCCCCTTTCCTCATCTGAGGCCTACATGAACTGACGACCTGTTACGAATCATCCTCGTGTCTGGTGGAGGCTTTCTCCGATCTGTTTTCGTCCTGCGACGTTACGGGAACGGACCACGGTCGTGATCCGCTCACGAGTTAAGCGACTCTCCTCACGTGTCTTGGTGAACGACGCCCGCAGAGTTTTGCCATGACACGTCAACTAGTAGGTATGCCATTCACGGCGAGCTGGCACACACTTCTCGATGAACTTGAGGATCTTCCTGACGGAGCGACACTAATTACGCCGTTGTCACACAAGCGGTTCCGGATTACCGATGTCCAAGAGCATCGTGTTATCATCGAATTCGAAGACGCCGACGAGAAACGTCCGCTTCAGCGTGATCAGTTCGAGACGCTTTACCGCCGAGTCAGTGACGAACCAGAGGGATTCGAGTTGGATAGACTTCCATCCGATGCGGATCCATATCCAGCCGTGTTGAGCCTTCATCCCCGATTCGAGATTGACGAAGACAATGGCGTGATCGTCAAAACAGAGAAACCAACGTCCGATCAACTCCTCGGAAGCGACTCCGAATCGACCTCCGAAGAACGAACTGAACCCGATCTGAACATCTACGCTGATGCGCTCTTGCTCGTTGATGCACTCGAACGTCACGATGTCGCCACACTCGACGACATGGAGACAGACGGGCTGGTGAATCTCTATACCCTCCTTTCAGATGTCCAGCGCAACGCTAACGAATTCCGAAAGAATGTCGCAGATGTTCTCTTGAACCGCCTCCATCATGATCGGCCAGTCAGCGGGCCGTATGGCTCCGTTCAGCGAACGACACGCCGGAACCGAACGCTCAAGGACGAACAAGAGGTTCTGGAGATCCTAGAAGAAGCCGGGATTGATCAGGAGCGAGTTATGAGCGTTGATCGCGATAAGATCGATGAGGCTCTTGAGGTCACCGAACTGTCTGAGTCCGGTGTCTACGAAATCGACGAACGTGAGTACGTCCGCAAGGCCGAGGTCGACGAAGAGGTCAAGCAGACTCGTCTCCAGGGGCTCAAGGAGCAACTTGCTGCAACCGAGGGAGAGGAAGCCGATCAACTCCGCCAAGAAATCGAAGAACTCGAAGATCGTATTGACGAGCTCACAAGCTTTCGAACAGGGACAGAAATCAAAGAGTAACCACGTCTGAAACACCAGTTTCAGAACTCATAGCATGCGATTTCTTGGGAACCACATTCCGGACAGGTCTCCGTTTCATCAGTAAGCGACGTTCCGCACTGTCTGCATTCAACGACCGAGACAGTTCGGTCCGTCAATGTGAACACTCGTTTTAGCCGCTGAAGCGAGCTCATTCTGGTTTTACCACCTCGCGACACTGGGGGCATTCTGCGAATACCGCGGGCTGTCCGTCTACCTCGTACTCGATGAGAACGTTAGTACTCGTTACATCGGCACCACAGAACGGACAGCCGCCGAGTGTCGAAGGTCCTGTCGTAGACATCAGTATGCACCTCACGGTTGTTCCGAAATCGCGGGGAGAGCGTGTGACACGAGGGTGGGTACCCTCTGTATGCACGATCATTCTGTGGTCATAAATAGACTCTCCAACTATGGTGGAAGTAAAACCGGTAGACTGCGACGGGATCGTGATATCGTCTTGTACAGCCAACCTTACCAAGCGCGGCTAGACGAGCTATCAGAATTCTTGGTAAGGTTCGCTGCAGGATCAGTTTGTATCCGCCGGGAGAGGTGGAACGGACACGTGGGTAGTGGTGTACACACCCGTGATGTCCGTCCATCTCAACAAATATGAGCAGAAGAAGCCCACCCAAGCGGAACAGACGAGTCGACACCAGCGGCGAAACCGAAGCAACCATCGCCTTCACCAGTCGTGCGGACGGTACTCGACACCGCTTCCGGTTTCTCTGTCTCGAAGAGCAACCCGGAATGTGGCGCATCCACGAAGTCAAAGAGGATCGAACCTGGCGAATTGTCGGCTGCGAGCCCATCCAACAGCTCAGAGTAGGACAGACCGCTCCCGAAGCGGAGTACCCGGAACAGCATCTGATCGACTGATGAGTCGATCCAAGCAACCGCTGGAGGACGTGCCATCACTGCCGACGATCCGCTCGGAGCCGGAAAACGATCCTCAACCATATGGTGATCGCGCCTCCGTCCTCGCGGCAACCGATGGAACTTCTATCTTTGAATCGACGCCAACTGTCGTCCTCTGTCCTAATTGCGGAGATGTCGTCGCGACCTACGAACAGGGACTACCGCAGATTGTCCCGCAATTCGACAGCCGATGTACGACCTGTCAAGTCGAACTTCGACGCTGGTGTGCAGTCGCCGTCGACGCAGCCTACAAAGAGCTAGTCGAACCGCCGACGCTGACTGCGATGACCCAGGCGTACTGGAACGAGTGGCTCTGGGCTGGCATTACCAACTACAAAGGCCAGCCTCGCAACGATGAATACACTAACCGACTCAGCGCGAAGGCGTCGGAATTCGGCTGGGACTGGGAACTCACCTGTCCGCTCTGTCGTCGAGGGATCAGTCAGCTTAAACAAGATGTATCCGGAGTCAATGGCAGTCTCGACTACCATCATTGGTCAACAGATCCTGACCAAGGCATCACGCTCTGCCGGGAATGTCACGACGTCATCGGCTTCGATAGCTATGACAACCAGGTCGAAGAACGGGCCCACGAATGGGGGTTCCGATCACGAAATGATCTCCAGATCGTCCGTCTCGCACTCCGAGAGGCGATCGCGACCGATCGAACCATCGAACTCGACATGGCAGAACGGCTCGTCAATCGATACAATCTGATCCAGTCTACAGATGAAGTACAGGAACTTCTCCAAACCGTCCTGTGTGATGAAGATCTCTATAATCTATTCGTGGATGCGTCTCTAAACAATGGTCTCGATAATTGCTGATCTTAACTACAATTAATCGTCTTCCCGCCGTTGTTATCACGCATCCATAACCGATAGAAAAATTTTATCGATCTGTTAATGTTCCAGCGTCGTTTCAACGGCATATTCCTCAGCTAACTCCACGACGTCATAGACGTGAATTCCCGACTTGAACCACAGCACCCGGTCGTCCATCCCTTCAAAATCGTCAGCCGAGCAATCCAACCGTTCGGACACAGCGACGATGAGGTTGTCACGGTCAGCATCTCGTATCTTTGCCAGCTTCTCATCCAGATACTCGGGTGTCCAGAATCCAACGATCTCGAACAACACTCGGCGTCCATCAGGGTGTTCGACCGCAAAATCAGGGAGCATCACTTCCGCTCCCAGATCCAGTACGTCATCTTCTCGAATGAGTTCCCAATCCGTGTTTGCTCGCTCCCACTTCTGGGCGAGCGTCCGCTCCACGTCAGAGTCGAAATCACTCTGTGCCGAGTAGTGGGAGGACAATCCCTCGGTATGATCAAGTTCAAATGAGAGCGTCCGACTGGATGGTCCGCTGTCATCGTCTAAGATGTCGGCTTCCATCTCCCAGCGGTCACACAACGGGAGTGCAGGGAGGAAATTCGCCATCCGAATGCCGTACTTTCGCGACTTCGAAAAGAGGGACACCGCTCCATCGAGAACCGCTTCATACCCATCTGCAACGTCGGTACTGGGGACCCGGTTTCCGTCACGGTCAATTGGATAGATACGGTGCATCAACCCGAACAATTTGACGTAGCTGAACACTGTCGCAAACGAGTCCCAGACACGTACCCGCATTTCAGTTGCATCGTACAGTACCGCCTGTGCTAAGGCAAGATTGTATCGAGTCAGCAGCCAGTCTACTGTAACCGTGTCCTCGGCGTAAGATTCCTCGCTATTGCCCGTTAGCCGAGTCGTCGTTGTTGAGTCCTCTACACCTTCGTATTCATCAGAAACACGGTGTCCGAATCGAACCAGTTGCTGGTTTTCTTCCAAGTCCGCGTACATCCCCCGATAGCATTCTTCGAGCGTGATACCGAGTCTCTCAGCAACTGTACTATACACCCAAATTGACTTTGTATCCTCTCCCAGCGTCGGTTGTCGGACGATCGGATAATTGTCATTCGCGACTGCAAAGAGTTCCTCTCGAATCCTCTGTGGGGCAACTGGCGCAACAGTCTCGAATTCACACTCGTCCTTGAGTAGCTTCGCTAATCCCTGAACGATTTTGTAGTCCGTATCTGCGGCAGTGAGTTGATCAATCGTGTCTTCCAATTCTCCCTTCGGTCCACCGAGATGCTCCTCAAAGATGTGAATCAGCTCTTCGGCTGTGTCTCGATACCGCTGGTCGTCAGTGTCGATGAACAGCGGAGTGATCGTATCCTCGTACGTACGTGAGCGGGCGAGATCAGCTGTCAGCATCCGACGTCACCCCCTGTCGACGCCGTTCGGAGACGTAGGTTTCCACCGTATCTTCGGCGATGATTTCGTAGAGGCGGGCTGGCTGCCGGCCATCCGTTGGACGTAGAATCCGTCCCAGCCGTTGTGCATACTGACGTTTCGAAGCGCTTCCAGACAGGATGATACCGACGTTCGCTGCCGGCACATCGATCCCTTCGTCGAGGACCTGGGACGTGACCAGCATCGAGTACTCACCAGTGCGGAACCGCTCGAGAATGGCTGTCCGTTCGTCCGTTTCGGTTTGATGCGTGATACACGGAACAACGAACTCTTGGGAGATGTCGTAGGCAAAGTCGTTGTTCGCGGTGAAGATAATTGCCCGGTCGTCGTAGTGGCGTTTCAGAAGGTTATCCAGCGTGTCCAGTTTCTTCGTGGCAGTACGCGCAATCTCTTCGGCGCGCTGTTTGGCGATGAGCGCTCGTCGCCCCTGCGGGTCGTACGATGTCCGTTTGAGAAACTCCTGATACCCACGTTCTTTCCAGAGGTCAAACTCGTGGCTATCCACGTAGTCGCGGTAAATCTGATACTCTTCATCGTACTCTTCTCGCTCGTCTGGCGTGAGTTCGACCTGGAGATGAATCGTCTCGTACTCGCTGAGATAGTCGCCAGCCAACTCGTCAACTTCTTCTCTGTAGACGACCGTCCCGAGTAGATCTTCCAGTTCTTCGTGCTGCCCATCGGCACGCTCGTAGGTAGCGGTCAGGCCGAGTCGGTACGGGGCAATCGTCATCTCGGGGATCTGCTGGTAGGTTGGCGCAGGTAGATGATGCACCTCGTCGACGACAAGGAGTCCGAATTGATCGCCGTATTCGTTGATGTAGCGGTAGGCAGAATCGTAGGTTGTCACCGTAATATTGGTCACGTTGTGGCTTCCTCCGCCGAGAACGCCGATTCCATCTGGAAGCTGGTCACCGAAAGCGTTGGTGAGCGTCGCATGCCACTGGTTCATCAGATCGATCGTCGGAACAACAACGAGCGTACTGACGCCCGCATCAGCAATAGCTTGGACAGCGAGAAACGTCTTCCCGCTTCCCGTCGGGAGTACGACGGTTCCACGGCGGTCGTTGGCTCGCCACGCTGAGAGGGCTTTCTGCTGATAGTCACGCGGTTCAATCGCGACAGACGGTGTAAGAGCAAATTCAGAATAGGCACGAGCAACGTCCTCAACGCTGTCTACAGTCGCTGCGGATTCGTGGAGCGTTGCTTGTCCGTCAGTTTTGCTTGTCCACTCTTTGATTTCACGATAGTGTTGGGCACGCGCGCGATACTCGTCGACACGGTCGTCCCATTCAGCATATGGGATAGAGTCTGGCGCATTTTCGAGAAGAAGCGTTCCATCTTCAAACGCAATACGCATTCAACTTGGCCTACGCCCTGGGAGATACTTGGACTTGCTGGAGATACTGATAGGGATTAGCGTAGATCCTCCTACTGTCCAGAATGGCAGACCACGGATATGTTGAAATCGTCGTGCAAGATATAGAGGTTGTAGTCAACACTCGCCACCGTTCATTAACCAGTGGTTGTTTCTGAAGATGCGACATACTTTTGTGTTGCGTAGAATCCGATGGCGTAGATCCCGAAAGCAAACGGTCCAACAGCGAAAATCCCGATTGAAAAAACCCCGACCGAGAAAACCCCTGCGGAGAAGATTCCGACTGAAAAGATGCCTGCGGAGAGCACACCAAGACTGAAATTCCCCGCTGCGAGGAATCCGAATGCCGATTGGCCAGCGGAAAGTACCTCGTATCCTGCCACAGTCTCGATACCGGCCAGCGTCAACACCAACGCAATCCCCAACAAACCAAGTGCAACGATACCACCCGAGTTTTGCCAGTCTACGTCCATACGTCACGATTCATCGGGTATCTTGTAAATCTTGCCGAGAAATTGGAACTCAGTCAGGATGGGATAGTTGGTGCTGCATATGCGCGTTCCATCTTGCACGCTATTTTTGACAACAGTTGGATTGATCTACCGTGCGAAGGTTTCTATGCCACGCTCTTTCATAGGAAAAGATAGCCAGTAATGGAGTACCCGACCCGATCGAAAATTCGTTCGTTCTGTACGGAACAGTCCTTCGAACGGGGGGTCAAGTACTACGAGCAGGATAGGATTCAGAAACTGGAGGTCGAGGGCGGAGACATTACTGCAATCGTTCGTGGATCCCGCGATTACGATATCTCAATCGACATCGAGGACGACACGATTCGGACCGTCTGTAGTTGCCCCTACGACTATGCTGGAGATTGCAAGCACATCGTCGCTGTACTCTTGGCCGTCGAAGATCGCTCACCCGAGTCAACTGCTGAGACAGCCGATTCATCAGATAACTCCGAGACGGTCGATGTTGAAGCCCTGATCGACCGGACGCCTGACGACGAGCTTCGAACGTTTCTCCTCGACATCATCGCGGACGACCGTGATATCCGTGATCGTTTCGTCGCATTTGCTGGTGAGGAGCCAGGCAAGACGGTCTACGATTACAAACAAGAAATCGACCGTCTGTTCGAGGATGCAGCCGGTCGTGGTGGCATGATCGAATACGATACTCGTATCGACTTCTCCCAGTATCACGACTTGGTGGAAATGCACCGAAGTCGTGGAAACATTGGCACAGCGACCGATCTCTACCGTGCGCTGGCGGAGACAATCCGTGAGAATATGAATCGGATCGACGACAGTAGCGGGCACTACGGTCGCGAATTGAGCCGTGCCATCGAGGGGTACGCTGAGACGATCACCGAACAAGGGTATGGACACCCAGAAAAGCGACCGCACATCGAATATCTCTTCGGGGAATTCATCGATGCGGATTACGGATTTGCCAGCGAGGACTACGCCGAAGCATTACGGACGATCTGCACAACGAGAGCGGACCTCGAATACTGGCTCGAGCTGTTGGATGCACACGTTTCGGGTGTCGACCTCGAGCCAGGGGCACTCGAAGCATCGGTCGGCTCTTCGACGGAGACGACTCAGGACGACGTTCAAGAAGACATCTCATCAAGCGAACCGACAGACGGTTCGAACGCGCAGTCGGAAGACGAGACAGACACAACTGTCGAAAACGGGCGGACCGACAATGTCCTCTATACTTCGGATTTCGCGACCGGACCGCTCTCTACGGACGACTTTACTGGCGGAACGCTTGATGTCGAGCATTTAGCAGTCGGACCACTAGAGATCGGATACTTCGTCGGCGATGCGTTTGACGAGCTCCGCGTGGACGCTCCAACAACCGTCGAACGGCACACTGTTGAAATCGAATCGCCCGAATCCAGTGCTTCCGAGTCAGATCTTGCTTCGAAGCTCCAGAAACGACGTGTCCTCTCGACGTACGTGTACGTGCTGGAGGAACTTGGCGAGGAAGATGTTCTGGATACGCTGTACGAAGAGATCTACCTCGAAGACAAGCGGTTCTGTAAGGCGTACGCCGAGCGGCTGATCGAACAAGACGACGAAGAACGTGCACTTGAGGTCGTCGAACACGGAATTGACACATTCCGTTCGACGACTGACCTGCGCTGGCTCGCCGTCGATCTCTACCGAAATCGGGAGCCGGACAAATACAAGGCGCTGTTGAAGCAACTGTTCCTCGATCACTCTGAATGGGACGCCTACGACGAGCTAAAGGAGGCCTGTACCGATCGCGAATGGGCGTCGATATACGGAGAGTTCGAGCGTACACTCGACCAGCGTGACCGACAACGGTTGATCTCTATGTACGTCCACGAGATGGATCTCGAGAAGGCATTCTTCGAACTGAAGGAAGCCGAGAATCTATCGTGGATGCGTCGCTATCAGGACCCGGTCGCAACGGTCGATCCGATCGAGTATTTCGAGATGTACCGCGAACAGTTGATCCCGTTTGCCGCCGGTGAGACGGGGCGTCGTCATTATCGAGAAATTGCGGATCACCTGGAGTCGATGCAGGGGTTGGTTTCTGACGCTCGGCTCGAAGAGTTCGTCGAGTTCCTGAAGGATAAACATTCGAATCGGCCAGCATTCCTCGACGAGCTCGAGAAGGCCGGGTTTTGACTCACTCGGTAACCTCCTTGAACTCTCTATCACGACCGGCAAACACTCGAACGTCTGGTCCGTCTGATATCGCGGTCAACTGATCTACAGTCGCCGGAACAGCGTCGATATCCAATTCCCAGGGAACCGTATTGAATACGATCGCAAGAGTCGTGTCTGTATTCGTGCCTGTATCGAAACGGTAGAGCCGATCGCGAACGAGGATCTGTCCGAGAGCGGTGTCGAACGCCGATGCCTCGAAAGTTTTCGCCGTTTGAACGATCCAGTCACTCTCGTCCGTCTCGATGATGGCATCGACCGTCCGGGTAACTATCTCGCCGACTGAACTGTCCACTCCATGCGCGGGCGAGTCGGGGAGTTGTGACGTACCGACAACAACATCTCGATGAACAGTGCCGTCAACCACATCTGCTGTGAGGAACTGCTCGATGACGGTTCGCTCACGTTCGTCTTCATCCATGTACTTCTCCTCAATCGCTTCCAGCCCGTGATTGGCGGCCTGATCGAGAAATCCGAGTGTGGTGTCCGTAGGGTCGACGTCCGGCCCATAGCCGATTTGATCACCGCGGTTGGTTGTCGCCCAGACGAGTCCGTCGTCGATGATGCCAACGTACCCATCGATGTCGACGTGTCGGCCACTGGCTTTGAATGCTTGTGACGGCGATTCGTCGATATTCGAGCCAAGCGTCCGGTTGTAGTGGAAATCCCGGTCGTAGACGTCTTCCGGCGAATTCTCGCGTATGTCTCCCGGAAAGACCTGGATCGACCCATACCGATTATTCACACGCTCGATCTCGACTGTGATGCCGTACTTGTCGGAGATCGTGTACAGGAGGTCGATGATCTGCTCGTGATCATCGTAGTTTGGTGCGTCAGCATAGTATCGAAGCTTCATGGCTTTTCACCTCCCCGTTCGTCGGACGCCCTCGCGTCAGTCAGTCGGTTTTCGACGTCCTCGAGACAGTCGGCTACCATCGACGCTCCTTCGAGAGGGCCCTCGACGTCCAGCGCTGCTCGATACAGTTCCGCAGTACGCTCCAGCTCTTCCATCGATAGCTCGTCGGGCTCATCAAGCCAGTAGCTATCCGCGAGTTTCTTATATGCGTAAGGATCCTCGGGGTACTCCTCGATGAGCGCCTCGAGCTCGGCCCTGCTGTCAGCGGTTCTACCCAGTTCCGCGAGCGAGTCGGCGACGAAGTGACGAAAGTCGAGCAGGAACTCGTCGTCTGCGTCAGGAAACTGGTCGCAGACCTCCCGACAGAACTCAAGTCGATGTTCGTGATACGCCGGATTGCCCTCAGCGACGGTGGCAAGATCGCTGTCGAGCGATCGAATGAACGCCTCGAGCGAGAGAAACGTCGGCAATGTTCGGTCTGCCTCTTCGATGGTCGTACTCTCGTCGGGTATGACAGCGAGGATGTACTCCCAGGCAGTTAGCCACTGATTGCAGGCTCCAGCACGGTTCCCCTTCTCTCGGAGATCGCGGCCTTCCTGTACGAAGTCGTATATCCGTTCTTTATTCGGAACCTCGGGTATCCAGCGCTCCCAGAGTTCCTGTGCCGCCATCCAGATAAAGTCCTGATCATAGCCCGTGGCATCAACCTCGTATTCTGCTTCCCACTGCTCAGAGAGTGTCGTCGCCGAATCGAGGTCTTCTGCTCGGTTCCGAAACGCCGTCTCGTTTGTTTCGATACCGTGATCCTCGAGCTTCGCGACGATTTCGTCCGTCGAAAGTGCTTCGACATCACTGAGTTCCCATGCATCGGCAGGATAGGTGCCGTCTGATGTATTGACTGTTCGTTGTTCACGCTGGATGGATTGACTGCCGTCCGTGTCCGCGTCGTTACTGCTCTCATCTACGCTGTGTTCGTCGATGTATTGCTCGACACGCTTTCGGTCGATTCGACTCAGTTCGTCACGTTCGTGGGCCTCGTAGAGGTGCTTGCGGAGCGCAGTCTCCTCGTTGAAAGTTTGCTCGCAGTAGCGACAGTCGCTCATTAGTTGGGGCTACGTATGCGGGTAGAAAAAGAACCAGGTGTCAACAGGAAATCGGTGACGAAGCGAGCGCAGAACCTGCGATATCGGCCTCTAAAAGGCCTACCTTACCAAGTAATTCGAAGAAGCATGCCAATCGCTTGGTAAGGTGGGATCGCTAATCGGGATCAGTAACGCAGAACTCATGACGTACCTCGAAGCGTCAGCATAGCGTGTTTGTCCTCGATACGGTCCACTCCGAAGCCCAGGCTGACCGCCCATAGTATGCCTACTCCTCGAGGTACTGGAGTAACTGTCCAACGTAGGGACTGTTCTCCCAGCTTCGATGTGGGCTAATCATCGTGATCAACGCTTTCGCTTCCTCGTGGGTCATGTGACCGTTCCGGGCGTAGTCACAGATGAGCCGCGGTGTCGGCACGATACGAGGTCCTTGGAGAACCGCATGGATGAGCGGGAAGTTCGTCCCACCGAACTCATCGGTGAGAAACCCATCCGCAGAGAGGGCGTTCGCGAGGACGATGCCGTCGGTTTCGCCGTCGTCAAGCCCGAACGTTGGCCGCGAATCCGGCGTGGCGTCATACTCGTAGGGACCCTCGACCGTATAGTGGGTGCGAGCTGCGAGGACATTGCTTGCGGCGGCGGCGTGGATGTCCTGATACTGTGTGATTTCGCGGAGTTCCGTCAGAACTTCCGGTGGCACGAACACATCACAGGAGGTAAGGAGATACTGGAGTGGATCGGGAGTCCTCTCGGTATCGAAGGCTGAGTCGGCATGGGGGACGGCGAGACTAACGAGCGCACTGGTGTCGGCGACGGCTGTTCGCAGTTGGGAACCGCTCATCGCTCGTCATCTGCATCGACTGTCGTCGCCTTGCCATCGTAGATATCGATATCGTCGGGTGCCGCAAGATCGAGTGGTTCGTCTTCGAGGTCTTTCTTGAGTAGGCGGAGACGCTGGGCGCTCTCAGCACCGACCAGTTGCTTGACGGTCTCGAAGTCGAGTTGGTCGTCGTAGTATTTCGTTGCGACGAGCTCCTGAAACGTCTCGCTGTCGGCAGTATCTTCGATGTATTCACGGATCGCTTCGACGAGCAGATCCGTCCGATCCTTATCGAAGAGATCGGCGATCGCGTCGAGGCGGTCAACGAGGTACTCCGGGGACTGGAAGTGGACTCGCCGCGGGTCATCGCTTGCACTCATTCTATGTGCATATCTTGCACATAGACCCATAACGGTTTCGCTGACTGCACACAGCTTGCACATCGAGCTACTCAATCGGACTCACATTACTCTACATATGACGCCACCAGATTATACGAAAATAGATACGAGAAAGATTGGAAACCAATAGCGGGGAAACCACTAAGTGAATGTCGTTTTGGGCTTTAGGGAAAAGGGCTGAAGCCTAGGCCGGGATTTGAACCCGGGCTCTCGTCCTTACCAAGGACGCGCTTTACCGCTAAGCTACCCAGGCAGGCACTCCACCGTAGCCGGGTTAGTTAATTAGGCGTTTCGATTTACCGCAGTGAGAATCGCCGTGCCGTCGCCGATATCGTCACGTCTCCGAGGAGCCGGAGACATCGCCGGCCGTTGGTCGGTCGTGGCTCAAGGCGAGTCGTTCGAGCCGTCGGTCGGCGTCGGCCAAGACAACGTCCGGGGTCGGTAGCGGGTCGGCGCTGAACTCCTCGGCGAGGGCTTCAGCGAGAGCCGTCACCTCCTGTGGCGTCGATTCAAGCGCGACATCAGCGCCGGCTTCGACGGCGATGCGGACGAAATCGGCCTCCAGTCTGGTCGCCGGGACCGCCTCGCAATCAGGGGCTTCCCGGAGGGTCTGGGTGCGGCCGAACTGCTGGACAGCCTCGACGACATCGAGCGCGACGCCGGTATGGGCGAGATACTCGAAGCCGCGGGCGACGAGCACTTCGGCGGCGATGACATCGAGGTCGCCGCTTTCGCGGTCGCCGTGTTCCCACGGCGTCGTTCGGATAAGCGAGCGGGACAGCCGAAGCCCCTCGTAACTCATCTGCACGCCGGCCCCTCGACGGGCGGCAAGGTCGCGGTCGACAGCGCCATCGAGCGCTGTCGCCGTTGCGACAGTCAACGCGCCGGGAGTCAGCGACGCGTCTTCGAGCACCTCCTCGAGGTGGTCACGGAGCGCTCCGGGGGTGATGTCGGCGAGGCCCTCGCGGAAGGCGGCCCGAGCGTGGGCGGTTTCGTCCATTTGACGTACTCGCACTACGTACGCGAGGGGCAAATCAGTTTGGAAAGAATCGACGCCGTCGCCGGGGACCGTAGTGTTTAGGTGCCGGCGACCGCTCCAACGCCTCATGATTCACACCGACGACACCGACGGAGTGCGCGTCGTCACGCTGGACCGGCCGGAGCGTCGCAACGCGCTGACGGCGGACGGCCTCGACGCCCTCCGAACGGCAATCGAGGCGTGTCCCGAGCCGGTCGCCTATCTGCGGGGGGCAGGCGAGAGTTTCTGTGCCGGTGCCGACCTCTCGACGGTCGCCGACGCTGCCGCGGAGGGGGCCGCTGCCGAGTTCATCGAACGCGGGCAGGCAACCGCTGACGCCATCGAGAACACCGATACTGTCGTCGTCGCCGGCATCGACGGCCCGGCACGGGGCGGCGGCGTCGAACTGGCGCTGGCGTGTGACATCCGGGTCGCGACGCCGACGGCGACGCTCGGCGAGCCGGGCGTCACGTTCGGCCTCTTCGGCGCGTGGGGGGGCACGGTCCGCCTCCCGGAGGTTGTCGGCCTCGGCGCGGCGCTCGATTTCTCGCTTTCGGGGCGGGTCCTCGACGCCGAGGAAGCAAAGCAAATCGGGCTCGTCTCTCGGGTGTGTACGGACCCACGGAGTGTCGCCGAATCGGTCGCCGACAACGACCCACTGGCGCTGGAACACCTCAAGCGGCGGCTTCGGGACAGAGCCGAAAAGTCGGCCCAACAGCGCGCCGAACGCGAGGCCTTCGAGACGTTGGCGGCGGCTCACTCCGACCGGCTGCAAGACCTACAGTAGCTACAGCGGCTCCGGAGCGGGCGGCATCGCCCGTTTGTGCGTGCTCGTCTCGTAGAGTTCGACGACGCGGTCGACAGCCGATTCCGGCACGTCGAGGGTTCGGACCGTCGCGGACTTCGACAGCGGTCCGTCGACGTGGACTGCGAGAATCGCATCGAGTTCGTCGTATCCGAGCCCCATCTCCTCTTCGTCGGTTTGGCCTTCCCACATCGCCGCTGTCGGCGTCCGGCTGACGAGGTCCTCCGGAACGCCCAACTCGCGGGCAAGCTGGCGGACCTGACACTTATAGAGGTTGCCGATAGGGTTGCAGTCGACGGCTTGGTCGCCGTATTTCGTGAAGTAGCCGGTGGCGGCCTCCGAGCGGTTGCCGGTCCCCAATACGAGACCGTCCTCCGCGTTGGCGACGAAGTAGTTCAGTACCGCTCGCGTCCGGACCCGGACGTTCCCCAGTGCCATCCGGTCGTCGGCGGCGTGGTCGGGGGCGGCGTCGACGAAGGCATCGACGATGGGGTTGATATCGATGACGTCGAATTCGATATCGAGCGCGTTGGCGACCCGTTCGGCGTCGGTTTCGTCGTCATCGGGGTTGACCGAGCTCGGCATCGAAATTCCGTGAACACGGTCGGGGCCGAGCGCCGCAACAGCGAGGTAGGCGACAGTTGTTGAGTCAATACCGCCGGACAGCCCGAGAACTGCACGGTCTGCCCCTGCTGTCTCGATTGTTTCCTCGATAAACTCGACGATGTGGTCGCGTCGGCGCTGCAGCTCCGACTCGGAAAAGAGGAGCTCGACATTCGTCCCCTCGATAGTGGGTTCGCTAGCTGTCATCAAGTCTCAGTTGGGCCCCTCGGAACTAATAAGCACCTACTGCCGGGGTATAGCTGGACGCGCGTCCGGTCGGACAGGTGCCGGTGAGCCGCTACGTTGAAGTGCGGGCGTCCGGTACGTTTCGCTGTGCGCCGTTGGTCCAGTGGTAGGACAGAGCCTTCCCAAGGCTCTAGCCCGGGTTCAATTCCCGGACGGCGCATGGCCGTTTCGGTCGGTATGGAGGCGTCTAGGTCGGGAATTGAGCCCTATCAGTCGCGTACAGCGAACGGCGTGAGCGAGCACGTCTGATTTCGGTTCGATTCCCGGACGGCACATTGTGCTCCAGTCGTGATACACGTCCCCGGCAGCGCGCGTCGAACGGTACGCTTTTTTCAGCGAGCAGCGAACCAATGCACATGGGACTTTGCAGTACGTTCCGAAGCCTCGTGGTGTACGGACTGGCGATTGTCGGGCTAGCAGCGGTACTGTTCGTCGTACTCGCTTACGGCTGGGACGGTGAACCGCCGGAGGTCAGTCTCGAATCCGACGGCGAATAGCGCACGGATGGCCGCAAGCAGGCGGGTTTAGGGGTGGGAAACCAAACAGTTCTGCATGGTACACATTGGTATCGTTGGCGCGGGAGCCGCTGCCGCCGCCGCGACCTTCGTCATCGACCAAACGCTTCCAGACGCGGAAGTGACTGTCCTCGAAAAGTCCGGCGGGGTTTGTGGGCGCGCGGCGACGCGTCGCCACGACGACCTCGTGTACGATTACGGGGCGAACTACGTCAAATCCGACGACGACCGCGTCGTCGACCTGCTCACCGAGACGCTCGACACCGATGGGCTCGTCGATGTCAGTGAGCCGATTTACACGTTCGACGAGTCGGGGGCTGTCGCTCCGGGACGGTCGGCGGACGACCACAAGTGGAGCTACGAGCGCGGGCTCACTCAGGTCGCAAAACGACTTTTCGGAGCCACCGACGCGACTGTCCACCGCCGCACTCGCGTCGAGTCGCTTGCCCGGACAGAAGAGGGCTGGACCATAGAAGACACCGACGGTGACTCGTGGGGGCCGTTCGATGTCGTCGGGTTGAATCCCCCCGCGCCACAGACGGCCGAACTACTCGCCGCGACCGACTGGGACGACAAGCGCCTGGCGACGCTGCAGGAGGCCGTCAAGTCGGTCGAGTATCGGCCGATATGGACCGCGGTTCTGCGGTATCCGTTCCGACTGGACCGGCCCTATTACGCGCTCGTCAACCCCGGGAAGGACCACGATGTCGGCTGGATAGCCCGCGAAGAGTGCAAGCGGGGGCACGTCCCCGACGGCGAATCGCTGCTTGTCGTACAGGCAAGCGCGCAGTGGTCAGCGGCGAACTACGACGCCGACCCGGCCGAGAACGTCGCCGAACTGGCGTCGCTGACGGCCGATATCGTCGGCGACGAGCGGCTGGCGGAGCCGGTCTGGACCGACCACCAGGGCTGGCGCTATGCGCTCCCCGAGGATGGTGTTCGTCGCGGTCCTGTTTCTGCCGCCGCCGAGGCCGGACTGTACTGTCTCGGCGATTGGGTCGCCGGTGAGGGACGGCTCCATGCAGCGCTCGCGGAGGGGCTGGCCGTCGGCGAGCAAATCGTCCACGCACAGTAGCTGCCGGAAACGCCAGACGAGACGTGATGCGTTCGGGTAAACAATTTGTACCGTGGGCGCGACAACAATTTCCATGCGGAAAGTCGCAATCGACGAGGTCGACATCGAGAACAGCCCGCTCGGAGTACACAGCGTTCGCCGGCCGGTCTCCGACGCCCTCGGCACCGAGCACTTCGCGATGAACTACTTTGAGCTGCAGCCGGGCGAATCCTTCTCCGGCGGGCTCCACACCCACCACGACCAAGAGGAGGTTTTCTACGTCCAGTCCGGCGAAGCCACCTTCGAGGTGACCGACGAGCCCGACTCTTCGACGACGGAGGCGGTGACAGCCGGTGCGGGAGAGGTCATCCGCTTCCCGCCGGGCGAGTTTCAGGAGGGCTACAACGACGCCGAAAACGACGACCCCGTGGTCGGCTTCGCGCTCGGCGCGCCGTCTTCGAAGCACGACTGGGAGGCCATCGAGTCAGTCATGCACTGCGGCGACTGCGGCGAGGAGACCGGACACAGCATGTCGTTGACCGACGAGGGGAGCTTCTCGTTTACCTGCGGCGAGTGTGGCAACGAAATCGCGATGTGAGCGCCGGCGGCAGAGAAGCCGGCACCGTCGGAATCTGTCGTTCACAACGCGACGTATTTTTCGGAGAGAACGAGGGAAAGATACTTGGTGGTATCATCGGGTGTGTATGGTATGCCACGCTGCAGCAACTGCGATGCGTTCGTGACCGACAGCTATGTGCGCGTCTTTGCTCCGCAGGGAATGTCGACGGTCCGCGTCTGTCCGAACTGCGAGGACAAGCTCCGCGACGGGGCCGAAGTACGGGAGGCCCGTTCGACTCGGCAGAACTAACCTAGATTTTACCTGCCGCCGTCCGCCCTGAGTGCCGTCTCCGATTCAACACACCGCTGTCCCCGGTCGGTAATCGTGTAAATGCGCTCTTGGCTGACCGGCTCCAACAGTCCGTTCTCGACGAGCGTCTCGACCCGCCGTTCGACGTAACCGAGATGCATCCCCAGCCGGTTGGCCGCCAGCGGCACGTAGTCCGGCGGCTCTTCAGCGAAGTACTCGAGAATCCGCTCGTCCGCCGGATGAAGTTGGTCGTCGATACGCACCGGACTGTGGTTGGTCGCCATGCGGGATTCCTCCGTATCAACTATGAGGGTTGGTGACACATAACATTGTCGGCGGCGCTCACTCGACAGCGGAGGAGGACGTTTGTCGCCGAGTCGGGTCCTCAAGCGCGTCGACGATGTCGCCGGGCGCGGCGATATGTGCCGACGGTGGCGCATCGGTGCCGGGAAGTGCCAGCAGTCGCTCGCTCCGGGCAGTAAGCCGCTCTGTCGGGCCGGCCGGTCGGCCGGCGAGAACGGTCACGTCAGCCGCTTCGATGAGGTCTGTGGCGGCCTCGATGTCCGACTCGGAGACCGGCTTGAACGGCGGGGCAGTAACGGCCTCACGGCCGACGCTCCCCGCGGTCGCAGCGGCGACATCGCCGGTGGGGAGCGGCCCGGCGGTCACGTCGATACCGCGTTCTGCGAGGTCACCGAGGAGTCGGGCGGCCGGCTGTCCTGCCCCGAGAACGTGAACCCGCTGTCCGTCAGGCGGGGCGTCGGCGAGCGGCGTCACCGACGGACTGCCGGTGACGGGGTTCGTGCCGACGGCGGTTCTAACCCCGAAAGCGGCTTCCAGCCGCTCGGCTGTCAACACTGCTTCCGGGCGACCGCTATCGAGAATTCGCCCGTCGGAAAGCAGCGCGACGGTGTCACAGAACCGGGCGGCAAGCTCCAGGTCGTGGATGGCAGCGACGACCGTCTTGCCGTCGTCGGCGAGCTCCCGCGCCAGCGCGAGCGTTCGGACCTGATGGTTGATGTCGAGGCTGGCGGTCGGCTCATCGAGCAGTAGTACCGGCGTCGCTTGAGCCAGGGCCCGCGCGAGCATGACGCGCTGTCGTTCACCGCCGGACAGCGAGTCGATAGACCGGTCGGCAAACGCCGCCGTCTCCGTCCGCTCCAGCGCCGATTCGACGGCCGCACGGCCGGCGCTGTCTGCCGGCGAGAGCCGCGACCGGTGCGGTGTCCGACCCATCCGCACGACCGCCTCGACGTCGAACTCGAAAGCGAGCGTCGTCTCCTGTGGCACCGTTGCGACCTGCCGGCCGAGTTCGCGGGCCGATGTAGCCGCTACATCGCGACCGGCGACGGTGACGGTGCCGGCCGCCGGCGTAAGGACGCCATTGCACGTTCGCAGTAGTGTCGTCTTACCGGCCCCATTGGGTCCGACAAGCGCAAGGAACTCCCCTTCCTCGACGGACAGCGAGACACCGTCGAGCACCGTTGTCTCTCCGAACTCGACGACGACGTCCGAAAGCGAAATCATAGTGCGTGTACCTCCCGCTTGCGGAGCAGATATAGGAAGAACGGCGCGCCCAGCGCCGCGGTGACAATACCGACCGGTAGCTGCCCCGGTCCCGAACGGGCGACCGTGTCGGTCGCGACGAGGAAGACGGCCCCGGCGAGGGCGCTCGTCGGCAGCAGGATGCGGTGGTCCGGGCCGACGAGCAGCCGCATCATGTGTGGGACAATGAGGCCGACAAAGCCGATAACACCGGAGACAGCCACCGCAGCGGCGGTGACGAGGCTTGAGGCCGCAAGCAGTATGCGCTTTGTGCGCTCGACCTCGATACCGAGTGTGTGAGCGTCCTCTTCGCCGAGAAGCAAGACGTTCAGGTCGCGGGCGTACGCGAGCAGGACCACAAAAAAGAAAACGACGAGCGGCAGCGCCAGTCGGACCCGGCCCCACGTGCTGTCTTGGAGATGCCCCATCAGCCAATACACGGCGGTTTCGAGGTTGTCACCGGCATGCAACAGCAGATACGAGATGACCGCGCCGAGGAAGGTCTGGAGCGCGACACCGGCAAGCAGCAGCGTCGCCACCGGGGTTCGGCCGTCCTCGGTTGCGATGAGATACACCGCAAACGCTGCTACGAGCGCTCCCGCGAACGCGGCAGCGGTCCGGCCGAACGGCACCGACAGCGGCAGCACGATGAACGCCACCGCGCCGACCGCCGCGCCGGAGGAGACGCCGATGATGGACGGGTCGGCCATCGGATTCCGAAAGAACCCCTGCATCACCGCGCCGGCAAGCGCCAGCGCAAAGCCAACAATCGCTCCCAACAGGATGCGTGGCAGCCGTATTTGGGTGACGATGAGCCGCGTCGACTCGTCGACCGGGAAGCCGAACGGCTGCACCCAGGCGACGCCGCCGTCGGCCAGCGTCGGCAGCCGGATGGCGTTGAGAACGACGTACAGAACCTCCAGCGGACCGATTTCGGCGTACCCGAGCGCCGTGCTCGTCAACACCGTCACGACGAGCAGGCCGGTCAGGCCGGCCGACCACGAGAGCGTCCGCCGGAGAACCATAGCTGCAACTGGGCTTGGTTTAGCCAAATACTTGTTGTCCTCGCCTCTCCACCAGTCAATGAGAACACTCTCCGCAGTCGTCTTTGCTATCGCCCTCGTCGCCGTCGCCGCTGGCGCTCCGGTTGCCGCCGCGCCGGCCGCCGACACGGCCCCAGCCGACCCGACGTGTTCGTTTCCGGTCACGGAGACTGACGCGACCGGCACTGAGGTGACTGTCGAAGAGCGGCCCGAACGTATCGTCGTCCTCCAGCCCAGCGCCGCACAGACGGTCTGGGAACTCGGTGCCGAGGACCGCGTCGTCGGCGCACCGGTCGTTCCGTACACGTCGGACCTCGACGGCATCGAGGAAGCCGAGAACGTCCTACAGGTCGACGACTTCACGGTCAATCAGGAGGCAGTCGTCGAACTCGATGCGGACCTCGTGCTCGCGCCGAACATCGTCCCCGACGACACCGTCACGAGCCTGCGCGAGGCCGACCAGCAGGTGTTCAAGTTTGGGTTCGGTACGTCGCTTTCGTTCGTCGCTGACAAGACAGCGCTGACCGGCCAACTGGTCGATGCCTGCGACGCAGCCGCCGAGGTCAACGATGACTACTGGGACCGTATCGACGCCGTCGAGGAACGCGCGGCGGCGGTCGAGGACCCGCACGTCATGTACTTTACCGACAACCACACCGCCGGCTCCGGAACGTTCATCGATGACCTCATCACCACCGCGGGCGGCGTCAACGTCGCCGCCGAGGCCGGCATTGACGGCTACGACGAAATCAACGAAGAGGCCCTCGTCGAGTGGAACCCCGATGTCATCGTCGCCAGCGACGCGGAGCCGCTACCGGAGACGGCCGCCTACGAGTCGACCGTTGCCGTCGAACATGGGCAAGTAGTCACCGTCGACAGCAACGATGTCAGCCAGCCTGCGCCGCGGCTCGTCTACGCGCTGGAGACGATAGCCGACGGACTGGCGGATGCGGAGACGGCGGATAGACCCACGGACGCGACCGTCGACGACCAGCCGGGCGTCGGTATCGCCCCTGCGGCTGCCGGCCTCGTGCTCGCGGTCGTTGCCGGACTCCTCGTCAGAACACTGCGCCGTCGCTGACCGACGGCGTCGCCGGACTGCGACGGCCAACCGCCCGCTTTTTACGCCACGGTCGCGGAGGACCAGGCATGGTCGAGAACGTCATCTGGCCCGCCTATCTCGATGCCAACTGTACCCGCAACGAGGGCCGGCGGGTCGCCGAGGACCTCGCCGTCGAGGAGCCGACCGTCGACGAAATCGCGAGCGCGGTCCAGCAGGTCGGCTACGACGCCGTCATCGAGCGGAGCAAGACCTACCCACGCGAGTACGAGCCGCGGGGCCGCGTCGTCGTCAAGGGGGCCGACGACGCCTCGAAGTCGGACCTGCTCGAAGCGGTGGCGGCGTACGTCACCGCCATCCGCGAATGAAGCGCGCCGGCGAGGTCGTCCGCATCGCACAGGGGCTCCTCGTCGCGCGGTTGGCCGACGGCGACGACGACCCACCCGACATCGGCACGTCGGTCGTCAACGAAGAGCTCGATTCGGTCGGTCGCATCGTCGATGTCTTCGGCCCCGTCGACCGGCCGTACGTCGCCGTCTCACCGGCCGACGATGTCGTTCCGCCGTCGCTGCTCGGCGAGAAGCTCTACGCGCGGTAGGCGGCGCGGAACCACAACGTCCAAGCGACCGCCGGCAAACGACGTGATATGAAGCGGGCATTCGCCGCCGTCGCCGCGACCGTCTGTCTTTTCCTCCTGGTCCAGCTTGGCTCGCTGGCGCTCGTCGAGCCGTTCATGAGCGCCGGCTTCCAAGCCGTCGAAGACCCCTCCGACCCGACGAATAGCCTCCTGTATATCATCGCCATCCTCGTCGCCACGGGCGTGATGCTCGCGGCGATGAAGTTCGGCGTCGACCGGCTCCTCCAGGGGCTTGTCCTCTTTGCGGCGGTGTTCATCTCGTTTTACGTCTTCACCGTCGTCGTCCCGCCGGTTGTCGCCGTTGCGGGGCTGAATCTCGTGGCGGTCGCGCTGGCGCTGGCGCTCGGCGTGGGCTTGCTGGTCTATCCCGAGTGGTACGTCATCGACGCCGCGGGTATCGTGATGGGTGCCGGCGCGGCAGGGCTTTTCGGCATCAGCTTCGGACTCCTGCCGGCGCTCGTGTTGCTCGTCGTGTTGGCCGTCTACGACGCCATCTCCGTCTACGGCACCGAACACATGCTCGCGCTCGCCTCCGGGGCGATGGACCTCCGGCTGCCGGTCATCTTCGTTGTGCCGCTGACGCTCTCGTATTCGTTTTTGGACGCCGACAATCCGGAGTCGCTCGAAGACGACACCCCGGAGTCGGACGCCGAAGCCGAGCCGGACGAGGGCGACGACGTATCTACAGCGACAGGCGATGCCGAACCGGTTGACACGATGGCAGAAGACGCTGACACGGACGCCGATAGCGACGCTGATGCCGACGACCCGGCGGCTGCCGAAGCGGCCCCGGACGAGCACGCCGACCCCTTCGCCCGCGATGCGTTTTTCATCGGACTCGGAGACGCGGTCATCCCGACGATACTGGTCGCCTCGGCGGCCTTCTTCCGCCCGGGCGGCGTGGAGTTGCTTTCCGTGCCGGGTATCGCGCTCACGGTCCCGGCGCTGGGCGCGATGGTCGGTACCATCGCTGGACTGCTTGCGCTCATGTGGTTTGTGATGAAGGGCCGTGCACACGCCGGGCTGCCGCTGCTCAACGGCGGTGCCATCGCCGGCTACCTCCTCGGCGCGGCAGCGGTCGGTATCCCGGTCGTCGAGGCCCTTGGCGTCGCCCCGTACCTCTGAAACAGCAGTGCCCGGCTCAGTCGCTCGGCTCGTAACCGCCAGTTGCCTGCCCGCGGCCGTCTGCCAGCCGCCTGAACGCCGCCCGGAACTGCTCGTGGCCGATGACGAGGAAGCCGGCAACGACGGTGACGAATCCGGCGACCGTCGTCGTGGTGATGGCTTCACCGAGGAACCACCAGCCACCGAGCGCGGCCACGAGCGGGCTGGCGTAGAAGATGAGGCTGGACCGCAGCGCCCCGACCTCCTCGATGAGCGCGAAGTAGGCGATGTAGCCGACTGCGCCGGCAACGACCGTGACGTAGGCGAGTGAGACGATGGCGGTGAGCGTCCACTCGATGGCGGCCGCCGACTCGCCGACCGCGAGGCTCATTCCGTGGAGCAGCACGGCGCTTATCGGAAGCCCCCACGCGACCTGTGCGGTGCTGGAAATCGTCGCCTCACACCGGCGAGTCAGCACCGTCCCGAGCGCGGCACTGGCCGCGCCGCCGAGAACGAGGGCCGCCCCAACGCCGCTTTCGGCCAGTAGATTGCTCGGCGAGACGCCGACGACCATCCCGACGCCGATGGCCGCAACGCCCATCCCGACGGCACCGAGCGCTGACACTCGCTCGTCGGAAAGCAGCAGGGCCGCAAACAGCGGGGCGATGATGGGCACGAGGCTGAAGAGAATCGCGCCGACCGCGCTGGTGACGTACCCCTGCCCGACAAAGAGCAGGCCGTTTGCTAGCCCGATAGTGAGCACGCCGGCGGCGAGGACGCCGCCGATGTCGCCGCGCGTTCGCGGGCGGATAGAGCCCTCGGTCGCGTAGGCGGCGTAGCCGAGCAGGAGTATCGCCGCGAGGTCGAACCGGATGGCGACGAAAAGCAGCGGCGGGATGTAGACCTGTCCGGCGCGGGCGGCGACGAACGTGCCGCCGAACGCGAGGCTGGCGACAGCAAACAGCCCTATCGCTCGACGGAGACTCACCGAGAGGCCACCTCCGTAGCGAACGGGCGGCAGATGGAGGATGCCGAAAAACAAATGTTTCTAATATCCGACTTCATTGTTATGCATGTCTACCTGACCGAACCTATTAAGCCAATCTAGAAACTATTTCCCGACGAGAAGTACGATTGTCCGCTGCAGGTCTGCGCCCCCATGCCGCGATTTCTTACCCTGAAAAAATTTCATACTGCGAAAGTTCTTTTGACGTAGCGGCCCGACTCGTCGTATGGACGACGCGCTGGCGGAGATGGAGTTTCTCGCCCGTTCCGGCAACCGCATTGCGGTGCTGGAAGCGGTCTCCGAACGCCCCCACACCCGCAGCGAACTCGCCGAGCGGACGGGTGCCTCACAGGCGACGCTCGGCCGGATTCTACGCGACTTCGAGGAACGAAACTGGCTCGCCCGGACTGACGGCGCATACGTCGCCACGCCGACCGGCAACCTCGTCGCTGACGGCGTCCTTGACCTCCGGAAACGGCTGGAGACCGAGCGGCGGCTGCGTCCGGTCGTGGGTATGCTCCCGGACGAGTTGGATGTCGACCTCCGGCGGCTCCGGACGGCGACGCTCACCACGCCGACCGAAACCCGACCGAGTGCGCCGGTGACGCGGTCGCTGGACATTCTGCGGGAAGCCGGCCACATTCGCGCGGTCTCACGGGCGCTCAACGACCGGACGCTGCGGCTGCTCCGGCGTCGGGCCGTAGCGGACGGCTGTACTGTCGACGGGGTCTTCGCCGCCCGGGCGATAGAGGCACTCGTCGACGACGACCGGCTCCGGCCGAAGCTCCGCGAACTCGTGGCCGCCGAGAGTGCCGACATCCACGTCTACGAGGGGCCGCTCTCGCTTGCCGTGACGCTTGCCGACGGCACCGTCAGCCTCCTGTTGCGCGACGACGATGGCGTCGTACAGGCGGCGCTCGACACCGACGACGAAGCTGTCGCCGAGTGGGCGGCTTCAGTCCACGAACAGCACCGCACCGCCGCCGAGCCGCTTTCGCCGGCCGATATCGTGTAGGCGGCTACTCGCCAGTCAACGCTTCGCTGCCGGGTGCGAACTCGATTCGCTCCCCAAGCCCCGCTTCCCGGGCTTTCTCGTAGAGCATCCACGCGGCGGCGACTGTCTCGACGCCCGTGCCGCCGCTATCGAAGACTGTTATCGCCTCATCGCTCGTGCGGCCTGCCGCCTCGCCGGCGACGATATCCCCGAGGTCGGCCCGGATATGGTCGTCGTCAACGAGGCCAGCATCGCGGGCGGCCAGAAACGCACCGGCATCTTGGAAGGCGCGGTCGTGGAGGTCCGGCACGTAGGTACTTCTGGCGACCGTCTCCGGCGGGAGTTCGTATTTACCACGGTCGTACTGTCCCATCGCGGTGACGTGTGCGCCGTCGGGGAGGTCGGCGTCCTCGAAGACGGGGGTGCTCGCCCGCGTGGCGGTGATAACGACATCAGCGCCATCGAGCGCGTCGGCGGCGCTCGGCACCGCGGAGACAGCCGCCGCGAGTCGGTCGTCGAACTCGTCGGCGAAGGACTGTCGGCTCTCCAGCGTCGGCGAAAAGACCTGCACGGTCTCGAACTCCCGGACCGTGGCCGTCGCCCGGAGCTGGCCGCGGGCCTGCGCGCCGGAGCCGATGACCGCACATGTCGTCGCGTCCTCGCGTGCGAGCGCATCGACCGCCACCGCGCCCGTCGCGCCGGTTTTGTGTGGATTCATCGACGCGCCATCGAGCAGCGCTATCATCCGCCCAGATTCGGCGTCGAAAAGCGGCAGGGCGAAGTGGACATCGCCGTCGCCGAAGCCCGCGGCGTACGTGTACCCGCCCATCGCGCCGACAGAGGGCAGCACGGCGAGGTAGCCGGTACACATGCCCGGCGGCTCCTCGTTTGTGAGCTTCGTTCGTGGGGCGGCCGTGCCGTCGGTGCCGTAGCTTTCGTAGCCATCGCGGACAGCGTCGACGTATTCGGCCGGCGTTGCAAGGCCGGCGAGTTCGTCGCTTCGGAGGAACAGAACGTCAGTCATGAAACGGCCTTCGTCGGCCGTCGGCAAAAACTCGTGCTTCGCGGTCAGTCGGCGGAGACACCGGTCTGGGCGGCCGAATCAGCCGGCCGGCTCGTAGCCGGCTCCGACGGACCAGGGGCGTTGACGAACATCGCATGGCCCATCAGCCCGATAGTGGCGACCGACGCAAGCGGGACGGACGCCGAAAGCGACAGCCCCCCAAAGACGAAGAGTGCGGTGAGGCCGATGAGTGAAGCGGGGATGAGGCCGAGGACGATGTCGTAATAACCAGTCATAATACATCAAGATATATGAGTGATATCCATATAAGTGTTTTCCAGATTTGATTGATACTTTACCCTGGATAGATAGAGAGGTGCTGTAGAACCAGCATAGATTATACTCATAACTTATAGAGGCGTTATAGGAGCAGAATAGGTCTTAGCGGCTCTCAACGACAGGAATAGGATGCAGCAGGGCGGTTCGAATGTCTTTTAAGGCCCGCTCCAGCGGTATGTGTGACACGAATCCTGAACAGCACCGGATGTCGCCGGCTCGCCGACCCCAGCAGCAACGGGCCGCCTTCCGAATGGCCGTATCAGGTGGTTTAACCTACCGCCGCGGAAACCTGCTGTCGATGGGTGATTCGTCGGACATCGATTATGCCGGCCGCGCGCGGGAGGCTCTTGGCTTCTCCCGGTGGTGGCAAATCGTCGCGGCGGCGGCGATGATGGCTGCGGTCAGTCCCTACCAGTACGTCTGGTCGTCCATCGAGGGGCCGTTGGCCGAGAGCCTCGACATCGCGCTGCCGGCGCTCGGAGCAGTCTTTTCGTTTTATGTCGTCTTCCAGTCGCTGTCGCAGCTACCGGCGGGCTGGTGGCGCGACCGCCGCGGCCCGCGGGCGCTCATGTTTTTCGCGGCGCTTCTCGCCGGCGGCGGCTACATCGGCCTCGCGTACGCCACGAGCGTCTGGCAGCTCTATGTCCTCTACTCGCTCGGTGCGGTCGGCGTCGGCATCGTCTATACCGTCGCGGTCAACACCGCGGTCAAGTGGTTTCCTGACCGAACCGGACTGACGACCGGCATCGGGACGATGGCCTTCGCCGGCGGGAGCGCGCTCGTCGTCCCGTACGTTCGGGCCAACGCGACCGTCGCGGGCTACGCCGACGTGCTCCGGAACGTCGGGCTGGTGATTCTTCTCGTGTTGCTCGTCGGCGCGGTGCTCCTGCGAGACCCTCCGGAAGACTGGCTTGGCCTCGACGACCGGGCCGACGACAACGACGACGGCCTCGCGGCCTCACTCCGGGGGCGAGCGTACACGACCGGCGAGATGCTCCGAACGTGGCAGTTCTGGCTGCTGTATGCGATGTTCGTCGCGACGGCGGGCGCTGACCTGCTGCTCATCGCCAACGTCGTCCGGATGGCCGAAGCGCTGGGGCTGGCTGCGGTCGTTGCCACGGCCGCCGCGACGCTGCTGCCGATTGCGGCCGGTGTCTCGCGGCTCGTGTTGGGGGCGGTCTCGGACCGCTTCGACCGCGTGCACGTCATGGCTGTCTCGTTCGTTCTCGCGGGCGCGTTCCGACTGGCGCTCGTTCCCGCCGGAGTGGCCGATGCCGGCATCGCCTTCGTCGCCTTCGTGCTGGGAGCGATGTTCTTTTCGTCGCCGCTGTACGTCTACTTCCCGGCGATGGTCGCCGACTACTACGGCGCGGAACACTCTTCGAGCAACTACGCCGCCCTCTACACCGCGAAGGTCGGCGGCGGCGTCTTCGCGGGCACGGTCGCTGGAGCCCTTGTCGCGGCGTTCGGCTGGGTGCCGACGCTCACACTCGGCGGTGCGCTCGCGGTCGCGGCGGGGCTGGCGGCGCTCCTGTTGCGCCCGCCGACCGACGCCGGGCTAGAAAGGGACGACGCAACCGCCGGCTAGCCGTCGGCCCACTCCCGAAGCCGCTCGCCGTCCGGTAGATGGCGAGCCGTAACCGGCCCGGCATCGCTCCAGCCGGCCGGCCGAAGCTCGACGCTTTCGTTGGCAAGGAGCTGTGGCAGTTTCGGCTCGTGTGTTGCAACGTCACCGACCGCACCGCGCGGCAGCCGTCGCTGTGGCGCCGCCAGCAGCCGGTCGTGCTCGATGACGACATCCGCATAGAGGCGATACTCCAGCGGCCCGTATCGCAGCCAGTAGACGAACGCCCGCAGCGCGACGACCGGAATCCCGACCCCCGCGGCGACGACGAGGACGGCCCCCGGCGAGACGAGCGCCGCCAGTAGACACGCCCCCACGAACAGGACGCCGAGCGACCCGTCGCCGCCGACGAACAGGTATGCGACCCCGCGCCGAAGCCCACCGCCGGCGACCGCGAGCCGCCGCGGCCGAAGGATGGCTGTCGGGTCCGCGTCAGGGGGCTCCGGCAACGACGGCCGTCGTTCGTCGCCATCGAGGAACCGCTCGAAGAGCGGCCGCCCGCCTTCGGTGTGGTCCCGCCAGTAAAAGTACAGTTCGGCCGTTATCTTCCCGGCGACAACCACCACGAGCACCGCCGCCGTCGAGACTCCATCGGGGTTTGACGCCTCAGTGACGGCCGCGGAGAGAACAATCATCAGGACGCCGAAGCCGGCGAGATAGCGGAACGGCCCGGAGATGAGGCTCCGGGTCGAGTGGTCACGGTAGCCGCCCTGCCACAGGTACTCCGTGACAAAGGAGACACCGCGGCTAAGAAAGACCGCCAGTCCCCCCAAAAGTAACAACGAGACGACCTCCGTGGTGATTGTCGGCTGCGACAGTGCGAAAACGATGAAGGCGACGAGAGCAGCCAACGGCGCGACGAAGACGGTGAACACGACGAACGCAGGGATGTTCCGCGGGTACACCGGCGGCAACCATCCGAAAAGCCGGATGCCGCCGCGCTTTTCTTCGAGGTCAGTCGACCAGCCCCGGTCGAACAGCCGGAAGCGGGTCTCTGTCGGCTCCTCGTCGAGGACCACCGTCCGCTCGGCGAACGGTAGCTTCACCGCAGTCCAAAACAGCACCGCATACAACTCAAGGACGTAGATACCGAGCAGTACCGTCAACGACCACTCGAGCAGGACGGCGGCGACGAGCGGGACGAGATTGGAGACGACAAGCGCCGCTCTGGAGGACCGGCGTCCGGGGCGGGGACGACCTCGCACGGAACCGCGTTCGGCCGGCCGGCGAAAAGCCGTTTCGGCATCGAATCCGCAAGGGTTTGATACGCCCCCGTCGAACGGTCGGCCATGTCAGAGCAGTCGTTCCTGGAACAGCGCCTCGATGCGAGCACGTGGCCGATAGCGGTCGGAGACATCGTTGTCCTGCTCGCGTTCATCTTCCTCGGGACGCTTTCGCATTGGCCACTCGACGCCATGCTCGCAGACCCGACAATCTATCTGGCCGCTGCCGGCCCCTTCCTCCTCGGGTGGGTTATCTGTGCGCCGCTCATCGGTGCCTACTCGCCCGGCGGCGGCTCCGCGCCGAACTCCTCGATTCCGCTCGCTATCCGGTCGTGGGTGCCGGCCGCAATCGTCGGCTTCGTCGTCAGATACGTCGCCCTCCCCCAACGCGGCGTTGAGCCGGTCTTCATCGGCATCATGCTCGTCGGCGGCGCGGTCGTCATCTCGGCGTGGCGGTTCCTCTATTTCAAACTCCGCTAGGTGGTGAACTCACCCCGGGGGCAAGCCCCCGGGCAGTCGCCTCAACCGCCTGTACATCGCCGGCGGCGGAGCGGTTTTGTGACGCCCGGGCTAATCGTTCGCATGGGCGATGACATCGAACTGACCGTTATCACCGCTGCTGACGAATCGACCATCACGGTCGAGCGTGGGTCGGTACTCCGGGATGTGCTCCTCGAACGAGGCTTTTCAGTCTACGGGACGGTTTCTTCGCGGGTCAACTGTGGCGGCAGGGGGTTGTGTGCGACCTGCACCGTCGAGGTCGACCCGCCACCGGAGCCGGCCCACTGGCATGATGCGGCGGCGGTCCGGTTCGGCTACCCGCGGCTCTCCTGCTGTATCGAGGTCAAGGAGCCGATGACGGTTCGGTTGCTGGACAAACACGTCTGGGGACAGGTGCTCCCTCGGCGGCCGGACGGCGAGTAGTCCATCAGCCGGTGGCTACTCGTCGTCCCTGCCGGCGGGTGCGACGCCGCAAACAGTCGTCTCGAAGCCGTACTCGACCGGACGTGCCTCCAACCCGGCCGCCTCGATGGCTGCTTCTAGCTCCGCGGCAGTGTAGAACGTCGATTCGAAGCCGAACAGATGCTCGCCGGCTTCGAGGAGCCGGCCACGCCGTGTCGAGCGGTCGAACTCGCGGACGACGAGGACGCCGCCCGGCGCGAGCACGCGCGATATCTCCGCGAGGCCCGCCTCGGGGTCGGGGAAATGGTGAAGCGCGTCGACGACGATGACGGCATCGACCGAGTCGTCCGGATGAGGGAGGTCGGTCGCGCTCGCCTGGACGGTTTCGAGCCCTTTGGCCCGCGCCCGCGCCAGCATTCCGGCAGCAGGGTCGACGACTGTCGCGCCGACAGTCCGGGCGGCCCGCCCGGAGCCGCCGCCGACATCGATGATTCGGTCTCCCTCGCGGTCGGCACACGCCAGTCCCTTTCGGAGCGCGGTCTCGTCGGCCGACGGCATCCAGATGTCGTACAGCGGCGCAAACAGGTCGAAGGCCTGTACATCCCAGCGCATACGCGGCCATCGACCGCCGGCCATAACATCGTTGTCCCACAAGCCCCGCTATGGAGCCGGAACTGCTCGGGTGGCCCCCTGACGGACCGACCCTGCGGCTTGATTACCGTCAATTCAGCTACGCGGGCAAGTTCGTCATGTCTTCGACGGGCAAGGCCGTCGTCCGCGACCCGAGCGGTGCCGACACCGAACGCGACTTCGACGACGATATTGTCGCCGCCGTCGCGTTCAACGCCGACCGGACCGCTCCGGAGACGCTGTGGCTTCGGTATGTCACCGTCCGGGCGGACCGCCGCGGCGAGGGGCTCGGCCCGCGGCTCTGCCGCTTCGTCGTCGCACGGGCCGAAAGGCGCGGCTATGCGACGGCCAAAATCGCGGTGAACAACCCCTTCGCCTACGAGGCGCTCTACCGGGCGGGGTTTGCATACACCGGCGAAACGACCGGCATCGCGGAGCTGATATTGGAGCGACCGACTGACGCGCCCGCGCCGGACCGCTCGAAGGAGACGTACCAGCGTGGCCTCGACCGGTACCGCGAACGTGACCTCGAACAAGCAGAGACGGCCTTCCTACGTCGGAAGCGACAGGCAACGCCCCCCGAGCCCACGGACTAGTCGCGATACCGGCTGCCGGGCATCGGAACGCCCGAGAGCCGGTATACGAAGATCGCCGCCAGCAGCCCCACGAGGACGAACAGCGGAACAACGGAAATCCAGGCCGTCGCCGGCAGCGCCTCGTGGACGCCGGCCGGGACGTACGGGTCCGTGACTGACCAGCCCATTGCCGCTCGGAAGACAAAGAGTCCGGCAATCGAGAAGGCGGCGAAGACGGCCACTGCGGCACGGTCGACGGTCTGCCGACGACTCATTGCTCTACGGTAGCCGCCTCAGGTTGAAAACACTCTCGTCGTCCGCCGACCGGCGATTTCAAGCCCGCGCCGTGCGAACCCGGGCACAATGGGAAACGCGGACCTCCGGACGCTGGCGGCCATCGAGCCCAAGCCGTTCGACGAACTCGGCGGGTCGGTCGTGGCTGTCGACGCCCACAACTGGCTGTATCGGTACCTGACGACCACCGTCAAGTTCACCCGGAGCGAGGCGTACACGACCGCCGACGGCGAGGAGGTCGCCAACCTCATCGGCGTCGTCCAGGGGCTGCCCAAGTTCTTCGAACACGACGTGACGCCGGTGTTCGTCTTCGACGGTGGTGTCTCCGACCTGAAAGCCGACGAGGTCGAAAAGCGACGCGACCAGCGCGAACGCTACGAGGCACAGCTCGAAGCCGCAAAGGAACGCGACGAGACCGACGCCGCCGAAATCGCCGCCCTCGAGTCTCGGACCCAGCGGCTCACGGACACGATTGTAGAGACAACCCGCGAGCTCCTTGCACGGCTCGACGTGCCGGTCGTCGAAGCGCCCGCTGAAGGGGAGGCACAGGCTGCTCACATGGCTCGACGCGGCGACGCCGACTACGTCGGCTCGGAGGACTACGACGCGCTCTTGCTTGGCGCTCCGTACACGCTGCGGGGGCTGACGAGCAACGGCGACCCCGAGTGCATGGATTTCGAGGCGACGCTTTCGACCCACGACCTGAGTTGGGAGGGCCTCGTTGACGCCGCCATCCTGATGGGGACCGATTTCAACGAGGGACTCTCCGGCGTTGGACCGAAAACCGCCGTGAAACTGATTCATGAACACGGCGACCTTCGGAGCGTGTTGGCGGCCCGCGACGACGACATCCCCCACGCCGACCGCATCCGCGAGCTGTTTCTCGACCCCGCGGTCACAGACGACTACGACTACGATACGGACATCGACCCGGACTTCGAGCGCGCACGCGAGTTCGTCACCGAGACGTGGGGGGTGCCGGCCGACGAGGTCGAACGCGGCTTCGAACGCATCGAGGAGTCCGTCATCCAGACAGGGCTGGACCGCTGGACCTGACCGCGCTCAGGCGTCCGAAAGCGACACCCGTGTTGCGGCCAGCGCGTCCTCACGGGCGCGTTCCAGAAGGTTGTCGGGTTCGAGGTCGCGGAGCTTTTCGAGGCGGCCGTCTGTCTCGGGGGTGTCCGGGGCCAGCCGGTTGCAGCCGGCCTGTATCGTCGCTTCCTCGTAGGTTCCCAGCTTCCGTGCCCGCTCGGTGATTTCCGGTTTGTCCATCGAGAGCAGCGGCCGATGGACCGGCAGTTCGACCGCCGCGGAGGTGACCTGCAGGTTCCGGGCGGTCTGGCTCGATTTCTGTCCGAGGGCCTCGCCAGTGACGATGCCGGCGGCGTCCTCGATTTCGGCGATGGCCTCGGCGACGGCGAAAAAGTACCGCCGCACCGAAAGCATCCGCCCCCGGTCCAGTGCCGACGCGATGTCGTCGAGAGTATCGCCGCCGTCGACGACGTAGGGTCGGCAGTCGGTGTTGGGCGCACGCGCTGCGAGCCGCTCGCAGGTCGAGATGGCCCGAGCACGGTGGTCGACACCGCCGTAGTCGCCGAGGTCGACGTAGACCGGAATGACCGGTGCCCCCCGGCGGAGCATCTCTGCGGCGGCGACCGGCGAGTCGATGCCGCCGGAGACCAACGCCACGAGCGGGGCTTGTGTGCCGACCGGGAGCCCCCCCGGTCCCTCGTGCCGGGCTGCGAAAACGTAGGCCACGTCCGGCCGTACGTCGGCTTCGAAGGTCACCGCCGGGGCCTCAAGGTCGACTGTTGCGTCCGTCACCTCGCCGACGGCTGCCCCGCCGCTTTGCTCCAGTTCGGGGCTCGTAAACGGGTGGTCATCGCGGGCGCGCGATGCGCGGACGGCGTAGCTGTCGAACTCGCGGCCGCGCGCGAGGTCGGCGAGTGCGGCTTCAATCTCGGCGGCCTCCGGCGAGACCCGCACAGCGGGGCTTGCCGAGGCGACACCGGGAACCGCTGTGACGGCTCGGGCGGCTGCTTCCGGCGCAGTGGTGTGTACCACGAGCCGGCCGTGTCGCCGCTCGACGGAGCCGGAGATGCCGTCGGACTCAAGGGCTGCCGCGATATTCTCGCGGAGCCGCGTCTCCATGCGTCGACGAACCGACTGCCCCTTGACGCCGAGTTCGCCGTACCGAACGACGGTACAGTCCATACCGCGGGCTGGTCGCCGGGACGGTAAAGCCGCTCGGTTGGTCGCTGGCGGCGTCCGGGCTGGCCGGGGACGGCGGGCTTTTGGTCGCCGCGCCCGCACGGCGTGATATGACGCCCGAAGACGTCGAGGCCGAAATCGAGGCAGCGCTCGAAGACTGCGAGGCGACCGTCAGCCGCGCCCGCGGGAAACACGACGACGACCACCTCGAAGCGACCGTCGTCTCCCCGGCGTTCGAGGAGCTATCGCTCGTCGACCAACACCAGCTGGTCTACGACGCCCTCGGCGAGGCGATGACGACCGACATCCACGCGCTGGAGCTTACGACCCGCACTCCCGAGTGACCACGCCGGTCTCGTTTCGGTGCGTTTTACGTCCCCCCGTACGAGATGCCGCCTATGGCAGACGAGGACACGGACTACCGCATTGAACGGGACAGCCTCGGCGAGATGGAAGTGCCGGCCGACGCCTACTGGGGCGCACAGACCCAACGCGCGCTCGGGAACTTCCCCGTCTCAGGCATCACTTTCCAGCGCCGGTTCATCCGCGCGCTCGGCATCGTCAAGAAGTCCGCCGCGAAGGCGAACCTCGACCTCGAGCTGCTGGAGGCCGACAAGGCCGAAGCCATCATCGAGGCCGCCGACGAGGTCATCGCCGGCGAACACGACGACCAGTTCCCGGTCGATGTCTTCCAGACCGGCTCGGGGACGTCCTCGAACATGAACGCAAACGAGGTCATCGCCAACCGGGCGACCGAGATTTACGGCGGTGAAATCGGCACCCGTGAAATCCACCCCAACGACCACGTCAACTACGGCCAATCGAGCAACGACGTGATTCCGACCGCGATGCACGTTGCGTCGCTGGAGGCCGCCCGGAAAGACGTCCTTCCGGGGCTTGAGACGCTTGCTGAGGAACTGGCGGCTAAGGAAGACGAATTCGATGCCGTCGTCAAGACCGGCCGCACCCACCTGCAAGACGCCACGCCCGTCCGGCTCGGACAGGAGTTCGGCGGCTACCGGACCCAAATCGAGAAGGGTATCGACCGCGTCGAAGGCGCGACCGAACGGCTCGAAGAACTCGCCCTCGGTGGCACGGCCACCGGGACGGGGCTCAACACGCATCCGGAGTTCCCCGAGCGGGCCGCCGAATACATCTCCGAGGAGACGGGCCTTTCGTTCCGCGAGGCGGACAACCACTTCGAGGCCCAGGCCGCCCACGACGCGATGAGCGAGGCCCACGGCGCGCTCCGGACCGTCGCCGGCTCGATGAACAAAATCGCCAACGACCTCCGACTGCTCGCCTCGGGGCCGCGGAACGGTCTCGGCGAGGTCGAACAGCCCGAAAACCAGCCGGGGAGCTCCATTATGCCCGGCAAAATCAACCCGGTCGTCGCTGAATCGGTCAATCAGGTCCACAAGCAGGTCATCGGCAACGACGCGGCGGTGTCGGCCGGCGCGGCGCGCGGCGAAATCGACCTGAACCTCTACAAGCCGGTGCTCGCGTACAACTTCCTGCAGAGCGCCTCGATTATCGCCAGTAGCGCCGAACTCTTCGGCGAGCGGTTCGTCGGCAAGCTCGAAGCCAACGCCGACCACTGCCGGACGAAGGTCGAACAGTCGATGGCGCTCGCGACGGCGCTGAACCCCGCCATTGGCTACGATAAGGCGTCCAAGGTCGCAAAACAGGCGCTCAAAGAGGGCAAAACCGTCCGCGAGGTCGCTGTCGAGGAAGGCTACCTCACCGAGGCGGAAGCCGACGAAGTGCTTGACCCGAAGGCGATGACCGAGCGGGTCATCCTCGGCGACGACTGACTGTCAGCTACTTCTTGTATAAAAATCCAACGGCCATTATTCGCCGATTGAAAACGCGGGGCGCTGTTATATACTTCGGGGTGAGTACAGTATACCGATGACAGAGATGGACCCCACCGCCCAGCTCGGGTCGGCAGAAAGCGACCAGTCAATAACCGTCTCCCAGCTCCGGGCCGAGCTGGACGGTACCGGGCAGAGCGAAGCGCCGGGAACGGCGATTTCCGAAGTCGTCGACGAGGTTGAGGCCTCGCTTTTCGGCACGGACGGCTTCTCGTTCGAAGAAACCCACGTCAAATCCTCGCTGGACGAGCTGCTGCTTTCGCTTGTGGCGCTGCGGAGCTCCGACACGCACGGCAAGCAGCTGCTCGACGACCTCGCACAGGAGTTCGACACGATTCTCAGCCCCGGCACGGTGTATCCGCGCCTGCATGACCTCTGTGACGAGGACGTACTCGAACAGCGCGAACTCGTCAAGACCAAGGAATACACCCTCGACGACGCTACGGAGGCCCAATCCGACATCGCGGAGGCCGCCCGCCAGCACCTTGCGCTCGGTATGGTGCTTCGGGCCGCGCTTGAGGAAGGCGACTTCGAGTAACGACCGACTGCCGACCCGTGCGGATGGTGTCTTTTTTGACCGTCGCCGACGCATCGACAGGCAATGAGCTACGACTACGAGGACCTGGGTCTCGTCGCCGGGCTGGAAATCCACCAGCAGCTCGATACCGAGACCAAGCTCTTCTGTAACTGTCCGACAGAACGCCGGGAACCCGAGGAGGCGGTCCGCTCGTTTACCCGTTATCTCCATCCGACGAAATCGGAGCTCGGCGAACTCGACGAGGCGGCGCTCGAAGAATCCCGCGTCGACCGGGAGTTCGAGTATCTCGCCTTTGATACGACCTGTCTCGTCGAAGAAGACGACGAACCGCCACACCGTCTCGACGAGGAGGCGCTTGCGACGGCGATGGAGATTGCGACGCTGCTGGACTGCAGCGTCGTCGACCAGGCGCAGGTGATGCGGAAAATCGTCGTCGACGGCTCGAACACCTCCGGCTTCCAGCGGTCGACGCTGCTGGCGACCGACGGCGAAATCGAGACCGACGAGGGAGCGGTCCGCATCGCAGATATGCTGCTGGAAGAGGAGTCGGCCGCTCGCATCGAAGAACACGACGACGGCGTCACATACGGCCTCGACCGGCTGGGCATCCCGCTTGTCGAAATCGGCACGAAACCGGATATCCGGACGCCGACGCAGGCCCGCGAGGCCGCCGAGCGAATCGGGATGTTGCTCCGCTCGACGGGCAAGGTGAAACGCGGCCTCGGAACCATCCGACAGGACGTCAACGTCTCCATCGAGGAGGGCGCACGCGTCGAGATGAAGGGCGTCCAGAGCCTCGACGACATCGACGACCTCGTCGAAAACGAGGTCGGCCGGCAAATCGAGCTGCTCGACATCGCCGAGACGCTCCGGGAGCGCGATGCTGCCGTCGGCGAGCCACGAGATGTGACCGAGGTCTTCGAGGACACCGAAAGCGGCGTCATCGCGGGGGCAGAACGCGTCGAAGCGGTTCGGCTCGATGGGTTCGACGGCCTCGTTGGCCGCGAAATCCAGCCCGACCGTCGGCTCGGCACCGAGCTTTCCGACCACGCCAAGCGGCACGGCGCGGGCGGCATCTTCCATACCGACGAACTCCCGGCCTACGGCGTCAGCGAGGCCGAGGTCGAAGCGCTCCGAGACGCTGTCGGAGCCGATGCGGCCGATGCCGTCGCGCTGGTCGCCGCTGACACCGACGTCGCCGAGACGGCCATCGAGGCCGTTGCCGACCGCGCCGAGACGGCCATCGAAGGCGTCCCCGAGGAGACTCGCGGGGCAAACGAGGACGGCACCTCCCGCTATCTGCGGCCGCTGCCGGGTGCAGCGCGGATGTACCCCGAAACGGACGTGCCGCCGGTCGAACCGGACCCAAGCGACATCGACCCACCGGAGCTTTTGACCGAGCGAGTCGACCGCTATCAGTCCGACCTCGGACTCGACGCCGGACTGGCTGAGCAGGTCGCATACGGACGATACATGCCCGTCTTCGAGACGGCCGTCGACCGCGGTGTTGACCCGACGACCGCCGCCGGCACGCTTGCGTCGACCCTAACGGAACTGCGACGCGACGACGTTGCCGTCGAAAATCTCACCGACGAGCATCTGCTCTCTGTCCTTGAACTCGTCGAGGCCGGCGACCTGCCGCAGGAAGGTATCAATCCGGCGCTGGAGACGCTCGCCGACGACCCATCGCTCACCGCCGAAGCGGCCGTCGAGGAGGCCGGTCTCGGCGGTGTCGACCGCGAGACGGTCCGCGAAGCCGTCGTCGAGGTTATCGAGCGCAACGCCGACCAAGTAGAGGCTGAGGGCATGGGGGCGTTCTCCGGACTCATGGGCGAGTGTATGGGCCAGCTCCGCGGCAAGGCCGACGGTGAAGTCGTCTCCGAACTGCTGCGAGAAGAGATACAGAAGCGCGCCTAGCTACTCGTTTTCCCGATTCGATTCGTCCTTCTGATTCGGTTCGTCTCCGGGGTCCGACGTACCTGGGCGCGGGATTTCGCCGCTGGCGACCAGCGCGCCACGGCGGAGCACGCCGCGTAGCGTCCGGGCCTCTCGGCCGGTCGGGCTGGCGCGGCCGGCCAGCCGGCGGAAGAGCCGCTCGGTTTTGGGTATCTTCTCCTCCGGATGGCCGACCTCGTGGAGGTATTCCGAGAACGTCTCGTGGAGTCCCTCAATTTCGTGTTCGTCGGCCCGTTCGTGGGCCTGCTTTGGATGTTGGGTCTCTTCGACGGTCAGTTCGCGGAGCTCATAGAGGACAATTGTTGCGGCCTGTGCGAGGTTCAACACGGGGTAGTCGCCGTCGGCTGGAATCGAACAGATACGGTCCAGCTGGGCGAGTTCGTCGTTCGTCAGGCCGACGCGTTCGCGGCCGAAGACGATACACACGTCGGCGTCGAGGCCAGCCAGCTCGTCGGAGAGCGCCGCCGGCTCGATGAACGGGTACCGGACGTGTTTCGTCGCGTCCTCGTTGGTTGTCGCGGTGCAGGCGACCGTGTAGAACTGCTCTGTCAGATACGAAAACTCGACTTCGGTGGCGTTCGGAAGCACGTCCTCGCGGGCGTGGCCGGCGAAGCCGTACGCCTCGCCGTCGGGGTCAAGCTCCGGCGGGTCGACGAGATACAGCTCCGAGAGCCCGAAGTTCTTCATCGAGCGGGCGATGGTGCCGACGTTGCCCGGTGTCTCCGCGCCGACGACGGCGACAGCGATGTTCGGCATGTGGCTGGTCCGGCTTGGCAGCCGCCGCGTATAAGCGCGTCCGTCTCGGCGCAATTGTGAAGCCGTATCACGGGGCGGGCCTGCCGGTTTCGGTCGGCTTTACCCGTCGCGGGCCGACTGAAACGGTATGCGAACGGTAGACGCCGCTGGCCTGCAGATCGGCGACGACCACCCGCCACGAATCATGGGCGTGTTGAACGTCTCCGAGGAATCCCCCTACGACCCAAGCGTCTTCGATGAGCCCGACGAGGCGGCCCGCTACGTCGACGAGGACCTCATCGGCGAGGGCGCTGACATCGTCGACGTCGGGCTGGAGTCAGCAAACAAAAAGTTCGAGGTGCTGTCGGCCGACCAAGAACTCGACCGGCTCGACACCGCTGTCGAGACGCTGCGTTCGACCTCCGGTGACGCCGTCTGGTCCATCGAGACCCGGTACCACGAGGTCGCGGAGGCCGCCCTTGACGCTGGTTTTGACATGGTAAACGACATCTGCGGCTTCGCCGACCCGGAGATGACGACCGTCTGTGCGGAGTACGATGTCGCCGTCTCGAAGATGGCCTCGCCGCCGGATCTTGAACGGCCGGGCGCAATCGACGATGTCGACGACATCTATGCGGCATTAGAACAGAACGGGTTTACCGAGAAGACGATCCTTGACCCGGCCTTCGGCGGCTGGAGCGAAACGAAGACCATCGAGGACGACCGCGAGACGTTCCGGCGGCTGCGGGAGTTCCGCGCCTACGGCCGGCCGCTGCTCGTCTCTATCAACCGGAAGAACTTCCTGCGCGATATCGCCGGCCGCGACACCGAGGCCGCGCTGCCGGTGTCGCTGGCGGCGACGTCGATGGCCGTCGAACGGGGCGCACACGTCATCCGAACCCACGATGTCGCCGAGACACGGGATGCGGCGCTTGTCGGCCACGAGTTCACTCCGGAGCGGGCAAACGGTTCCGGCTTCGAAGCACTCGACGTGACGACGGACCGGGAACTGGCTCGCCATCTCGGCCGGACAGTTGACGACGCTCCGGAGCCGTCGGTGCTTCCGCACGCTGTCGCCTTTGGATTGCCGTCGGGGCCGGCGGCGTATCTGGGCGAACAGGCCCGAACGGTAGGGCTCGAAACCTACCACGGCGACCGGCTCGTCGTCGTCGGAACGGCCGATGGCTTCAAGACGCTGCGGACGGCCATCGAGGACGATGCCGACGCGCCCCAGCGGGCCAGCGAGGCGATAACGGAGCTCTCGGCCCAGTTTGGCGGCGTCTGACGGATGGCAGACGCACGGCCCACAGTACAAGAAAGCTTATACCGAAGGCCCCGGAACGCACGATTGGAAGCCCGGAGGACACAGTCGGGTAGGGGCCAACGGTGTCCTCGGGGCCCAGTCTTTCACATTGTTTAGTGGCGATGCTTCACCGAGAGTGGCAACCGGCGTATGAGGCGATACTGACGGCGTTCGGCTACGACGCCGCTGGAGACGTTGCGGCGCGCGACGTGCTCTTCGGGTTAGTCACCGATGCCGCGCCGCTGAAAAGCGACAGCATCGACCTTCCGGGAACGGTCGCCGTCTGTGGCGGTGGCCCGTCGCTTGCTGCTGACCTCGACCGGGCACGGCGTGCCGACACCGTCGTCGCCGCCTCGACAGCCGCCGATGTCTGCCGAGACGCCGGTGTCGCCGTCGACTGCATGGTAACCGACCTCGACAAGAATCCCGAGACTGCGGTCGAACTCGCGGCGGCCGGAACGCCGGTCGCTGTTCACGCCCACGGTGACAACGTCGACCTCATAGAGGCGTACGTGCCGGCCATCGACGTCGGGTCGGTGTTGCCGACGACACAGGCCGCTCCCCGGCCCCCAGTGGTAAATCCCGGTGGCTTCACCGACGGCGACCGTGCGGCGTTTCTCGCCGACGCCTGCGGGGCCGACCGGCTGGTGTTCCCGGGATGGGACTTCGACGATACGGCCGTCTCCGCAGCGAAGGCCGAAAAGCTCCGCTGGGCCGCCCGGCTGCTCCGGTGGCTGGAGCTACGGCGCAACGAAGAATTCGGCGTCCTTGACGGCCGACGGGGAGACATCAGGCTGCCGTGGCTCGCCTAGCAGCTATTGGGCGTGCGGCCTTTTTTCCGCGACGGGAGTCTCAGGGAACGAGGACGACCTTCCCGCTCGATTTGCGGTCTTCGATGAACTGGTGGGCCGAGGCGGCTTCTTCGAGGTCGAAGGTGTGGCCGACCTGTACCTCAAGTGTCCCCTCACCGAGTAGCTGGGTTAGCTCCGGCACTGCACCCATCACCTTCATCGGCTTCTGTTCGATTGCGCGCCCGAGATGGTAGCCGATGACGCGCTGGTTGGAAAACAGCAGGTCGGCGGTGTTCGGCCGCCCCGGTTCGCCGCCGGCGGCGCCGTAGGAGACCATGCGGCCGAACGACCGCAGCGCCTGCAGGCTCCGGTCGGAGGTGTCGCTGCCGATGCCGTCGAGCACGAGGTCGACGCCGTCGCCGTCGGTAATCTCGTTGACACGGTCGACGAAGTCCTCCTCGGTGTACTGGATGCCGTGGTCCATCCCGAGGTCGGACGCCATCGAGAGTTTCTCCTCGGTAGAGGCGGTGCCGATGACCGCAGCGCCGGCCTCGTCGGCCAGCTGGACGGCCGCACTCCCGACGCCGCCAGCGGCGGCGTGGACCAGAACCGTCTCGTCGGCTTCGAGGCCGCCCCACTCGTGGAGACAGTTGTGAGCGGTGAGCCACTGGACGGGGAAGCCGGCGGCCTCCTCGAAGCTTAGGTCCCCGGGGATATCCAGCAGCCCACGGGCGTCGGCGGTAGCGTACTCCGCGTAGCCGCCACCGTTGACGAGCGAGACGACCGCTTCGCCTGCCTCACGGTTGACGCCGTCGCCAACCTCGGCGATGGTGCCGGCAACCTCCATTCCGGGCACGTACTCGGGGGAGGGGCCGCCCTGATAATGGCCGCGGCGCTGCATGATGTCAGCGAAGTTGATGCCGGCCGCCTCAACTTCGATAAGCACCTCGCCCTCACCCGGGCGTGGACGTTCGCGGTCGGTTACCTCCAGTACATCGGCCTCGCCGTATTCAGTTACGGTTGCTGCTTTCATCGTAGGTTCCGTCCGCGCCGCCGGCTTATCAAACTCCTGCCCGAGCCGTTATTTTGCCGGTTGTTAACCACTGTTTTTATATTATGCTTCCAGCGGAAGGCTCAGCCGGTGGTATGCTTGCGCGAACAGATTTATGCACGCCGCGGTCAGCAGACATTGTATGCCACACGACTGCTCGTTTCTTGACGGGCTGGCCCTTGAGGGGGATGTCTCGTTCAACGAGGGGGAGCGCGAGAACCACGCTGCCGACTGGGTCGCCGAGGAAGCCGGCTTCGGCGTCACGCCCGACGCGGTTGTCTGGCCGGCCTCGACGGCGGATGTCTCGGCGGTCTTGGCGGCGGCAAACGAACACGGTGTTCCGGTCACACCATACGCCGCCGGCACGTCGCTGGAAGGCAACGCTGTCCCGCTGTTCCGCGGCATCAGTATGGATATGACAAAGCTCGATTCGGTGCTGGCGGTTCGCCCCGATGATTTTCAGATTGATGTCGAACCGGGAGTGATGGGGTCGGCCGTCGATGCAGCGGCCGCCGACCACGGTCTGTTTTTCCCGCCGATGCCGTCGTCGGGCAATCTCTCAACCATCGGTGGGATGATAGCAAACGACGCCTCGGGCCAAAAGACCGTCAGATACGGCGAAGTCGCTGACTGGATACTAGAACTGGAGGTCGTTCTCGCCGACGGGACGGTCATCGAGACGGGGAGCAAGGCGGTCAAGACCTCTTCCGGCTACAATCTCAAGGACCTCATCATCGGCAGCGAAGGGACACTCGGCGTCGTCACGCGGGCGACCCTCGAACTTGAGGGCCGCCCGGAGCAGATACAGGGCGGCCGTGCGGTCTTTGCGTCGGTTGACGCCGCCGCGGAGGCCGTCTCCGATGTCGTCCAGTCCGGCGTCGATGTGGCGAAGCTGGAGTTGCTTGACCCGCTGGCCGCGGAGATGGCAAACGAGTACTTCGATACGGGGCTGCCCGAGGGAGCGATGATATTCTTCGAGTTCCACGCCAACCACGGCATCGACGAGGAGGTGGCCTTCTTCCGGACGGTGTTGGAGGCCCACGACGTAACGGAGTTCGAAATCGCCGACGAGGACCGAATGGACGAACTGTGGCGTGCTCGCGACGAACTCGCCTTCGCAATCCAGCAGTACGACCCGGAGCTTTCGCCGCGGCACCCGGGTGACGTGACGGTCCCGCTCAGCGACTACCCGGAGATGGTCCGATACATCCGCGACCTCGGCGAGGAATACGATGTCTTGCTGCCCTGCTTTGGCCACGCTGGCGACGGCAACATCCATTACACCGTGCTCGTCGACCAGGATGACGGGGCGATGGTCGAGACAGCCGAAGAAATCTACGACGCCATCGTCGAGCGGGCGCTCGAACACGGCGGGACGGCGACCGGCGAACACGGCATCGGTATGGGCAAGCGCCGATTCCTAGAGGCCGAGCACGGCGAGGGCGGCGTTGCGGCCATGCGGGCGGTGAAGGCTGCCCTCGACCCGACGGACATCCTCAATCCCGGAAAGATATTCCCCGAGACCGAACCCGAGGGCGGCCGCGTCAACCTGCCCGGTCGGTAACCGGCGTAGCGGTTTTGTGACTCCGTCACGCAAACGCGGTATGGACCAGACGCTCTCGGCGGCAGCAAACGCGGTCCGGGACGCCGAGACCGTCGCCGCGCTCACCGGTGCGGGCGTGTCGACGGCCTCCGGCATCCCTGATTTCCGCTCGGAGGACGGCCTCTGGAACGAATACGACCCCAACGACTTCCATATGAGCCGCTTTCGGGCCGACCCGGCGGGCTTTTGGCGCGACCGGGTCGAGCTGATAGCGGACCTTTTCGGCGACGGGGTCGAGCCAAACGCTGCTCACGAGGCCTTAGCAGACCTTGAGGCGGCCGGACATCTCAATACACTCATCACGCAGAACGTCGACGGCCTCCACCAGGCCGCCGGCAGCGACGACCCAATCGAGATTCACGGCAACGGTCGGCGTGCAGCCTGCACCGGCTGCAACCGTCGCATCGACATCGATGAGGCGGTACAGCGGGTTACGGCTGGAGAGGCCCCACCGACGTGTGAGCGCTGTGGCGACGTACTCAAGCCCGATGTCGTCCTCTTTGGCGAACAGCTGCCGAAACACGACCTCATGCGGGCCCAGTCGGCGGCTCGGGAAGCCGATGTCTTTCTCGCTGTCGGGTCGTCGCTAACCGTCGAGCCTGCAGCCTCTCTCCCGCGGCACACCGTCGACAACGGCGGCCAACTCGTCGTTGTCAACCTCGACCGGACAGAGCAGTCGAAGCGGGCCGACTTTGACCTGCGGGCGGACGTGACTGAGGCGCTGCCGCGGCTGACCGAGACAGTTCTCGAAGAGTGAGCCTCGCTGCCCGACGGACACTTTTATACGCTATCGTCATCTGGCAATAGTCAACATGGATTACGAGGTAGTCGACCTCGACGACGTGCCGACGACGGACCTCTCGGAAATCGACGAGGTGCCGCCGGACCTGGATATCAAACCCGTCGGCGAACAGCTCGGGCTCTCGGAGCTCCGAGCGACGGTCTGGTATTTCGAGCCGGGCGACGAGATTCAGTACCACGCCCACCACGAGCAAGAGGAGGTCTACTTCGTACTCGACGGGGAGTTTTCGCTGAAACTCGGTCGCTCCGGCGAGACAGAGTACGTCGAGGTCGATTCGGGGACGTTCTGGGTCGCCAAGCCCGAGGTCGGCCATGGCCACCGATACATCGGTGACGACGAGGGTGTCGTGCTGTCACTTGGCGCGCCGCCGGTTGCGGACCCCGGCGTCGACCCCCACGGACTGGACTAGAAGTCGAGTTCGACCTCGTCGGGTGAGGTGGCGTCGCCGTAGGTCGTCTCTAAATACTCGATGATGCGGGCCGATTGGCTCATCGAGACCCCGTGAGCATCGTCGACGAGCGCCGGCACCTGCCGCTGGCCGGTGATTTCGTGGACTTCGTTGCGCTTCGAGTGAAGCCCCTCCACCCAGACGCTCTCGAAATCGAGGGGAAGGTCTTCCAGCGTGTCGACGACGAATTCACAGTACGGACAGCCTTCGAGCCGATAGAGCGTGAGCGTCATACACACCCAAACGGGTTGGCAGCGCAAAAAGGCGCTGGACGCCCGGCGTCGAGACAACCGAATCACCGGAACCGACACGTTCAGTCTCCCGGAACGCCTACAACGGGTATGCCTGCCGTCAGCTACTACTGCCCGCGCTGTGAGACGACCGTCGAACTCCAGCGGGATGGCTATCTCGCCGACAAATCGGTGACGCCGTATCCGCTCGACGGATGGGACTACGTCACCGCGGACGAAGACTACGACACTCCCGAGGCCGACGGTGTCAGGTTCGTCTGCGGCGAGGACGACGCCACCCGCGACCCGGGTGCGGCCGGCTGTGGCGAGCCGTTCTACCTGTCGTTTGTCAAGCACGGCACGACGCCTGCCGGAGCGGCGCTGGACAGCAGGTAACCGCCGACGACCCGAAACCCCGAAGCCGACAGGAGCCGTCTAAACTGTATGGACACCGGGAGCCGCCCGATAGCGGCCTTCGACGGCGGACTGGACCTGCAGACGACCCTCGAAAGCGGCCAGTCGTACCTGTGGCGGCGCGAAGACGGACGGATGTACGACGACGCGCCTGCAGAGGGGGCGTGGTATTACACCGTGCTACCGGCGACGGCGACCGAGACAAACGAGCCCGAAGTGCTACGTGTCCGCTCGGTCGGCGACCGATTAGAGTGGGCCGCTTCAACGCCGAACGCCTACGAGCGGCTCGAAGCGTTACTGCGGCTCGACGATGACCTCGATGCCATTTTCGAGGCGACACCGGATGACCCACTTGTCACTAGCGCCTACGACGCCCACCGTGGGCTACGGCTCGTCTGCGACCCGCCGTTCGGGACGCTCATCTCATTCATCTGTTCGGCCCAGATGCGCGTCTCCCGGATACACGATATGCAGGCCGCCCTCGCCGACGCCTACGGCGAGACGGTTGTTTTTGACGGCACCGAGTACACTGCTTTCCCGACGCCGTCCGCGCTGGCCGCAGCAAGCGAAGACGCCCTCCGGGACCTCTCGCTTGGCTACCGCGCGCCGTACGTCCAGCGCACCGCCGAGATGGTCGCCAACGGCGACGCACATCCGACAGACGCCGTGGGACTTGCGTACGAGGCCGCTCGGGAGTCGCTGACCCGGTTTGTCGGCGTCGGCGAGAAAGTCGCCGACTGCGTGCTGCTGTTCTCGCTCGGCTATCTCGAAGCGGTCCCGCTGGATACGTGGATTCGGACGGCCATCGAAGACCACTACCCCGACTGCGCACGCGGCAACTACGCCGACACCTCACGAGCGATTCGCCGACAGTTCGGCAACGAGTATGCGGGGTATACACAGACCTACGTCTTCCACCACCTCCGAACCGGCGACTAGCCGTCGGTGGTGACCTCGAACCGCGCGCCGCCGAGGTCGCCGTCGGTTATCTCGACCGACCAACCGTGTGCCTCGGCGATTTCGTCGACGATTGCGAGGCCGAGCCCCGAGCCGTCCTCCGAAAGCGTATGCCCCCGCTCGAAAACCCGTTCTCGCTCGCTTTCGGGGATTCCGGGGCCATCGTCCTCGATGGCAAAGCCGTCGGCTGTCGGTTCGACGCGGACCACCTCGCCACCGTGGTCGACGGCGTTGCCGAGGAGATTCTCAATGAGCTGTCGGAGGCGGTCACTGTCGGCGGTGACGGTGCCGAGCCCGTCTTCAATCTCAATGCGGGCATCCCCTCCGGCACCGCCGACCACTGTCCACGCGTCCGCAACTGCCGTCGCCAACTCGACATCGCTTGTCGAGCCGATTTCCTGTCCTTCGCGGGCCAGCCAGAGCACGTCGTCGATGATGCGCTCCATCCGGGTGAGGCTCTGGTCGATGCGGTCGAAATCCTCGGGGTCGCCGCTCTCGCGGGCGAGGTCGAGATATCCGTGGGCGGTCGCAAGCGGGTTTCGGAGGTCGTGGCTCACCGTGCTCGCGAACGCTTCGAGCCGTTCGTTTTGTCGTTGGAGCCGCTGTTCTCGTCGCTTTCGTTCGGAGATGTCTCGTGAGATGACGACGAACAGGCGCTCGTCGTCGACATCAACACACCGGACGTTGAGTTCGACCGGGAACGTGGTCCCGTCGTCCCGCTCGAAGCGCGTCTCGACGGCGATTCGTTCCCCCGGCTCGATACGACCGAGCTTTTGTTGAATTCCGTCAGGCTCGATTTCGGTGTCGATTTCCCAGATTTTTTTCCCGAGAACGTCCTCCCGCTCCCGGCCGAGCACCGCACAAAAGCGCTCGTTCACGTCGAGTATCGTGCCCTCGGCGTCGTGGAGATTCATCATGTCGGGCGCGTGCTCGAACAGCGTCTCGAGCCGCCGGGGGTCTCGTGACATCGGTCCGATTCTAGCCGTACTAAGCCGAGGCCGCATATAATTATACCGTACCACCGACAATTCGGTCGCCGAAACCGGGGTATCTGCCGGCAGGCCCCCCGTCGCCGGCTGGATTTTTGTCGTCGCCGACACAACGCCCGCGTGCATGAGCGACCGCATCCGTGCACACGTCTACGTCTCCGGTCGGGTACAGGGCGTCTACTATCGGGCGAACACACGGGATACAGCCCGGGAGCGGGATATCGACGGGTGGGTCCGGAACCTAGATGACGGCCGCGTTGAGGCCGTCTTCGAGGGCCCCCGTGAGGCTGTCGAATCGATGGTCGGCTGGTGTCACACGGGCAGCCCGAAGGCGCGTGTCGAATCCGTCGATGCAGCGTACGACGACCCGGAGGGAGTCGACGGCTTCGAGATACGCCGCTAGCCGGCACAACCGTTAGGTCGCCGCCGGTCGAACCGCCGTCCATGATATCCAGCGAGGAAATGGCCGTCGTTGACGCCAACGCCGAGGCGCTCGGCGTGCCGCGGAAGCAGTTGATGGAGTCGTCCGGCAATGCCGTCGCCCGGGTTGTCGAGTCCGTCGCCGACCCCGATGCCTCGGTGGCGATGGTCTGCGGTCGCGGCAACAACGGTGGTGACGCCTTCGTTGCGGCACGATTTCTGTCCGACTACGACGTGACGGTCTCGCTGCTCGGCCGCGCGGAGACGATTCGAACCGACATCGCCCGCGAAAACTGGACCGCACTACAGCAGGCAGCCATCGACACGACCGAAATCACGGCCCCCGACGACCTGTCTCTCGACGACGCCGATGTCGTCGTCGACGCAATGCTCGGGACAGGTATCACGGGTGCGCTTCGGGAGCCGGAGGCAAGCGCCGCCGAGGCAATCAATGCGACAGACGCGACGGTCGTTGCCGTTGATGTCCCCTCCGGTATCGACGCCGACACGGGCGAACGCCACGGTGTCGCCGTTGCGGCGGACCACGTTGTTACGTTCCACGACGAGAAACCGGGACTCGAAGCGATTGCTGTGCCGGTGACAGTCGCCGACATCGGCATCCCCGACGCCGCCGAACGGTTCGTCGAGCGTGGCGACCTGCTTCGGCTCTCCCGAGACCCGACCGCACACAAAGGCGACTTCGGTCGCGTCCTCGTTGTCGGCGGCGGCCCCTACGCTGGCGCGCCCGCGCTGTCGGCACAGGCGGCGCTCCGGGCTGGCGCGGACCTGGCCTTCGTTGCCTGCCCCGAAGCGGTCGCAGGCGAGGTACAGGGCTACAGCGAGAACCTCATCGTCGAACCGCTGCCGGGCGACCGGCTCGCGCCGCCGCACGTCCCTGACCTGCTGGAACGGGCCGCCGCTGTCGACTGCGTCGTCTTCGGGCCGGGGCTCGGCGACGACGAAGCGACGCTTTCGGCGGTCGAGGCGTTCTTCGAGGGCTTCGAGGGCACCGCGGTCGTCGACGCCGACGCGCTACAGGTCGTTCCGGATGTCGAGACCGACGCCGAACTGCTCTGTACTCCCCATCAGGGGGAGCTACGGAAAATGGGGAGCGAGACGGCCGCAGACCCGGCGGAGCGAGCCTCCCTCGTTTCGGCGTTCGCCGCTGACCTCGGTGTCACGCTTCTCCTCAAGGGGGCAGAAGACATCATCACAGACGGCGACCGGACGCGCCGGAACCGGACCGGCAATCCCGGGATGACCGTCGGCGGAACCGGCGATGTGCTTGCGGGCGCGGCGGGGGCGCTGGCGTGCGTGCTCGACACGCAGGATGCGGCCGCTGTCGCCGCCTATGCGAACGGCCGCGCCGGCGATATCGTCGTCGAAGAGCAGGGATACGGGCTGGTGGCTACGGACCTGACTGCGGCGCTGCCGAAGGCGCTGTGGCCGGACGACTGACCGTACGTTACTTCGGCGTCGGGGCCGGAAACGACGGTATGAGCGACGATTCCGAACTCACACACGTCACCGACGACGGCGACGCCCAGATGGTCGACGTTGGCGAGAAGCCGGACACCGCCCGACGGGCGGTCGCCCGGGGCGAGATTACGCTCCAGCCGTCGACCGTTGCGGCAATCGAAACAAACGACGTCGAGAAAGGCGACGTCCTCGCGGTCGCCCGGGTCGGCGCGATTCAGGCCGTCAAACACACCTGGGAGACGGTTCCGATGTGTCACCAGATTCCGATTACGAACGTCGACACCGAGTTCTCGACATCGGAGACGGCCGTCGAACTCACTGTCGCCGTCGAGACAACCGGGAAGACCGGCTGTGAGATGGAGGCGCTGGAGGGCGTCACAACCGGGTTGAACGTCGTTTGGGATATGGTCAAAGCCGCCGAAAAGGACGCTGACGGACAGTATCCTGATACGGGAATCGACAGCGTCGAAGTCATCGAAAAAGAAAAGCGAGCGCTGTAACGTCCGGTTACACGACTGTGACGACGGCGAGCCACCCGAGCCCTGTCGTCGCAGTCAGATACACCAAAACGGCCGTCCCGAGCGGTCTGTCGCTGTCGCGCCCGTTCGCCTTGGCAGCCGGTTGCTGCTCGCCGCGAGCACGCAGCGCGAACTCGGGGTCGGTCCGGCTCCCGCCGACCCCGACGACCACCCAGCCGAGCGCCGCGGCAAGGGTCACCGCGAGAACGGCGCTCGGCACGGCAACAACGCCGACAAAATCGGCGAGCAGGAAGGCGACGACGGTCACGACTGGCAACCAGAGTCCGATATACGCCCACGGCGACCGTGCGGCGGCGACGAGACGCACCATGCGTCCGCTATTCGGCCGCAGCGGCAGGCAGTTCGCTGGCACGGGCGCGGGCCTGTTCGATGATGGCCGGCCGCGCTTCGAAGTCGATGATAACCTCGTCGCCGTAATCAACCGAGTCGACGTGGCCGTGGTCGTGGACCCACGAGACGAAACTCATCGTGTCGTCGGTCATTGGCACGACGAGGCGTTCACGCCGCCAGTCGGGGAGCTCCTCGTCGATGCGCTCCCGGAGGCTGTCGACGTTCTCGCCGGTCTTTGCGCTGACGACGATGGGCTCTGGTGCCAGCGCCGACAGCGCCTCGCGCTTGCGTTCGAGTTCCTCGTCGTCGACGCGGTCGATTTTATTCAGCACCGTCACGATGGGTGCTTCGTTGCGTTCATACAGCGTGTCGTGGCAGGTGACGAGCTTTTCCCGTATCTCCTCGACCGGGTCGGAGACGTCAACGACCAGCAATACGAGGTCGGCCCGGTAGACTTCCGAGAGCGTCGATTTGAACGACTCGACAAGCCAGTGGGGCAGGTCGGAGATGAACCCGACCGTGTCGGTGACGAGCACGTCGCGGCGGTCGAAGTCGGCTCGCCGGGTCGTCGTTCCGAGGGTGGTAAAAAGGCGGTCTTCGGACTCGGCGGTCGCATCAAGGTCGGGATGGAGTCCCTCGTTTTCGTCGATGTCGACGTCGGCCGCAAGCCGGCGCAACAACGTCGATTTCCCGGCGTTGGTGTAGCCGGCCAAGGCGACGAGGTCGAACCCGGATTCCCGCCGCTGCTCGCGTCGGTGTTCCTCCGTCTGCTCGATGCGTTCGAGCTCGTCTCGAATCCGGCTTATTTGGGCTTTGATGTCCTGTTCGCGGGACTCGTCGTACTCGCCAAGCCCCATAAAGCCCGGCCGCTCGTCGCGCTTTGCGAGCGACGCCTTCGCCTCCGCGCGCGGCAGCTCGTACCGCAGCTCGGCGAGTTCGACCTGTAGTTGGGCCTTCTTCGTCTGTGCCCGCTGGCCGAAGATATCGAGGATGAGCTTGAACCGGTCGACGACTTCGGTGCCCTTCGGGAGGTTATTCCCGAGGTTGTAGGTTTGGTAGGGGCCGAGACGGTTGTCGAAAACAACCGTGGTCGCCCCGGTGTCGGCGACGAGGTCGGCCAGCTCGGCGACCTTTCCCTCGCCAAGACACAGCGCGGGGTCTTCGGTGCGCGTCTGTGTCACCTCGCCGGCGACCGTGTAGCCGGCGGCTGCTGCGAGGTCACGAATCTCCGCCGTGTCCGGATGGCCGTCGTCGACTCGCTTTGCGACGACCGCCGTGCCGTTTGTCCCTGTCACTCGTCGGCGACTACGGCATCACGATATTTAAGTTCCGGGCAGCGGGCGGCCGACAGCGGGACGGCTACCGGGTGCCGATTTCGTCTTCGTCTTTGACTGTCCGGGTTTCGGCCTCGCCGCTCGTGTGCTCGTTGACGAGGTCGTAGAACTCGTTTTGCAGCCCTGCCGGGAATTTCAGGACGCCGACCCACGAGCCGTCGGATTGCCACTCCTCGCTTTGGAGCTCGCCGAACTGCCGTATCTGTGCCTGTGCGCTGCCTGCGTAGTCGGCTGGCACCTGTACGGCCATCACAACCTCGTCGAAACGGATGGGGATGACCGGCCGCAGGTCGTCCAGCGCCTCGTCGACTTGGTTTTCGACAGGTTCCATCGGGTCGACCTGGAAGCCAGCCTCTTCGAGCGCCCGCTCGATACGCTCCGGTGGGTGCGGCGCGTCGTCCATCTGCGGGTTGACAGCGTTGCGGGCGATTTTGTTGACGAGCTGGTTGTGCTTTTGCTCCTGCATCTTCCGGCGCTGTTCGGCGGTAATCTGAATCTCACCGCGCTTGATGACCGCCGGGATGATTTCCAGCGGGTCCGTGGTCTCGAAAACCTCTTCGAGAGCGCTCTCCGGCGGGCGGTCGCCCGAGGAAGCGTCCTCGAAGACATCTTCGGCCGCGATGACATCTTCGAGGTCGCCGTCGAACTCCCCACGCTTGATAGACAGGGCCGCATCGGGGTCGACGAGCACCTCGAACCGCTCGCCGTGGGATTCGAGTCGAGCCGTCACTGCCTCGTCGAGGGATATCATACGTCCCGGTAGGTGTGGGGCGGGGTAAAAGGTGTTCCCAAAAGCGGGGCGGCGTTACTCCTCGTCGTCTTCGTCGGCGTCGTCTTCGGCTTCGAGGAGGTCGCGTTCTTCGAGGTGGGCTTCGATCTCCTCGTCGGAGAGTTGGCTGAAGCCGTCGTCATCATCGACTGTCACGGTTGCGAGGCCGATGCCTTCCGGCGTTAGCGAATCGTCGTTGACAGAGGCCAGCGCTTCCAGCGCGAGGCCGATGCCCGCCTCGGTGTCGAGGGATTCGCTGTAGTGTTCTTCGAGGTACTCCTGGATGTCGCCGCGGTCGGCGCCGACAGCGAGCGCCTGCCACTCGTACGGCGTTCCCGAGGGGTCCGTCTCGTAGAGACGCGGCTCGCCGTCCTCGATGCCGCCGATGATGAGTGCGACACCGAACGGCCGTGCGCCGCCGACCTGCGTGTACTGCTGGATGTGGTCGGTGACGGCCTTCGTCAGCGTCTCGACGCCGATAGGCTCGTCGTAGCGTAGCTGGTTGACCTGTGCCTGCCGGCGCGCGAAGTCAATGAGCTGTCGGGCGTCGGCGACGTGGCCGGCGCTGGCGATGCCGATGTGGTCGTCGGCCTTGTGGATCTTCTCGACGCTGGTGCGTTCCATCAGCGGCGAGCGGATTCGCTTGTCCACCACCAGCACGACCCCGTCCTCGGTGCGGATACCGATAGACGCCGTGCCTCGTTTGACAGCTTCGCGCGCGTACTCGACCTGATACAGGCGACCGTCCGGAGAGAAGATGGTGATTCCCCGGTCGTAGGCCTGCTGTTGGGATTGTCCCTGCATTGTTAGTTGTCGCGGATATCGAGTGCTGTCGCGCCTACGGGGCCACCGGAGAGCTCCACCGTAACCCGGTCGTTCCGGACGACGGCGGGGCGGTCGGCACCCGCAAACGCGACGGTTCTCTCTTCAGTTCCTTCCTGCGGGCCGCGTATATACTTTTCCTCACAGGCTCGGACGGTACCGCTTACGCCGCGGACGACGACGCCCAGCGGGTGGCCGTCGACTGTCGACAGCGTCGCCAGCACCGCCCGAAGCGCGTCGACTTCACCGCGGCGTGCTCGAATGACCGCCTCGCCGTCGCCGTCCTCGAATCTGAAATGGAGGACGCTGCCGTCGAGTGCGGCACTTCCCGCATCACCGATGAGGTTCTGGGCGGCAAACCACAGCTCGCGCTGGAAGGCCCGACGGTCGATGTCGGCGTCGGGCCACGACTCCAGCCCGACCGCGAGATACCGCCAGCGCGGCCGGAGATGCTTCGGAAGGTGCTTCACGCACGTTGGTTCGGGCTGTCGGCTACATAGCTTCGGCGGTCGCGGTGCTGTCGGCCGGGGCCGGTAGATGGAGCCGTCGCTTCGGGTGTAAGCGGCGCAAAGAAACGAAATTCGGTCGTGTCGCCGAAGGGCGACTCGGGTCCGTAGTTAGACGCGAACGACGTTGGTCGCGCGCGGGCCCTTGGGGGCCTCGTCGATGTCGAATTCGAGGTCGGTACCTTCAGTCAGGTCCTCGCCGCCAACGTCCTCCATGTGGAAGAAAACGTCCTCGTCAGCGTCCTCAGTCTCGATAAATCCGTAACCGCCAGTGTCGTTGAAGAAATCAACCGTTCCGGTTGCCATTGCAAGCTAACGAAAGCCGCATACACGTATAAAGGTTTGCAATTGGTGTTCACATCGGCTGTATCAGATACATATGTCTGAAATATATTTTAAACGCGTAATACTTGTCTATATATCCGATTCTACTCGGAATCCTCGCCGATACAGCACTTCTGTGATGCTGGTCCCGAATCAGCCCAGGGACGCCTCCGAGAACAACCGCTTGTGCGGGACTGGAGTGTATGGTCAGGAGTCGCTTGCCCCGAACTAGCCCAGACAGGCAGTGGACGGGACTCTCAAAAAGCCATATATGCGCGGCCGCCGTCGCATACGCGTATGCCCCCGGAACGTCGGGACGTACTCCGTCTCGGAACGGTTGGCTTGGGCGGTCTCGTAGCCGGATGCCTTGACAACGGCGGTGCCGACTTCGGGAGCGGGGACGCAACCCCGACGCCCGAACCGGAGCCCGACGAGGAGCCGACCCCCGAGACGGACCCCGACGAAGAGCCGGACGAGCCGACGTTGGACGAGCCGACCCGACAGCTCGTGGCGGCGACCGACCGCGTGCTTGACGAAATCGAGTGGTTCGCGACCGAATACGAGGACGCGATGGACGCCTACGTGAGCGCCCTCGACCGGGCCATCGAAACCGTCCTCCAGCTAGAGAACACGACCACAATAACTGAGGGTGACATCGAACGGCTCGAAGATGTCGCCGAACACGTCGAGGTGACGATTCAGGACGAACTCGAACCCCACTTCCGGCTTCACGGTCGGGTCAGCCGGCGCAACGAGCGGGCGATAGAGCGCGTCGAGCGCTTCGGGGAGCGCGGCGACCGACCGGCGGTCAACGACGAACTCGAGTCGCTCCGGAGCTTCTACGAGGGGATTCGTGGGTTCCTGTTCCGGCAGCGGAACCTCTCCAGGGACCCGATTCGGAACCGTCTCGTTGAGTTCCTCTCTCGGGACGACATCGGCGGCGATATCGACGACATACTCTTCGAGTTCCGCTACCGGAACGGCGAGTCGCTTTCGACGCGTGCCTACACCGAGGACGGCCAAGAAGACCGGGACGACCCCAACCTCCTCGGGGAACCGGCCGCCACCCCCGCTGGCTCTATTAGATGGTCGCCGACGTACACGTTCACAGAGCGCTTCGAGCCGATGTCGGTACCGCAGGGCCGCCGTGACGAACTTGCACTCGTGGTCAACGATTGGGAGGACTACGACGGGACTCCGGTCGGCGTCTACACCGACCGGTTCCACTCGTGGCCGGTCTACATACAGCGGTACCACAGCCCTGCGGCGGCGGAGACCGCTGCCTCACTACTCGTCGACGGTCCCGTCTTCCTCGAAGCCGACTGGGCGGTCGCCATCGGAGACATCGAGTGGCGACAGGCCCGCTACCGCCTTGACGGGGATGTCATCTACGCCCCGTTCAAGCAGTTCGGCCCGTATATTATCACGCTCGCGCCGTCCAGAACGTCTATAGAAGACCGTGAGGGACGGGATGACGACGAGCCGTGGACGGTTCCGCTAGACCACACCTGGCTCCACATTGAGCTATGAACGACCGCCAGACACACGAAACCGTAATGCGAGAGGCCGCGCTATCGGTGAACGAATGACACGTGTGCGGGATACGGCGGTTGGGCTTGTGGCGGTGTACGGCGGTCTGAGCCTCGCGGTCGGCGTGCTCGCCTTCCTCGGCGCTCGGTGGGCGCACACGTACTTTATTACTGCCGCGACGGGCGATGCGGTCGCCGAACTCGGTCCGGCGTTTGTCAATACGGTGCTGCTACAGCTCGGCGTGACAGTGCTCGCTTTGACGCCGGTAATGAGTACCCTCGCTGGCGTGCTCGTCGGCCGCGGCATCTTCCAGCCGGTTCGGTCGATACAGGTCGCCGCGGTTGGCGGGTTTGTCGGAACACTCGTGTTCGGGCTCGTCGTCGCCGCGCTGGGGTCGCTCGGCACCGCGGCCGGGTCGCTGTGGACGACATCGTATCTGTCGGTGCTCGTTGCTGCGTCCGTACTCGCCGCGCTTACCGGCGGCATCGGTGCGGCTGTCGGCGGTCGGCTCGCGTAGCTACCGGCTCGCGAGCACCCGGAGCCCGGTTGCAGGTATCTCCGTCGAGACTTCATAAAAGAGCCATAGCGTCTCATCGGGTGCTGCCGCCGCGTCGGGGTAGAGATTCTCGTCCGGATGTTCCCCATCCAGTGCCGACCGTCGGATATCAACGCTGTCGTACGCCGAGACATCAGCCCGCGGGGTGGCCCCCCAACTGTCGATGGTATACTCCGACGGCACCGGAACGCCGGTCAATGGCGTATACCGCGGTGTTTGCGGACGGAACACCTGGCCGCCGTGGCGGAGTAAAAGCCCTCGCTTCGAGGGCGGTGTCCCGACTTGGCCGTCTCTGTGGACCCCGGTTGCTGAAACAAAGACGAACACGTATTGCGCGCCGTCTCCGGCGTGTCGCCAGCGCCGTCTGTCGTCTATTCGATGCGGATAGGCACGGACTGTCTGTATTCCCTCGACGTGGATTGTGACGCCGTCCTCGTAGGTGTGGCTCGCCCCAACGGAGAGTGGCTCAAAGATACGAACTGAAACGGTGTCGCCACCGACATCGAGTTCGACGACGCCGTCGTCCGGTATCGTTTGATAGACAATCGGAGGGCTCTCCCAGACGACCGTCTCCCCCGGGGGAAGTGTGCTGGAAAACTCGCCGACGGTCACGTCAGCGGTCACGTCGGAGACCTGTCTGGAGACTGCCTGTGGTTCGTCAGCCGGGTTCTCCGCCGTGAGGCGCACCGAGAACGGTTCGCCGCGCTGGCGCTTGTCCGGCACCTCGACTGTCATCTGTGGTTCGGGAATAGCCGCCGCATCGTCCGCCGCAGGCGTTGCGGCTGGCGTCCCGCCGTCGTCATCGTTTGCCTCTTCCATCCCATCTGCACAGCCGGCCAGGGCCGCCGCCGTGCCGGACACCAGTGAGAGCAGGACGCGGCGGCGCATATACCGGTGCATCTGTCCCCGCTGACTTAAATCACTCGCGGCTGTCGTCCGTTTCGCCATCAGCACGCTCGATGCGGACGCCGGGCTCGACAACGGCGGCGGAGCGTCGTCGACGATTGCGCTCGACGATGTCGGCCCACGCGGCCAAGCCGTCGGTGATGGCCTCACGGTCAAAGCCCACCGTCTCGCCGACCGCGGCGAGGTCCCGCGAGGACCGCAGTTCGAGATGGGATTCGGGGTCCGCAGAGACGACGTATGGGGCATCGTACTGGTCGACGAGTTCGCGAAGCTTCCGAAGCCCCTGTATCGCCTGTACCCGCTTTCCCCCATCGGCTCTGAGTACCCGACCGAAATTGAACTCGAAGTGGACGCCGTTTTCCGCGGCCGCTTTGGCGAGTACGTGGTTTACGTCGCCGTCACGCATCGGGTGGGCGAGCACGTCTACTTTTGGCTCCTCTACGGCGAACCGGTTCAACTCCCCCCCGTGGACGCAGACAATGTCGCGTTTCGACCGGTAGTTGCCGACCAGCCCACTGGCCTGTGCGGTGTCGTCAGTTCGGATTTCGATACCGGAGACGACCTCGACACCGTACTCGGCCGCGACAGCGTCGGCGTCGTAGTCGGTCTGAGCGTCCCCGTGATTCCGGACGACAATACCGTCGTAGCCGCGGCTGGCTGCCGTCTCGGCGAACCGCGCGACGGTTGCGTTGCCGTCGGGGTGTGCGTGGACGCCTTCGTACATGGCTTTGGCTGTGGCCGGCGCGGCCTTTGGTGTTGCGTCTCGGCAGCCCGTCGCTCAGCCGGCCGAACCGGACGTATGCAACAGCCGAGAGCCGCCGGCCGCGGCCCCGAGAACGAACCCGACGAAGTGGGCGACAAGCGCCGCCCCCGGCGTTGCGGTCGCTGCTGTGAGCAGCGCAGCGAGCACAGCGAGCACAACGAGTTTTCCACGGGTTCCGAGCGCGACCACCGACAGCAGACGGCCGGTTCCCCGGTTGCCGACGAGTAGGTAGCCGAACAGCGCGAAAATGGCCCCGCTCGCGCCGAGCACCGCACCGCCGCCGAACGGCATGAGTACGAGCACCTGTGCGATGCCAGCGAGCGCGCCCGTGATAATGAAGAACGCGTGGAACCGGGCTGGCGTGGTAACGCGGGCAACGAGTGGGCCGATGAGGACGAGTGCGACGGCGTTGGCAAGCAGGTGAGTGAGGCCGCCGTGAGCGTAGACGCTGACGACGAGCGTCCACGGCTGCGACGAAAGCGGCAGCGCCAGCGCGAACACCGCATCGCCGAGCCCGACGGCACCGCCCGCCTGCTGGAGGAGAAACACGACGACGCAGGCCGCAAGCGCCTGCAGCGTCGGACGGGAAGACATACAGGAGCGTACGTCCTCACCCTGTTAGTATTGTAGGTCTTCGGTGTACCGGTCCAGTACCATGACTGCAGCAACCCCCAAGGCGGCAGCAACAGCGACGATAGCGCCCGAACGCGGTGTCGGCACCGTGTCGATACCGAGCACCGCCATATCGAACGGCCGCGTCTCAACGCCGACGGCCATCTCGTGGACCGGCAGACGGAGCGCCCCCACCATCAGGCTAACGAGGAAGACGAGCGTCGCCTGTCGATACCGCTTGAGTGCCGCACGAACGGCATAGGCAACCGTAAACAGCCCGACAAGCGCACCTCCGAGGAAGACCCCGAACGCGACCGCGGCCTCGATGAAGGTCTCGCCGCCGCCGGACAGCAATCCTTCGACGAACCGCCGTGGAATCCCACTGACGTACTCGTATTGACCCAACACGAGCAATAGAAACGCCCCGGAGACGCCGGGAAGTACCATTGCCGACACCGCAATCGCGCCGGCGACAAACAGCATCGGCGCGGTCGCGGGCATGTCGCCAGCGAGCGACGGGTCGGTAACCACGAACGCGAACACGAAGCCGACACCGGCCGCGAGCAGCCGTCCCGGCGTCCCCGCGTCGACATATCGGTACAACACGACAGCCGATGCGGCGATGAGACCGAAGAAGAAGGCGTACGTCGGCGCAGGATACTGCGTGACGGCGACGTTCATTGCCGTCGCAACCGTCGCGGCCGCTGAGAGCACGCCGGCACCGAGCACGAGCAAAAACGGGACGTCCATACGGACAAGTTCTGCCGCCAGCCGCGCCCGGCCGTTTGCGGTGTGTATCTCCCGTAGCGTCGTCGCCGCTTTCGGGTCAAGCGATGTCAGCGCAGCGATAAGCCGCTCGTAGATGCCGAGTACAACCGCGATAGTGCCGCCCGAGACGCCGGGGACAGTGTCTGCCGCGCCCATGCAGACGCCCTTGAGATACACCGCAAGCCACGCGCGGGCGCCTGTGGGCGTGGCGCTCATTTACTCTACTCTTCGGCCGTCTCGTCGTCGCCCGTTTCTCCGTCAGCCGTCTCATCACCGTCTACCGAACCGGCGACCATCTCCTCATCGGCTGCGTCCTCTTCAGGGGGTGCGGTAACATCGCCGTCCGGAGCAGGGTCAGTGAGGTCGGACTCTTCGAATGGCTCCATCTCGACTGCGACCGGCGAGTCGTCCTCGCCGATGACCTGCGCCTCGGAGACATCGGCTTCAGCGATCATTCCTTCCTCCATCTCGATGAACTGGTAGGTGGTGTTTGCGCGGACGTCAGTGTTGGTGTACCCCTCTTCGACGCCGTACTCATCGTAGCCGGTTGTCGCGTACGGGACCGTCATCTCGAAGTTCCCGTCAGCGTCGGTTTCGGCGAACTGGGTGTAGGTGAACGCTTCGCCAGTACCATCATCTATCTCAACGGCCGCTTGGATTTCGCTTTCCGCAGGGCCGGTGCCTTCGATGGTCGCGCCGTCAACGCGCTCGAACGTCTTGACCCACTGGTCGCCGGCCCCGACCTGCTGTGTCATGAGCAGCTCGAACATCGACGGCTGAACCGGACCGCCAGCGTGGACGAGTCGGAAGTGTTCAAGTGCTTCCGTCCGCTCGCCCGGCTGCCCGAGAACGCCGCCGTGGATGACGTTCGGCGCTTGGGCGGCTTCACGGGCCTCTTCAGGGCTTGCGTGCTCCTGTATGAGGTCATCGGGCTGTGCACCTTCCGGAATCGTCGCAATACCACTTGCTTCGTCGTATTCACCGAGTTGGAGCGTGAAGCTTGCTGGCTCCTGTGCACTCCCGTGGTGCTGGTAGAGCTGGACCCGCATACTGTCGTAGCCGCGCTGTGTGTGTGCCCCGTAGACGAATTCGCCGGTCTCGGGGTTGATAACCTGTATGCCGACATCGCCGTCGCTGATGTCGTGTTCGGACTCGAAGGCCGTCGGTGCGCCGTATTTCTGCGTGCCGGCGTAGCCGAGCTGGTAGTCGACCATCACGTACTGGACGCCCTCACCATCGCCGTGGTTTTCATCGAGGAGGTCGAGTGCCTCGTCCTCGTCGTCGGCAAGCAGGAAGTCGGCGGACTCGGTCGCGTGGTGCTGGAACGGGTTAGCGACCGGAATCCGTTCGCCGCGGGTAGTGATATAGTGGCCGTAGTCCCACCACGACAGGACGCCGTACTCGCCGGCCTCGTACTCGAAGTCGTCGGTCGGCTCGTAGGTGCCGTAGTAGTCAAGCCGCGGGTCATCACCCGTTCCGTACGCCCCGGGTTCGGGCGTTTCCTCGGAGAGCCAATCGAGGCTATCGGTCCACTGTTCCATTTCGCCCGGCTGCGACGCGTCATCCGCCGTCGCGAGTGTTGCGCCAGTCACCAGCGGCACGCCGGCGATGACGAACAGGATGGCGATAACGATGAGAATCTGGTAGGGCTGAATGTTCGTAAAGTCCTGACGGACGTTATCGAGGTCGACGTACTGGTAGACCCAACCGACGAGATAGGCGTTGCCGGCACCGACCGCGATAACGAAGTAGTAGTCGAACCGTACCTGTGTGAGCGTGAAGGCGAGCATGAACGCCGAGAAGACGGCGATGAGGAGGTACTCAGCCTGCGGACGCTTCGTGGAGAACACACGGTAGAGCAGCAGCCCAAAGCCAGCAAGCGCCGTGTAGATGCCGAGCCCGTAGTTCGCAAAGAAGAAGCTGACCGGGCTATCGGGGGCCTGCGCCTCACCAATCGTCGCTCGGGTGTCTGTCGCACCGAAGCCCGCGACCCGCTCAACCTGTGAGATGAGGAAGTCGAACACGCTGGGGAGGGCAACAGCGATGACAGCGACGCCGATGAGTCCGACGCCAACGACGCCGGCCGGATACGCCGCACGGGCGATATCGCGGCGCTCCCAGAGACGCGCGACCCCGGCCATCACAACAGCGCCGGCCGCGACGCCGAGCGCGAACGCCAAGTGGAACACCGAGTAGTCGGTGACTGTCAGTTCCGTCGTCTGGATAAATGGCAGCAACAGCACCGCCGTGGCGACCATCGCGACGACCGAGGGGATGGCGATGTGGTCCGGACTGTGGCCCCGGATGAACTCCAGCGAGAGCTGGACGAACAGGAAGGCCGCGAAGACGCCGAAGAGGAAGACCGCTGGCGGCCAGTTTAGTATCGCCACGACCAGCGTCACACCGAAGGCTGCACCCCACAGCACCGGTTCACGGAGCAGGTCGAACTCGCGGGTGCGGACGAACTCGTAAATCGGCTTTTCGCGCTGGGCGACGGCGACCATCTTCATCCCAACGAGCAGCGCAATGAGCGTAAACAGCACTTCAGTAACGTGGTGGCCGTAGTAGCCGGCCACACTCCGGGTAAGGAACTGTCCAGCTGTCAGCGCCAAAACGACGACAGCGATGATACCGCCGAAGCGGCCACCGAGACGCTTCCCGATGAAGTACAGCGGAATTGCACACAGCGCTGCCAGCACCGGCCCCGAAAACAGCGTCGTCAGAATAACCGTCTCCTCGGACGGCGAGCCGAGGCCGACGATGAGCGCCGCCGTGGCAACAAGCTGGTCGAGAATGGTCCCAAACTGGCCGACCCGGGTGCCGGTATCGAAGCTCGTCCACGGGTCGAACGGCATATTGAACGGGTAGTTTTCCAGGACGTAGTTTGTCGTCCGGTAGTGGTAGTAGGGGTCGTTCCCGCGGTAGAGGACGGTCCCATCCGCCGCGATGTGTCGCCCGTAGTCTCGAATCCGAACCCACAGCATGAACGCCATGAGGACAGCGAGAACGGGGATGTGATACAGTCGGTATACGGTGTCGATTTGCGACTCGTAGGCTTCGAGCCGCTCTTCGAACTCATCTAACCGCTGACTCATTGGTCAGACCCACTGTCAAAACGCGCATAAGCCTTTTCCATTAGGTTCGGACGAGCGCCGAAACAACTGGCCGCCACCACTACCCGCCGGTTACCACTGCGGCGGCTCAAGCCCCGCCTCGGACAGCAGCTCCCGCCAGCGGTTCTGCACGGTTAGCCGCGACACGCCGACCGCATCGGCGACGTCCGACTGCGAGCGCTGGTCGCCCGCAATGAGCGCGCCGGCATAGAGGCTGGCAGCGACGACGGCCTGTTTTGAACGGTCCTCCTCGGGTACCGTCGACAGAAACAGGTCCGTTGCCCGTGACTTCGCCTCGCTCCCGAGGTCGAGCCGCTCGGCGGCGTCGTCGATGGCTGCCAGCCACTGCTCGTTTTCGACGTGGTCGCGGGCACGATACATACACGCCTGCTCGCCCTCCAGCCGTATAAACCGTTCCGACCCGACAGCTATTTTTAGCCGACTCCAGTAGGATGGGCCGAGCGCGGGTTGCCGAGCCAGGCCAAAGGCGCAGCGCTTAGGACGCTGTCCCGTAGGGGTCCGCCGGTTCAAATCCGGTCCCGCGCACTGACTGAGTTTTCGAGCGAAGCGAGAAGACGAAGGAAAGAGCAGGTCCGTGTCTTCCTCCGGTTCAAATCCGGTCCCACACATTCTCCGCTCAGGTTGCCACAACCCTCAAACCGCGCCCCCGTGTCGACCCACACAATGTCGCTCACCTATCCGTGCTTTCTGGTTAATTACAAGACCTACGAGGGAACGGCAGGAACAGACGGCCTCGAATTGGCAACGACCATCGACGCCGTCCGACAACAGACTGGCGCGTCGTTTGCCGTCGCCCCACAAACACCGGATATCTACCGGATAGCCGAAGCGACTGACCTACCGGTCGTCGCCCAGTCAGTCGATTCGACAGCGGCCGGGCGCGGAAACGGCAACATATCGCTCGCGTCAGTTGCCGAGGCGGGAGCATCGGGCGCGCTGATAAACCATCCTGAGAGCCAAGATGCATTCGGCGATGTCGGCGACATCGTCGCCGGCTGTGCGGAGCACGGTCTCGAATCGATTGTCTGCGTCGACAGCGTCGAACTCGGGCGGGCCGCAGTTGCCTTCGACCCCGACTGTCTGTTGTTTGAGAACCCGGCGGACATTGCGAGCGACCGTGCGCTGGCACGGACGGACCCGGAACGTGTCGAGGCGTTCGTTTCGATGGTCCAAGCGGAACGTCCCGACACTCGGGTACTCCTCGGTGGCGGTATCACCACGGCGGCGGACGTAGCGGCGAGCCTCGAATGCGGAGCCGATGCTGCCGGCGCGGCGTCGGCGTTTGTCGACGCGAGCGACCGGTCGGCGTGGCTGTCGGAGATAGCGACCGCCCTCACCGAAGCCGAGCCGAGGTAGGTACGAACCGTCGGCTGTGCCGCCCGTTCAGTCCTCGGCCGGTTCCGTTCCGCCGTCCGGCTCGGCGGGTTCGATTCCCACCTCCACTTCGGCGGCTGCCGCCTTGTATTCAGGAATCTTCGCCCGCTCGTCAAGTGCGTCGTTCGTGAGCACGTTCGCGGGTGCCGACGCGAAGTGTGGCGTCGTCCACACCGTCCCCTCCGTGATGTCCTCGGTGACCTGCGCCGTGAGCGTAATCTCGCCGCGCCGGGAGCGGAGTACGACCTGTTGGCCGTCCTCGATTTCGTACCGGTCCGCATCGTTCGGGTGTATGTCGACGAAGTTCTCCGGAACCTGCCGATTCAGCGTCGGCGACCGCCGGCTCATCGTGCCGGTGTTGTAGTGTTCCTCGATTCGGGCGGTCGTCAGGACGAGCGGATACTCGTCGTCCGGCGTTTCCTTCGGCGGCTGGTGAGTGACGCCCTCGATTGTCCCGCGCCCGGTGTCGGTTTCGAACTCGTCTTCGTAGAGGTACGGGTCGCCTTCGTCGCCGGGGTCACGACAGGGCCAGTAGAGTCCGGTCTCGCCCAGCAGGTCGTAGGCCATTCCGTGATAGATGGGACAGACCGCCCGGAGCTCCTCGAATATCTCGGCTGGGTCGTCGAAGTCGAAGCCGTCGCCGAACAGCCGTGTCCCGACCGCAGAGAGGATTTCGAAGTCGTGTTTCGTTGCTTCGTGTACTTTCTCGACCCCTCGCATTCGCTGGACGCGACGGTCGGTGTTGGTGACCGTGCCGTCCCGCTCGGCCCAAGTCGTTGCCGGGAGTACCACGTCGGCATATGCTGCCGTCTCGGTCATGAAGATATCCTGTACAGGCGGTACAAGGCGACTGCCCCGGGGCTTGACCCCGGGGTTGAAGCCGACAGCTTTATACTGATTCAAACAGTATAATACGGTATGGGTCAGATGGAATGTTACCCGAAGATGCGACAGCGCGGTGTCGTTACAATCCCAGAAGAAGTCCGAGACGGGCTTAATCTGGAAGAAGGCGACCAGTTGAAACTCACTGTGGAAAAACTTGACTAACACCGATGAAACACACGCTTCGCTTCCGCGCGTACCTGCCCGACGACGTGGCAAGCGAAGCGTGGCGGCACATCGACATTCTCCGGCAGATTCGTAATCACGCTGTCCGAGACTACTACAACGCAGACTACAACGACAGGCCATCTGACTACGACCAACACAGCAAACTCAAAGACTGGACAGACCAGTGGCCGACCTTTGCCGACCCGTCACAACACGCCGCACAACAGGCTATCAGCCAAATTCACAGCGACATAGAGACGCTGCAAGAACGCCGAAACGAAGGCTACGATGTTGGGCGGTTGCAGTGGCAAGGAGCAGGCGAATTTCGGTCAGTGTCGTACAATCAGGCAAGTCGCTTCAACGTGGATTACAACACGGGCGACGACCGATTCGTGCGACTCCGACTCGAAAAGATTGGCTGGTTCAAAATCCGAGCAGACCGCGACGTGCCACCAGAAGAGGACATTGACGAGGTTATCCTCAAAAAAGAGACGACTGGCGAATGGTACGTCTCACTCGTCACCACTGTCGAAGACACACCCGAGAAACCGCCACTCAGTGAGATTGAAGCCGAGGACTGCGTGGGCGTTGACCTTGGCATCACCAGCTACATCCACACTTCGGAGAACCTGTCCGTTGATACACTCGACCTGTCCGATGAGTACGACCGCTACGCACGCGAACAGCGGAAACTTGACCGGAAAGAACACGGCTCCGCCAACTGGGAGAAACAGCGTCAGAAGGTTGCCCAAGCGAAACGAAAAATCAAACGGAAGGTGCGAGACTACCAGCACAAGTTGACGACGTGGCTCGTCACAGAGCACGATGTTGTAGCTGTCGAAGACTTGGATGTGAAACCGATGCTGGAAGCCAGTCAGAACGCCAAGAACAAGCAGGATGCCGCGTGGTCGCAGTTTATCGAACTGCTGGAGTACAAGGCTGACCTACACGGCACACACGTCGAAACGGTGAAGCCGGGAGGAACAACCAAAGAGTGCGCTGTGTGTGGTGTCGAAACAGCCAAGCCAATCTGGGTACGCGAACACTCTTGTCCAGCGTGCGGCCATACGGAAGCCCGCGACCTCAACGCGGCGAAGAATATTCTCTATCGCGGACTCAAGCAGTTAGGGGCGGGACGCTCCGAATCAACGCCTGTGCAGACTGCGCTCCCTACGCTCACGCCTCACCGGGAGGCTGTGAGTGCAAAGCGCGTCGTTGAAGCAGGAAGCCCCGGGGCTTGACCCCCCGGGGTGAGTTCACGACCATGAATTCGAGGTCCTTGATGCGTTCGGCGACGCGGTTGGCGTCGGGTTCGCTCATCACGGGGTTTTCGCCCATGACGTAGAGGCCATGCACAGAGTCGCCGAACTCGTGGGAGAGTTCGACGTTTGTCAGCCCGGGGGCGTCCGGAATCTCGAAGCCCCAGATTTCTTCAACGGCGCTGCGAGCCGCATCGTCGTCAACGAGCTGGTAGCCCGGGAGGACGTTCGGCATCACGCCCACGTCACAGGTCCCCTGGACGTTGTTCTGACCACGCAGGGGGTTGATGCCCGTTCCGGGCCGGCCGACGTTGCCCGTAATCAGTGCGAGGTTGATTTCGTTTTGGACGTTGTCGACGCCGCAGGCGTGCTGACTCATCCCCATCCCGGTGAAGATGGCCGCGTTGTCCGCCGTAGCGTACTTTTTTGCCGCCCGTTGGATGTCTTCAAGCGGGACGCCACACTCCTCGGCCGCCGCCTGCGCGTCGAAGCCGTCGAGTGTCGCTTGCAGGTCTTCGAAGCCTTCGGTGCGGCTCTCGACGAACGACGCATCGACCCAGCCGTCCTCTGGATGTTCTGCATGGTGGTCGAGGATGGTCTTGAGGACGACGTTCAGCAACGGAATGTCGGTGCCCGGATTCAACTGAAGATGCTGGTGGCGGTCGGTCGCCTCGACTTCGAGGGACTCGGTCGTTCCGTTCGCGTGAGGGTCGACCTGAATGACGGTCGCCCCGTCGAGGGCGGCCTGTCGGAGATACTGACTGGTCGCGATCGGGTGCTGTTCGCCCGGGTTCGCGCCCTGAATCCAAAGCAGGTCGGCCGACTCCCGAATATCCTCCATGCTGTTTGTCATCGCACCCATCCCGAGACTCGTCCGGAGCGCCCACACTGTCGACGCATGGCACATCCGGGTGCAGTTGTCGACGTTGTTCGTCCCGTACCGCCGCGCCAGCTTCTGGAAGAGGTAGTTCCCCTCGTTCATCGTCTTCGAGGAGCCGAAAAAGCCCATCGCGTCGGGACCGTACTCGTCGCGAATCCGTTCGAGTTCAGCAACGATATACTCGTAGCACTCTTCCCAAGAGGCTTCACGGAATTCTTCGCCGTCCTTGATCAGCGGCTCAGTGAGACGGTCCTCGTGGTCGATGACTTCTGTCGCTGCACCCCCTTTGATGCAGACGCGGCCCTCGTTGACGGGCGCTTCTCCCCACGGCATGAACTGCACGTCGCCAGGGTCGTCCGTGTCCTGTGTTATTTTGATGCCACAGCCGACGCCGCAGTACGGACAGATCGTTTCGGTCGGCTCGGATGGGTCACTGGACATTGGCCTGTGGTGGCGATGTCTTACTCATTTACGTCACCTGTTATCATGACATTAGAAACCACGGACCATAGTACTCCCGACCGTTCTCACACAGCCGTGTATCGGAACGCGCAACCGGCGATGAGCCCCGAGTATCGGGATGGTGCTCTTGACCGGAGCCGTGGCTCGCATTCCAAACCAACGTAAACCGACGCCGAAAACTGAGAGCGGGCCGAGGGGGATTTGAACCCCCGACCGTCTGGTTAAGAGCCAGACGCTCTGCCGGGCTGAGCTATCGGCCCTCGATATCACGTTGCTGCGGTTGCCCCAAATAGGTTGCGTTCCGCCGACGGCAGGGGAATGACTCCCACGGATGAACGGACGGGCGTCTTAAGTAGCCGCCGCCCGTCAGCCCGGCTACAATGAGCAGTGCCATCTCGATGGCCTCGATGTCGTCGTATGCGATTCTCGGCTGCGGGAGCGTCGGTCATGCCGTCGCCGAGGAGCTGGTCGAGGAGGGCAAAGACGTCCTCATTCTCGACCGCGACGAGGGCCGCGTTGAGGCGCTCCGCGACCAGGACCTCGATGCGCGGACCGCTGACATCGAGGACCCGACGGCCGCCGAGGCCATCGCCGACCGCGATGTCGTCTTGATTCTCTCGCCAGATGTTGAAGCAAACCGGGTGGCAGTCGAAAATCTCCGGGAACACGCCGAGGATAAGTTCATCATCGTCCGGGCGTCGGACCCTGTCACCGCCGATGAACTCAAGGAAGCCGGCGCGGATGTCGTCATCAACCCCTCGGCGGTCATCGCCGACTCGGCGCTGCGGGCGCTTGAACAGGGGGAACTTGAGCACAAGGCCGCACAGCTTGCGGATATCATCGACGACGGAGAGACGCTGGCGGTCCTTGCCCATCGGTCGCCGGGGCCGGACTCTATCGCGTCAGCGGTCGCGCTACAGGCTATCGCCGAGGCCCGTGATGTCGAGGCGGATATCCTCTACGAGGGCGAAATCGGTCATCAGGAGAACCGTGCGTTCGTCAACCTGCTCGGCATCGAGCTGGTTTCGCTGGGAGAGACCGACCTCGAAGAGTACGACACGCTCGCGCTCGTCGACTGTGCGAAAGCGACCGAGCCCGTCGTCGACGGCGAGGTCGATATCCTCATCGACCACTTCGAGCCGGAGGTCGACTACGAGGCCGAGTTCAACGATATCCGGCCGAACGTCTCCTCGACATCGACGATTCTGACAAAATACATCCAGGAGTTCGACCTCAGCCTCTCCGAGGAAGTCGCGACGGCGCTGCTGTACGGGATTCGCGCCGAGACGCTGGATTTCAAGCGGGATACGACGCCGGCGGACCTGACAGCCGCGGCGTATCTATACCCCTTCGCCAACCACGATACCCTCGAACAGGTCGAGTCGCCGTCGATGAGCCCCGAAACGCTGGACGTTCTCGCCGAGGCGATTCGCAACCGTGAGGTCAAAGGCTCCCACCTCATCTCGAACGCCGGCGTCATCCGCGACCGCGATGCGCTCTCGCAGGCCTCTCAACACCTGCTGAACCTCGAAGGCATCACGACCTCGGCGGTGTTCGCCATCGCCGACGATACCATCTATCTCGCCGCCCGCTCGAAGGACATCCGAATCAACATCGGCAACGTGCTCCAGGACGCGTTTGGCGAAATCGGCGACGTGCGCGGTCACTCAACCGACGCTTCGGCCGAAATCCCGCTCGGCATCTTCACCGGGCTCGAAATCACCGGCGACAACCGCGATACACTGTTGGAGCTGACAGAGCAGGCAGTCAGGACGCGGCTCTTCGAGGCGATGGGCGTCGAAGGAAGCAGCGGAGACAGCTCGAACAGCAGCTAGACGGCGTCCGGTTCCTCTGGCTCCTGAATCTTCTCGACGGCGTCGTTGACCAGAATGATGTCGCCGACGGCGCGCACCCAGCGGTAGGGGACGATAACGCCGTCCGAACTCGGAACGTGGCCGGCGAAGAGCTCCCGGTTGAGTTCGCCGAGCGCGAGCCCGGTCACCGACTCCCGGTCCAAGTTGAGTTGTAGGTCTTCGACCTCGCCGACGAAGACGCCGTTGTTCGAGTAGACTTCCCGGCCGACAAGTGACGTGATTTCCTGTGGGGCGGACTCCGTCTCCATAGCGGCCGGTGGAGTGGGGCTCCCTTAACTGTTTTCGCTGTCCCGGCAGCGCAACCACGCCCGCCGTCGGGTTATCGGGTCGTCGGCCCACTGATTATCGGCCGGGCGATACTGCACGTGCAACGAGGTGATACGTTGGAGACACACCCCCGAAGGAGTTAACGGAACCGCCCACAGAGAGGCGACCATGAGCGACGATGACCTCGAAGCGATACGGGAACAGAAACGCGAAGCGCTCATGTCGCGGGCCGCGACACCCGACGAGCCCGTTTCCGTCGAGGGGCCGGGCCACCTGGAGGAACGTCTCGACGAACACGAAACAGTACTGGTCGACTTCTATGCGGACTGGTGTGGTCCCTGCAAGATGCTCGCCCCGAAGCTATCGGCTGTCGCCGCCGAGACCGATGCGGCGGTGCTGAAAGTCGACATCGACGCCAACCAAGCCCTCGCAAGCGAGTATCAGGTCCAGGGCGTGCCGACACTGTACCTGTTCCACAACGGCGATGTCGAAGACCGAATGGTCGGCATGCAGGACGAAGCGACGCTGAAGCAAAAAATCGCCGCAGTGCAGTAGCCCCGCGGCACAAACGCCCTGCACGTTGCCGGGGTCTGGTCACCGCAACCGATTTTGTGTGTCGGTAACACGGAACAGCTATGACCGACGAGTGGCCCCAGACGCCGCCGACGACGGAGCTTTTCGCTGACGACCTTCTTGCCGGCGAAACAGCGCTCATCACCGGTGGCGGGACCGGCATCGGAAAGGCGATGGCAGTTGCGTTCGCCGAGCACGGAGCAGACGTAGCCGTCGCCTCGCGCGACATGGACCATCTCCGGCCGGTCGTCGAGGCTGCCGAGGACGCCGGGGCAGACGCCTTCGCGACGACGGTCGATATCCGCAAGCCGGAGGCCGTCGAGGAAATGACAGCCACCGTCCTCGACGAGCTCGGAGACATCTCGATACTCGTCAACAACGCCGGCGCGAACTTCGTGACGCCGTTCGAGGAGCTGTCGCCGAACGGCTGGCGGGCGGTCGTCGGCACGATTTTGGACGGAACCGCCTACTGCACGATGACTGTCGGTGAGCATCTCATCGAGCGCGGTGGCGGCGTGGTGCTGTCGATGGGGGCGACAAACTCCGTCCACGGTGCGCCGTTCCATGCCCACTCCGGAGCCGGAAAGGCCGGGGTGCACAACCTGATGCAGACGGTCGCCAGCGAATGGGCCGACCACGGCGTGCGCGCGAACACGATAGCCCCGGGCATCATCGAAACCGAAGGCGTCACCGAGGCGGCGGGCGGAGCACTCCCGCCGGAACTGCTTGAGGACATCCCCGCAGACCGCTTCGGGACGCCGGCCGACTGTGTGTCGCTGGCGCTGTTTCTTGCTTCACCCGCAGCGGCGTATGTCACCGGCGGCTACTATCCGGTCGACGGGGGACAACTGCTGTTTTCGTCGCCGTACTGAGACAAACGGCTTCAGGAATGCCATGACAACTACTCGACCACAAACCGTTTCTGCCCGGCCGCTGACCCAGCGGTCGATGGGTCCCCGATTCGAACGGTCCTCGAACGCATCGCTCTGTCACCCCGTCAGGTTGCCCCCCTCGACTGGAGGCCAGCAATGAGCGCTGTTGGCATGGTACTCGGTTTGCTGTTTGCCGGTGGCGGCGTCTGGCTGGGATGGAGCGGCTGGCAACGCCGTCAGGAGCGGCAGACAATCGCCGCCCGGGAGACGACCGATGCGCTGTCGGTGACGCCCGGTCCGACAGAGGTATCCGGCACAGCGGTTACCGATGACGACCGGACGCTCACCGCACCGTTTACCGACGCGTCGTGTTTGCTCGCCGAATGGCAGATTGAGGAGTGGGACACCTCGGGAGATAACTCCTCGTGGCAGACGCTCGATACCGGAACGGTCGCGGTTCCGTTTGCTGTCGACGACGGAACCGGGACCGTTCGTGTTGCCCCCGAAGGCGCATCTATCGAGCTAACCGACCCGTGGCGGACTGAGACGGTCGAAATCGACGACGAGCCGCCCGCGACGGTGAAACAATTTCTCGAACGCGATTCGACGCCGGGAGAGGCGACCGGGTCGTTGCTACCGTCGTTTGGATGGGGCAACGAAGCGGGCGACCGGCGCTATCACCAGCGGCTCCTTCGCCCGGGTGAGGAGGTCTACGTCCACGGGACTGCGACCAGAACCGACAGCCGGTCGTTCGGCGATGTCGCCCACGAGATACGGGAGACGGCGGACGACGGCCACCGTGACGCCGAACTGTTCATTGTCGCCGATGGCGACGAGGCAGATGTCATCGCCTCCCGCCGTGACGCCGAGACGCGGCTCCTCGCGGGAGCTATAACTGTGGCCCTCGGAGCGACGTTCTTCGTGGCGTCTCTGTTCTGAGGCGTCGACCCACGGCTTTTTAAGCGAGGGGGACAAAGCCGGGAGTAACCGAGCAACGGTCGCCCCGGTCTCGGGTGGGCGACCGGCAGTCGCTGGCGGTTCGGCTGCCCGGGCTCGCTGTGGGCGTTCGTCGCCTTCACGGGCCTTGGCAGACCTCGACCGCTAGCCCACCGACACCGTCGGTGTGGCGTCCGTCACAGACGGTCGTGTACGTAGCCGGTCGCCCACCGCCGAGTCCGGCGAGCGGTCTCTCGGAGGAAACTATGGAAGTCGAAATCGCAACCATTGGCGGCTACGAGGAAGTCGGTCGACAGATGACCGCGGTTCGCGCGGGCGATAACGTGGTTATCTTCGACATGGGACTGAACCTCTCGAAGGTACTGATTCACGACAACGTCGAAACAGAGCGGATGCACAGCCTCGACCTCATCGACATGGGCGCTATCCCGGACGACCGCGTCATGTCCGACATCGAGGGTGACGTACAGGCCATCGTCCCGACCCACGGCCACCTCGACCACATCGGTGCCATCTCGAAACTGGCCCACCGCTACGACGCCCCCATCGTCGCAACGCCGTTTACCATCGAACTGGTCAAACAGCAGATCGAGGGCGAAGAGAAGTTCGGCGTGCAGAACGACCTCGTCAAGATGGATGCCGGCGGCACGATGCCCATCGGCGAGAAGTGCGAACTCGAATTCGTCAACGTCACACACTCCATCATCGACGCCATCAACCCGGTCCTGCACACCCCTGAAGGCGCTGTTGTCTACGGGCTCGACAAGCGCATGGACCACAACCCGGTTCTCGGCGACCCCATCGACATGGACCGGTTCCGAGAGATCGGCCGCGAGGGCGTCCTCTGTTACATCGAGGACTGTACGAACGCCGGCAAGAAGGGCAAGACGCCCTCCGAGTCGGTTGCCCGCTCGCAGCTGAAAGATGTCATGTACTCGCTGGAGGACTACGACGGCGGCATCGTCGCAACCACGTTCTCCAGCCACATCGCCCGTGTCAAGAGCCTCGTCGAGTTCGCCGAGGACATCGGCCGACAGCCGGTGTTGCTCGGTCGCTCGATGGAGAAATACTCCGGCACCGCCGAGCGGCTCGACTTCGTCGACTTCCCGAGCGACCTCGGGATGTACGGCCACCGGAAGTCCGTCGACCGGACATTCAAGCGAATTATGGACGAGGGCAAGGAGGACTACCTCCCGGTCGTGACCGGCCACCAAGGAGAGCCAAGAGCGATGCTCACCCGGATGGCCCGCGGCGAGACGCCCTACGAACTCGACGAGGGCGACAAGGTCATCTTCAGCGCCCGCGTCATCCCCGAGCCGACAAACGAGGGACAGCGCTATCAGGCCGAGAAGCTCCTCGGCATGCAGGGAGCCCGTATTTACGACGACATCCACGTTTCCGGCCACCTGAACTCGGAGGGGCACTACCAGATGCTGCAGGCGCTGAACCCGACCAACGTCATCCCGGCCCACCAAGACATGAAGGGCTTTTCGCCGTACGTCGAACTGGCGAGCAACGAGGGCTACGAACTCGGGCGTGACCTCCACGTCACGAAGAACGGCAACACGATACAGCTGACCGAATGACGAGCGCAGACCACGTCGAATCGGCCATCGCCGAGCGCCGCGAGATTGTCAACGAGGCGGTCTCCGAGCAGCTGCCGGTACAGAAACCCGAGCGGCTCTATTCGGCGTCGCGGTATCTGCTTGATGCCGGCGGCAAGCGACTGCGGCCGACGATACTGCTTTTGGCCGCCGAATCGCTTGCCGATGTCGAGCCGCTGTCGGCTGACTACCGACAGTTCCCGTCGCTGCCCGGCGACGAAGTCGATGTTCTCTCGGCGGCTGTTTCCATTGAGGTCATCCAGTCGTTCACGCTTATCCACGACGACATCATGGACGACGACGACCTCCGGCGGGGCGTTCCGGCAGTTCACCGGGAGTATGACCTTGAAACTGCCATTCTGGCGGGTGATACGCTCTACTCGAAGGCTTTCGAGTATATGCTCGATACGGGAGCGCCCGCGGAACGAAGCGTCGAGGCGCTCGACGAACTGGCGACGACCTGCACCGAAATCTGTGAGGGCCAAGCCCTTGACGTCGACTTCGAGAACCGGTCGGACGTGACGACCGAGGAGTATCTGGAGATGGTCGAATTCAAGACAGCGGTGCTGTACGCCGCTGCCGCATCGATTCCAGCTATCCTGCTGGGAAGCGACGACGAGACCGTCGAGGCGCTACACGGCTACGGCCTCGACATCGGCCGGGCCTTCCAGATTCAAGACGACCTGCTTGACCTGACAGCGCCGAGCGACGAACTCGGCAAGCAGCGCGGCTCGGACCTCGTCGAAAACAAGCGGACCGTCATCACGCTACACGCCCGTGACCAGGGCATCGATGTCGAAGGGCTTGTCTCCGATGACCCAAGCGACGCGGAAATCGAGGCTGCCGTGCAAACACTTGAAGACGCCGGCAGCATTGACTTCGCCCGCGAGATGGCGCTCGACCTCGTGACGAGCGGCAAAGAACGGCTCGACGTGCTACCGGAGAACGAAGCCAGACAGCTACTCGAAGACATCGCCGACTTCCTCGTCGAACGCAGCTACTAGCGACGGGGCCGTTGGCGTCCGCTGATTTATATATCGGAACGGAACCAGACAGCCTGTGCGCTGAGCATCGCCGGAGCCCCGCCGAGGCCGGTGTGCGGAACACGGGCTCCGGAGCCTGCGGTTTCGTTCCGCCTGTTCGCTACACCCTCTCACGTCGGCTGCGAACCCAACGGGTTTTGGTGGTCCCAAGAGTAGCCGCCGTCAATGGACGAAGACCTCCGCGAGCGCATCGAGCGCGAGGCCGAGACGGCAGCGCTGTTCAACGCGCTCAAGCACGAAAGCGACGCACAGGTCGGCGCGATACTGGGTCCGATGATGGGCGAAAATCCCGACTTCCGCCCACACGGCGACGAGATTCCAGGGATTATCTCGCCGGTCATCGAACGAGTCAACGGACTCTCCGACGAGGAAAAGCGCGAACGGCTCGAAGAGCTGGCTCCCGAGAAAGTCGAGGCGCTTGCGGCCGAAGACGAAGGCGACGACCGACCGCTGCCAGAGCTCCCGAACGCTGACGCCTACGATGACGTACGGATGCGGCTCGCGCCCAACCCCAACGGCCCGTGGCACGTCGGCCACGCCCGGATGCCCGCTGTCATCGGGACGTACAAGGACCGCTACGATGGCTGGTTCTGTGTCCGCTTTGACGATACCGACCCCGAAACGAAGCGGCCGGACCTCGACGCGTACGGCGAGATTCTCGACGCCATCGACTACCTCGGGTTCGAGCCGGACGAGGTCGTCAAGGCCTCCGACCGCGTCGAGACGTACTACGAGTACGGCCGGAAGCTCATCAAAGCCGGCGGTGCCTACACGTGCTCGTGTGACGCCGAGTCCTTCTCCGAGCTGAAAAACAACGCCGAAGCCTGCCCGCACCGTGACAAGGACATCGAGACGACGCTGTCGGAATTTGAAGCGATGATTGACGGCGAGTACAGCGCCGGTGAGATGGTCCTACGAGTCCGAACCGACATCGAGCACAAGAACCCGGCGCTGCGCGATTGGGTCGCCTTCCGGATGGTGGATACCCCCCATCCCCGCGAGGAAGCCGCCGACTACCGATGTTGGCCAATGCTCGATTTCCAATCCGGCATCGACGACCACGAGTTCGGCATCTCACACATCATCCGCGGCATCGACCTGCAGGATTCGGCGAAACGACAGCAGTTCGTCTATGAGTATTTCGACTGGGAGTATCCCGAGGTTATCCACTGGGGGCACGTCCAGATAGACGCCTACGACATCGAGATGTCGACATCAACGATTAAGCAACTCATCGACGACGGCGAGCTTGATGACTGGGATGACCCGCGCGCACCGACGGTTGCGAGCCTCAAGCGACGCGGCATCCGTGGGCAAGCCATCGTCAACGCGATGGTTGAACTCGGCACCTCGACATCCAATGTGGACCTTGCGATGTCGTCGGTTTACGCCGAAAACCGAGAGTTCGTTGACGACGAGGCTGACCGTCGCTTCTTCGTTCGGGATGGCGTCGAGAAACCCCTCGCTGGCGGCCCCGAGTCGGCGTCGCCGCCGCTCCACCCCAACGACGAGGACCGCGGTCGGCGGGAAATCCCGGTTGGCGACGCCGTCTACGTCGAACCCGACGACGTGCCGGCTGACGGCGAGCGGGTCTGGCTGAAGGGCCTTGGGCCGGTCCGCCACGAGGACGGGGCGTTCGTCGCAACCGACGACGACATCGAGGTCGTCAGAGACGGCGCCGTTGACGTCGTTCACTGGGTCCCCGCCCAAGAGAGCGTCCCGCTTCGGCTGCGGACCGTAGACGGCGACGAGGCCGGTCACGCAGAACCCGGCATCGAAACCTACGACGCCGACGACATCGTCCAGTTCGAGCGCATCGGCTTCGCACGAATCGACCGCCACGACGACGAGGAATCGGTCGCCTACTTCGCGCACCCGTAGCATCGACGAATCCTTAAGGGCCCGGCCCTCTCCTACAGTAACGATGGCCATCGACCCGAACTTCGAAGAGACGCGGGAACGAGAGGGTCAGGAACGCGGCGTTGACGTCTGGGGACCGACCGACCCGCCGGAGCAACTCGGCATCCACGGCACTCACGTCGCTGTCGACCTCGATATCTGTGTGGGCGACGGCGCGTGTCTCGAAGACTGTCCGGTCGATGTCTTCGAGTGGATAGACACGCCTGACCACCCCGAAAGCGAGCAAAAGGTGACACCGGCCGACGAAGACCAGTGTATCGACTGTATGCTCTGTGTCGACGTCTGCCCGGTCGACGCTATCGACGTCGACCCCGGCCGCGAGAACCGTATCTAGCGGTACCGTTCGAGTTCTTCCGTTGCGGCATCCGTTCCGTACTGCTCGACCAGCGGCTCGTAGGCGTCGCCGAGGGCACGCATACACTCTCTGGTCGAGACGTAGCCGAGACGGTCGGCAACCCCGTCCCACGAGTGGGCCTGCAACACCTTGCTGACAAGGAGCCGCTCGGCTGCTGTGTTGTCAACAGCGCCGTCAACGAGCGCCCGCACCGCGAGCCGACGGAACGGCCCCGGTGAGACATCGTAGAGCCCCGGCCCGGAGGCAGCGCTGGCGACGTGACGCCACTCCGAAGCTGTAAGCGAGACGGGGTCGGCGACCGAACCATCGATTGCCGAGAGGACACCGCGGACAATGTCGGGAGTTGCCGTCGACAACGGGTCAGTAAGCGCAGGCGGCAACCGGGCGTAAAACTGCCGTTCGTGACGGTCGGTCAACTGCGCCCCAGTTTCGGAGAGCGGCCGGACCATCAGCACCGAACGCTCGCCGCTCGTGTCGTTTTGTGTCGTCGATAGGTGGACGGGGCGATAGTCGTTTGCCGACCAAAAGTCCAAGAGCGGCGGCGTCACACCGTAGCTGACGCTGAGATAGTCGACGCCGGGCGGCCACGCCGACGAAAGCCGTGGCCGCTCGTTGAGTTCGGCCTCGATTTCGGAGAGCAGCCGGGAGCCAAGGCCCCGTGAGCGAGCCGCGTGGTGGGTCGCGATGCGGAGCGTCCGAACGCCGACGGGACCGCAGGCATCAGGGTCCCGAAGCTGACTCGCCAGCACATCGGGCACCAGATTACCCCTGATGCGGCTTCCTTCGTAGACATCGACAGCGATGTCGTCGTTGAGGCCGCCCTCGCGGGCCAGTAGGGCGACCGAAACGACATGGCCGTCTGCGACCAGCGCGCGGGCAGCGATATTCGGCGCATCGAGCAGACGTGCGAGGTCGTTCGGCTCCGTCCGGTAGTGTGCGTAGACGAGCAGTCCGAACGCCTCCCGGAGCAGCCGTTCGTCGTCGGCGAGCGTATCGGCATCGAGCCGACGGTACGCCGTCTCCGCTGTACTGACATCCTCGACCAGCGGGTCGACAGGCGGGCTGGCATCGAGCAGTAGCGCCCGGAACAGCCACACCTCAACTGGGTCTCCCGGCGCATAACGTATCGGCTCCGAAAGCACCTGTGTCGTCGTCTCGTGGGTCTCGGTGAGCGTTTCACGGAACCGGACATCGAAGCCGCGGCCGGCCCCCTCGTAGCCACGGACCGTCGTGGCAAAGCAGGCCGACGGGGCAACCCCAAGCAGTGATTCGAGCGTCCCGACGGGAAGCGAAGCAGCCTCGTCAACGATGAGTGCGTCCGCCGATGCGTCGGCGGCATCGGCCGGCGACAGAAACCGAACGCGACCCCCACTGTCGGCGAGCAGCGCCGGCGAGCGGTCCCCGTCGCGGGCGTCGTCAGCGAGCGCCCCGAGTGTATCGAGCAGTTCGGCAGCGCGGTCGAATCCCTCTGCCGCGTTCCGGTACTGGGGTGCGGTAATGAGTACGTCGCCACCATCTGCGGCCAGCGCCGCCGCGGCAAGCCCAGCCGCGCTCGATTTTCCCCGCCCGCGGTCGGCCTCAAGCACGACGGCGGCCCCTTTCTTGCGGAGCCGCTCGCAAGCCTGCAGAGCGTCTCGTTGGTCGCTGGTACGGCAGGCCTCGTAGGCAGCGTCGGGGAACACATCGCCCGTCGAGTGTCGCTCATTCGGTGTCGGAAGCCGTGGCGCAGGGTTTGTCCGGCCGTCTTTCAGTAGCCGGTCGCTGTCGACATCGACAATGGCGATGCCCCGGTGGGAACGCAGGGTCTCAACGAGACGGGTACGGAACCGGTCGCCGACATTCGCTTCCGAGAACGGCGGAACAGCAAGCGTCGTCTCGAAGCCGTCGACGCGGTCCGGCCACGACGAAAGCGGTGGCGTGAGGACAACGAGGAGGCCGCCGCCGTCGACGGCTCCGACCGCGCGGCCGAGCGCGTTCGGCCGGCAGCTGTCGTGGCAGTCAAAGACGACACACGCCCGCGTCGTTCCGAGCAACTCGTCGGTTCGCTTCGGTGCAACCCCCGCGCCAACCGGCAGCTCCTGCTCGCTGACAGCGGCGACTTCCGTTCTGTCGATGCCTGCCGCCTCTACGGCCGCCGCTGCCCCTCGGTAGCCGGCATCACGACCGCCGGCCAGCACGAGCAGGCGGCGCTCGTTCGTCGCTGACGCCTCCGAGCAGAGCCCACGCGCCGTCTCCCGGACGGTGTCCATGCGGGAGCCAACGTCGGCGCGGCGGAAGGCTTCGTCGGTCGCCGGCTCCGGACGGAGCAGACGCCTCGGCGTGCTTGGCAAGGGTTAAATGGCGCGGCACCGGACGGAGAGGTATGAGTAGCACAAGCGACAAACGCAGGGACCACTCGTGTATCTCCTGCGGTATCAGCATTTCCGGAACGGACGCGGCGAAGTTCGACTGTCCGGAGTGCGGAACGCTGATTTACCGCTGTTCGAAGTGCCGCAAGCAGAGTAACCTCTACGAGTGCCCCGACTGCGGGTTCACCGGACCGTAACAACCATGGGAAAAGTCGCTGCCAAGATGAAAGTCATGCCGCAGAGCCCCGAGGTCGACCTGGACGAACTTCAGGACCGCCTCGAGAACTCCCTGCCAGAAGGCGCGAAGATCAGCCGCGTCGACCGCGAAGACGTCGCCTTCGGCCTCATCGCGCTGTTCCCGACGGTTATCATCCCTGACGAAGCCGGCGGGACCGACACCGTCGAGGACGCCTTCAGCGGCGTCGACGGTGTCGAAAGCGTCGATGTCGACGAAGTCGGCCGGATATAAACCACCATCTCTCCGTTTTCCAAAGCGAGCACACCTTGATAGCCGCCGGTGTCAGGGTCTCGACCCCGCGTTCCGAGACCGTTACTTTGATGCATAATACCTCGAATACTTCGGTGCGGCCGGCACTCCGCCCACGGCGAGTGGGCGGCTGGGGAAGGAGCGTCGCCGGAACGCACCTTTTATGTGTGGGTCCTGTTTAGGGTGGGTCAAGAATGCCTAGTTCGAACGGTCCACGTCAAGCAACTCGTAACAAGCTGAAAAACGACGCTCGCGAACGCGGTACGTCGCCGCCGCAGCGTTCCATCGAAGAGTACGACGACGGCGAGAAGGTCCACCTCAAGCTCGACCCCTCGGTTCCGAACGGTCAGTTCCACCCGCGATTCAACGGCCGCACCGGAACGGTCGTCGGCGAGCAGGGCGACGCCTTCAAGGTCGAAATCGAAGACGGCAACGTGACCAAGACGGTCATCGCCGCCCCTGCACACCTTCGCCGCCAGCAGGCATGACGATATTCAAGGAGGTACTCGACGAAGAGTACCTCACGACACCGGAGGCCAAGGAGCTGCTGGCTGACATCGAGGCCGAGCGCGCGCTCGACGAAGACCGCGAAATGCGGTACGAACTCGCTCGTGCCATCGAGCACGTCAACCGCTTTGCCCTCCTCGACGTCGAGGAAGCACAAGCGCTCGTCGAGGACCTACGGGAGCTCGAGAAGGTGGACGAGGCAACCGCCTACAAGGTCGCAAATCTCCTGCCGGAAGACCGCGACGAGCTCCGGACCGTCTTCGCACAGGAACGGTACTCGCTTTCGGGCGACGAACTCGACGACATTCTCGACATCGTCGCCAAGTACGCCTGAATCGACCCCTGTTTTAAATATCGGCTTCCCGTACGTGGGTGTATGAGCGACGACGGAGACGACACCGCAGCACGGACAGCGGTCGTGTTGGATTTCTTGCCGCGGGGGAGCCCGAGCGACGACCGACCACAGTACGAGAAGTCCCCGGTCGCCTTCGCGGTCGGCGAGGAGGACTTCCAACTCGTGGAGGCGGCGCTTACCGACGACGCCGGTATCAACATCGGCGACCGAATCGAGATTGATCCGGTCGGAGACAACGTCAAAGACCTCCGGACCGTTGAGTATAGGGACCTCACGAGCACCGCCGAATCGGAACTGGAGTACGCTATCGAGTCGATAATCGATGCCGACGAGGCGCAGTTTGTTGATTTCTACAACGACGCCCAGCCGATTACGACCCGGCTCCACGTGCTGAACCTCCTGCCGGGAATCGGGAAGAAGCTCCGGAACAACGTCCTCGATGCCAGGAAGCGACAGCCCTTCGAGGATTTCGACGACATCGAGGAGCGGGTTTCAGGACTCCACGACCCCAAAGGCGTGCTCATCGAGCGAATCACTGAGGAGCTACAGGAAGACGACCTGAAGTACCGCATCTTCGCCCGCCGTGACGACGAGTAGCGGCAGTGAAGGGTGAACCATATACGACTCGCGGCATAGACTGCTGATATGCGCGACCCCGACGCGCTCCTCGTCCGGGCAGGCGTCCGCGGCGACCCGGAGCGCGACCAGCATTTCCTCATCGACGACCGCGTTCTCGACCGCCTACCGGGCTATCTGCCGGACTCGGCCGACACTGACCACGTCCTCGAAATCGGTGGCGGGACGGGGGCACTCACTGACCGACTGCTTGACGTCGCCGACCGCGTGACGGTTATCGAACGAGACCCCGGGCTGGCGACGTTTCTGACCGACGAGTTCGCCGACGAGATCGAGGCGGGGTCGTTGACCGTCATCGAGGGGGATGCACTGGAGGTCCCACTGCCCGATTTTACTGCATCCGTGTCGAATCTCCCGTACGGGGTTTCCTCGGAGATTGCGTTCCGGCTGCTGCCCGAAAAGCGGCCGCTGGTGTTGATGTTCCAGCAGGAGTTCGCCGAACGGATGGCTGCGGAACCAGGGACAGACGAGTACGGACGGCTCTCGGTGACGGCCGGCCACTACGCGGATGTCGAGGTTGTTGAGCCGGTGCCGAAAGAAGCGTTTTCGCCGCCGCCGGCGGTCGAAAGCGCCGTTGTGCGAACGACACCACGCGAACCGCCCTACGAAGTGCCGGACGACGAACTGTTTATGCGCCTCGTCCGGGCTGTTTTCACCCAGCGTCGTAAGACGATGCGGAACGCCGTCCGGAATACGACGCACATCTCCGGCATTGAAGACGCCGAGGCAGTCGTTGAGGCGGCCGGGGAGGACCTGATGAGCAAGCGGGCCGGGAACGTCCCACCGGAAGCGTTCGCCCGCCTCGCGGCCATCGCCGCGGAGGTCGACGGCTGATGTCGATACGGACTACCCATTGAGATGGTTCCCGCGAACTCGATACCGTGGTACTGGCGGATCATACGGCGTATCCAAGTAACGTTCGATACGCCGACCGCACAGTACGCTGCGACAATCGGGGCAGTAGTGACCTTCGTAGCCGTCTCGCTTACCGTCTACTATGGCGGCCGACGACTCAAAGCGCGTCGCGACCCGGACGCGGTAGAGGCGATGCAGTCGATTGCCATCGCCGTAACTGCCATCCTCGTGAGCGCCTTTCTGGTTGCGGTGTGGCGTACCTCTAGTGAGGTGATCGAGGCGCTCGGCTTTCTTTCGGTGACTCCCGAATCCGGCGTCAAAGCGCTTGTGACGGTTATCGTCGTCGCCGTCGGGTACGCCGTTACGCGGCTGACAAAGCGGTCGATAAAATACGGAAGTGGCCGCGTGACGATAACCCCACACCAGCGTGAGCTGGCCCACCATCTCGTTCAGATTGTGGTGCTCGTGCCGGTGTTGGCGTTTATTATTGCTCTCTGGGGCATTCCGGTCAGCAACATCTTCCTTGGGGCCGGTGTGCTCGGTATCGTGCTCGGCTTTGCGGCCAGAAAGACACTCTCGGGCATCCTTTCGGGGTTTGTCATCCTCTTTGCCCGGCCGTTTGAAGTCGGCGACTGGATACGCGTCGGCGAGCGGGAAGGCATTGTGACCGACATCACCGTCTACAACACACAGATACGGACGTTCAACGAAGAGCACGTGCTGGTGCCGAACGATACAGTGACGGAAAACGAGATTATCAACTACTCGAAGACAGACCGGCTCCGAATCGAGACCGATGTCGGCGTCGATTACGAGACGGACATCGGGACTGCGGCCGCTGTTGCGGCCGAAGCGATGGAGCGGGTCGAAGCGGTTGCCCCCCAGCCGTCACCGGATGTCATCCGACTGGAGTTCGCCGACTCGGCGGTTATACTGCGGCTACGCTACTGGATAACGACCCCGACGGTCCAAGAGAAGTGGCGTGCACAAAACGCGGTCATCGAGTCCGTCAAGCAGGCCTTCGAGGACGAAGGCATCAAAATCCCGTTCCCACAGCGTGAACTCACCGGACGAGCGGAAACCGGTGGATTCCATATTACAAATACTCCGACTGACAACGACGACAGCCGGAAAGCGGTCCGTCGTCGGCCGGGCGCAGGCGGCGACATTTCGGAACCAGTCGAGGACGACCTCGCTGACTCGGACGACGAGGAGAAACACCCGGCTGCCGATTTCGAGGAGTCAGTCACGGACCCGCCCGCAGACGAGGAGGCGAGACGGTGACGCTCGAAGACCGCCGTGAGATGCCGACTGTCTACGAGCCTGCGGAGGACTCACGACTACTGGCCGATACTGCAGTCGAACGAGTCGATGGCGGTGTCGCGCTTGAGGTCGGCGTCGGCTTCGGCTACGTCGCCGCGCAGGTCGCCAGCGCAACCGAGACCCGCGTCGTCGGCTGTGATATCAACCCCGAGGCGTGTGTGCGCGCCCGGGAAGCCGGTATCGAAACAGTGCGGTCGAACCTGACCGACCCCTTCGCGGCCGACAGCTTCGATGTTGTGCTGTTCAACCCGCCCTACCTCCCAACGCCTCCCGAAGAAGAGTGGGATGACCCACTGGAACATGCTCTCTCCGGCGGCGAAGACGGCCGCCGCGTGATTCGGCCGTTTCTTGACGACCTCGGCCGAGTGCTGCGGCCGGCCGGCCGCTGTCTCCTGCTCGTCTCGTCGCTGACCGACATCGATGCTGTCGTCAAACTGGCAGCCGACGCCGGCTTCGAGAGCCGTGAAGTGGCCGAGGAGTCGTTCCCGTTCGAGCGGCTCGTCGTCCTTGAAATAACCCATGCGAATAGCTGAGTAGGAAATATTAAACGCCGTCATCTCGTAGCCGGCTGCAATGACGGAGGTACTCGCTACGACACCCGGGCTGTATCCGCTGCCCGACTGGGCGAAAGACGAGCTGTCGGACCTCAAAGGCCATCAAAAGGACGACCTGATTTCCGGCGACGAGTCCGACGCCATCGTCGACGCCTACGAACGCGCTCGCGCTGACGTGCTCGAATGGCAGACCGACGCCGGAATCGACCGCGTCGTCGAAGGCCAGCTCCGGTGGGACGACATGCTCGCCCACCCGCTCTGTGTCCACGACAGCGTCGAGACCCGCGGTATCGTTCGCTACTACGACAACAACAACTTCTATCGGGAGCCGGTCGTCCAAGACGCGCTGACTCCTGACGGCGACGTTGCCGACGAGATTGCCGCCGCCGACGGCGTGAATCAGGCCGTCCTCCCCGGCCCCTACTCGCTTTCCGAGCTCGCGACCGACGAACATTACGGCGACGACGCCGCGTTCCTTGACGCTGTCGCCGACTTCCTCGCCGCGGAGGCGGGGGCGCTCCCCGATGTCGAGACGCTGTTCCTGTTGGAACCGTCTCTCGTCACCGACGCCCCGGACGACGGGGCCGACGAGCGTGCCAGCGAGGCCATCGACGCCGTTGCCGACGCCGTCGACGCCGAGGTCGTCGTCCACACGTACTGGGGTTCGATTCCGGAGAAGCCCTACGCCCACCTGATGGACGCCGACATCGATGCCATCGGCTTCGACTTTGTCACCGACCACGAAGGAAGCGTCTACAACATTCAGGAATACGGCACGAAGGACAGCATCGCACTCGGCGTCGTCGACGGGCAGAACACGCTCGTTGAGACGCCCGAGGAAATCGCCGAACGCGTCGAGTGGGTCGAAGAGCAGGTCCCTGTCTCCGAGTTCGAACAGCTCTATGTGACATCGAACACCGAGCTGTTCTACCTGCCGACAAACAAGGCCGAAGCGAAGCTGAACGCACTTGCGACCGCCGCAGCCGAGGAGGTGCCCCGATGAGCAACCGTTCCCTTCCCGAAACGAGAGCACAGTTCCGCCCGAAGGACCATCCGACCGAGCATTTCCTCCTGACAACCGTCGTCGGCTCCTACCCCAAGCCGAAGTGGCTCAACCGGGCGAAGGAACTCGCCGAGGACGACGACCGGGACTTCGACGACGACGACCTCGAAGAGGCCCTTGACGACGCTGCTCGACTCATCACCGAAGAACACACCCGCGCCGGGCTAGACGCCGTCGTCGACGGCGAGATGCGCCGCAACGAGATGGTCGAGTACTTCGCCGACCGCATCGACGGCTACGAGTTCAACGGCCCAGTCAAGGTCTGGGGGCACAACTACTTCGACAAACCCTCCGTCGCCGACGAGGTCGCATACGACGAGCCGTGGCTGGTCGACGAATTCGAGTTCACCACCGGTGTCACCGAGCGACCGGTAAAAGTCCCGATTACCGGCCCCTACACGCTCGCGTCGTGGTCGTTCAACGAACACTACGAGGGCGAGGCGGAACTGGCCTACGAGTTGGCCGACCTCGTCAACGAGGAAATAAACCGGCTTGTCGAGGCCGGCTGCCGATACATCCAGATAGACGAGCCGGCGCTGGCGACGACGCCGGACGACCACGCCATCGTCGGCGAGTGTCTCGAACACATCGCCGACGGTATCCCCGAGGACGTCCGTCTCGGGCTACACGTCTGTTACGGCGACTACTCGCGCATCTACCCGGAGATTCTGGACATGCCGGTCCATGAGTACGACCTCGAACTCGCCAATGGCGACTACGAACAGCTCGACGTGTTCAAAGAGCCGACCTTCGAGAAAGACCTCGCACTGGGTGTCGTCGACGTTCACACGACGGACGTCGAGACCGTCGAGGAAATCAAGGAGAACATCATCAAAGGCTTCGAGATCGTCCCGCCGGAGCGGCTCACCGTCTCGCCCGACTGCGGCGTGAAGCTGCTGCCCCGTGAGGTCGCCTATCAGAAGATGGAGAACATGGTTGAAGCGGCCCGACAGGTCGAAAAAGAGCTCGACGCCGGCGAGATAACCGTCGGCTACGCCGGCCAGTAAGCGGTTTTCGTCTTTTTTTTATTCGTCTGTCTCGTCACCGGTTGCGGCCGCATCCTCGGTGTCGCTGGAGGCTGCGACCAGCGACAGAACGATGCTCCCGACGCCGGCCAGCGCAACGAGTACGCCCTCGGTACGGACCGCCGAGACGTACCAGTCGCTCGGTTCGAGGTCTTCGGGGTTTTCGTAGCCGACAAGCACCATCCGCGTCAGGTACTCGAGTTTCTTTTCCGGGAAGACGGCGGCGAAGACGCCGTATGCGACCGCGAGTGTTTTCCAGAACATACCGATGGCTACGAGCGGGGAGGATATAAAATCGGGGAGCGCGTCGGCCGCGGTCAGCAGCCGTTATTCGTAGAGCCAGGGCTCGTCGATGCGCTCGTAATCCTGCAGTTCGTCGTCGTCGAAGAACAGCCCGATTTCGCGCTCGGCGGAGCCGGGCTCGGTGTCGGAGCCGTGGATAACGTTGCGGCCGAGGTCAAGCCCGAAGTCACCGCGGATGGTGCCGGGCGCGGACTCGGCGGGGTCGGTCTCGCCCATCATGGTCCGGACCTGCGCGACGGCGTCCTGTCCTTCCCAAACCATGGCAAAGACCGGCCCGGAGGTGATGAACTCCTTGAGCTCGTCGAAGAACGGCTTGTCGACGTGCTCGGCGTAGTGCTCGCGGGCGAGCTCGTCGTCGATTTGCATGAACTTGCCGGCGACGAGCTTGAGGCCGCGGTCCTCGAATCGGGAGACGATGTCGCCGATGAGGCCGCGCTGGACCCCGTCAGGCTTTACCATCACGAAGGTGCGCTCGGTGTCGGCCATCTACGCTTGCACCTCTTCTTCGTCTTCCTCGTCGGCAGCCTCTTCCTCGGCGGCCTCAAGATCGGGCGTCTCCTCGGCCGCTTCGTCGGCTGCTTCCTCGTCGGCAGCCTCAGCAGCCTCGTCTTCCTCGTCGGCCGCTTCGTCTTCGGCTGCTTCCTCGCCACCAGTCCATTCGAGGTCACGGGCTTCGCGGCCCATGAAGTAGTTCTTCTCGCACTTCGAGTCAGCGAACCAGAGCACGGTACCGTCGTTTTTGACGTACATCGTGCCGGTTCCCGGCTCGATTTCCTGTCCGCTGTAATCGCAGGTACGTTTCTGAACCATTATTGTCCTCCGATGGAGTCGGCCTCACGAGCGGTCTCGCGAAGCTGAATCACGTCGCCGACACGGACCGGGCCGAGGACGTTCCGGGCAATGATACGGCCCTGGTTTTCGCCCTCTTGGATCCGGCATTTGACCTGCATGGCTTCACCGTGCATGCCGGTCTCGCCGACGACCTCGATTACTTCGGCAGGGGTCGCGCCGCCTTCTTCTTGTTCTTCAGCACTCATCGTTGGTCACCTACTGAAGTTCCTCAACTTTCTCGGCGATATCCTCGACCTCGCCGTTCGCCTCGCCGGCATCGACGATGGCCGCGGCAGCGCTGCCGACCTGCAGGCCAGCGGCGTGGCCGATGTCGTCCTGTGTACCGACGAAGACGTACGGAATCTCCTTTTCGGTGGCGATCTCCGGAAGGTGCATGACGACCTCCTCGGGGCTGACGTCCTCGGCGACGAAGACCAGTTCCGCGTTGCCGCGCTCTACGGCTTTCGTCGTCTCGTTTGTGCCTTTCTTTACTGAGCCGGTGTCCCGGGCGACCTCGAGCGCCTCAAGGGCGTCGTCTTCGAGGTCGGCCGGCACGTCGAAGTCTACATATACTGACATTGTTGAACTCCTCCTACGCGCGGGCTCGCGCTCCCCCGCCGTCGAACCGGGCCGCCTGTGACCTGGTTCTCACGCCCGAACCGGACGTGTCGATTCCCTTCCGGCTAGGAGCATCACAACCCCGCGTAGGCTGTACACCACCGTACTGCACCCCTGCATAAAAGCGCTTATGAACGCCGCTCGGCGTGCGACTCCACCGCAGACGGCGGGAAGCATCGATGTGCGGCGTACTCTCATGGACCAGCTTGTCGCCGAATATTTTGGCCATCCAAAAAGATACTTTCTAACAAAAGAACTGAATTTCATTTGGTGGAAACGCTTAAGGCGGATGCGGACGAAATAGCGTCTGTATGAGTACCCAAGAGACCGTCCGCCGTCAAGCCGGCAGCGTCGAAGAGACCGCTCTCAACATCGACCCCGAAAAAGCAGAACAGCTCGTCGACGCGCTAAACACCGACCTCGCCGCGACGTACGTCCTCTACCACCAGATCAAGAAGCACCACTGGAACGTAGAGGGTGCTGAGTTCCTCGACGTCCACGAGTATCTCGGCGAGGTCGCCGCGGACCTTGAGGCCGACGCCGACGAACTCGCCGAGCGTGCACAGGCTATCGGCGGCGTTCCACTCGCTGGCGGAGCGACGTTCGAAGAGCATGCCCCCATCGACCCCGAAGGAGACGATGTCTACGACATCCGTACCTCGCTGGAAAACGACATCGAGGCCTTCGGCGTTATCATCGATTCCCTGCGGGACCACATCGAACTCGCCAACGACCTCGGCGACTACACGACGGAAGAACTACTCCGTGATGTGCTTGCGGGCGTCGAAGAACACGCCCACCACCTCGAACACTACCTCGAAGACGACACGCTCGTCCTCGATTCGGCGACGAAATAACGCTGCCGCTTACCGTCTGACGTCGACGGTGTAGTCGGTCGCTATCCACCCGTCGCTGTTTCCGGGCTCGGTGAAGACTGTTTTTTCCGGCGATGTCGAGTGTGCCCGTAGCTCTATCGGGGCCGACTCCCGGTCTGAAGCCGCTGTCATTACCCCGTATATGATTGGTCTGTCAGCTAAAGTGTTTTGGTCGGCCTAAAAGAACGGGGATGGACACTACTGTTTTGGGTGTCGAATCCCCACGTAGAATATGGACGACCGGGAGCGTGACCTCGCCGAAGCGGCCGATGAACTCGCGGAGACGCTGGAAGCGCTGCGCGAAGAGCTTACCGAACCGCGTCGCGGGCCGCTCGGTATCCCGCAGCCGCCGCGGCCGGCCGAGCTACTGCGGTTTACTGAACAGTATACGATCCCGGCGCTCATCTCGCTTTTTGAGGCTAGTATCCGCACACTGGAGCTGCTTGCTGCCGGCATCAGGCTTGTTGATGGTCGTCCGGTCTCGACCGACGACGACCGGGACCGCGTGGTGGCCGCGTTCGAGGCTGCCGGCCGCGAGGGTGGCGACCGCCTCGCCGCCGCGAGTCACACAACGCTCCGGAAACTGGACGACGCGCTCGCAGAGCTGCAGGCGGCCGCCGCTGGCGGCGACCCCGGTGACGAGGAAATCCGTGAGCTGCTCTCGGAGGCGCGCTCGCTTCGTGCCGAGGTCAGCGACCAGCTTGCGGCGGCGACAGATGCCTCCGACATATCATCTCCCGACTCCAAGGGCGGCACCACCGACGCGGGAACGGACACCAGCGACGACGACGCCGGTACCGATGTGTCCAGCTCTGAAGTTGGCATCGATGTCGATGAGGAACTAGCCTCGATAAAACGGACCGTCGACGGCGGCGACAGCGATGCGGACGCTGATGCCACCGACAACAACGAGTAACGGGCAGCGCTTCCCGTGGGCCGCTATTCGACCGGCTCGAACCGATAGCCGTCCCATGATTGACTCTCCGGGTCCCGGATGCCGGCCTCAGGGTCCCGAAGCTCCTCGTGGTAGACTGGACGGACCTCATCGCCGATAGCAACATCGCCAGTGGTCAGTTGTCCAAGCGCTCGGACCGCTTGCCCGTCGACACGGAACTCGACTATCGCGAGGTGGTTTGGCTCCCGGACCCCGACCGGCGTCGCGTGCGAAGTCGTCCACGTGAGCACTTCGGCAGTGTGGTCGCTCAGGTCGACCGTTCCGACTGGCTCGTCGCCGTTTGGGCCGACCGGGTGCCCCGGATACGTAATCGAGCCGTCAGGGTAGCGATACGCTTCCATCGTCATTGGCTTGCCTCCATGATGGTCGTGTTGACGCAGTTTCCGAAGCCGCCGATGTTGCAGGCGAGCCCGATGTCGGCATCGACCTGCCGGTCGCCGGCGTCGCCGACAAGCTGTGTGTAGAGTTCGTAGGCCTGTGCGACACCTGTCCCCCCGAGGGGATGGCCACGGGCCTTCAGTCCTCCGGAGGGATTTATCGGAAGCTCACCGTCGAGCTCGGTTCGGCCTGCCTTGACGTCTTTCCAAGCCGCCCCTTCCTCGGAGAAGCCAAACGCCTCCATCTGGAGCAGCTCAAGGATAGTGACCATATCGTGAAGTTCCGCAACGTCGATGTCCTCGGGCTCGACGCCGGCCATCTCGTAGGCCTGCCGTCCCGACTCGACGACGGCGCTCATTGATGTCGGGTCGGGTCGCTCGTGGACGACGTGGGTGTCAGTCGCGCCGCCGACACCTGAGACGACGGCGAACTCGTCGGCGTACTCGCGGGCCTGGTCGACGGGACAGAACAGCAACGCTGCTGAACCGTCCGTTACGGGGCAGTAGTCGTAGAGCCGGAGCGGGTCGGCGACCAGCGGCGACTCCAGCGCTGTCTCGACGTCTATTTTTTTCTTGAACTGTGCGTCAGGGTTTTTGACGCCGTTATGATGGTTCTTCACCGCGACTTCTGCGAGGCTCTCCCGGGGAGCGTCGTACTCGTCTAAGTACAGCCGCGCCGCCAGCCCGGCGAAGGACGGCAGCGTCACGCCGTGTTTGTACTCGACCGGATGCGTTATCGAGGCGATGATGTCGCTGGATTCGCCGGTCGTTCGATGGGTCATCTTTTCTCCGCCGACCAGCAGCGTCATTTCGGACGCGCCGCTGGCAATGGACTGCCAGGCAGCGTAAATACCGGCCGCTCCTGACGAAGACGTCTGTCCGACACGCTGTGCGTAGGCCGGCACCACCGATAGGTCGTGTGCGAGCGCGTTCTGAATGCCAGTTTGCCCCTCAAACTCGCCGCTTGCCATGTTCGATACGTAGAGGTGGTCTACCTCTCCCGGAGTGACTCCGGCATCGTCGAGACAGTCTTTCCCCGCCTCGGCGAGCAACTCGCGTATCCACTTCTCTCGCGTCCCGAAGTTCGTCATCGAGGCTCCGATGACGGCTACGTCTGGCATACGTGGGCCTCTCCCGGTGAGCCCCTAATACTGTCGGACATCCTCCCCATCCCGAAAGTCACGAAACACTGGATGGCGGAACGACCACAACGGTTGATATCGGGTGGTTGCTGTGCCCCCGACAGAGCACCGTCTCGGTTGTCCACAGCTTCTCAATTAGCTGTGGTGGTTGGTACCTATCCAAGCCGTGGGACGAACGGAAGGGTTTTTGGCCTACCTAAACAAAGGGGCGAACAATGAGAACCGACGGCCCGTTCCGAACACTCGGAGGTGGGTGCCGTGTCTAGCGAACTCAAGCGAACCGACCAGTCTGCCGGCCCCGCAGCGGCCGCCGCGGGTCAGACCGTACTCGAGCTGGATGACGTGCAGAAATCCTACGATGGGATGGATGTCATCCGCGACCTCTCGTTGGATGTCCGGGACGGAGAGCTGCTGACACTTCTGGGACCGTCCGGGTGCGGGAAGACGACGACGCTCCGGCTTATCGCAGGGCTCGAACGACCGGATAACGGGACTGTCCGACTCGGCTCAACGCCCGTCTCCGGGTCGGAGTTTGTGCCGCCAGAACAGCGCGATGTCGGTGTTGTCTTCCAGGAGTTCGCGCTGTTTCCCCACCTCTCGGCTCGTGAAAATATCGCCTTCGGTATCCAGGAGTGGTCCGAAGCCGAACAGCAAGAGCGGGTCGACGAACTGCTCGAACTCGTCGGCCTGGTCGACCACGGCGACAAGTCCCCGGAGGAACTGTCCGGCGGCCAACAACAGCGTGTCGCGCTCGCTCGCTCGCTGGCCCCCGAGCCGAAACTGCTTCTGCTTGACGAGCCGTTCTCGAATCTCGATGTCGACCTCCGTGTCGAGATGCGCGAAGAGGTCAGAGATATCCTCAAAGAAGCGGGTGTTACGGCCATTTCCGTGACCCACGACCAAGAGGAGGCGATGTCGATTTCGGACCGCGTCGCGGTGATGAACAACGGTCGCATCGAACAGGTCGGAACGCCTGAAGGGGTTTTCCAGCAGCCGAAGTCCCGCTTTGTCGCTGGGTTCCTCGGCCACGCCTCTTTCGTCAGCGGCTATGTCGAGGACGGCTGCGTCGAAACGGGTGTCGGCTGCGTTCCGCTCGAGCAGGTAAACGGTCTGACCGACGTCTACGACGGCTCCGAAATCGACCTGATGGTCCGGCCTGACGATGTCTGTGCCCGCCCTGCATCCCCCGAGGAGGCAAACGGCGAAGTCGTCCATCGGCGGTATCTCGGCCCCACGGTGCTGTATCGCGTCGAAATCGAATCCGGCGATGTCGTCGGCTGCATGCATAACCACGCCGACGAAGTCTCGCTTGACGACCCTGTTTTTGTCTCTATCGACGCCGACCACGAACTCGCCTGGTTCCCCCGTGGCGAGCGGAAAATGGCAGACGGCGGCCCGGACAGTACGGCATAACCGCTGTCAAAGCCCTCTGAAAACGACGAGCGCTCCCATCGCGGCCGCGAGCGAAATCAGGAGGTTATCGGTCTTTATTGCGACTCCGGCAGCGACGGCTGCAGCAGCCCACTCGGCAGGGCCGCCGGATGCGAGTTCCGGTGCGACGATGGCGATGATTATCGCGCCCGGAAGCGCCTCAAGCGCCGCCTCGGTCCGGTCTCCGATATCGACGTGGCCGAGAAGCCACAGGCCGCCGGCCTTTGTGATGTAGGTAAGCACCGCCATTCCGAGGATGACACCGACAGTGAGTGTCCCCAGTTCAAGCACGCTGGACCACCGCCACGAGGCTCCCGGCCAGCCCACCGAAGAGGATGTACCACTGGCCGGGCGCAGCGGCCTCAGCAGCGACGGCGACCGCCGCTGCCGCCGCCCACGGGGCTGTGTCGTTGCGGCCGCGCCAGAGGCCGACCGCGAGGATGACGAAAATCGCTGTAAGGACGAAGTCGAGCCCGAACCGCTCGGGGTCTGTTACAGCGCTTCCGGCTGCGGCGCCGATGGCGGTCGTCAGGACCCACAGCGACCACAACGCCAGCCCCGCTCCGAGTAGAAACGCTCCGCGTCCGGTTTCCGACCGAAGGTCGGCGATAGACAGCGCCCACGTTTCGTCGGTGATGAAAAACGAGCTTCCGTAGGCCTGTGCGGGCGTCAGCGACTTGAACCACGGCCGCAACGACGCCCCCATTAGCACATACCGGAGGTTGATGACAAGCGTCGTCACGAGAATCGTCACGACGGGCAGCGGCGTCCCCCAGAGCTCGACGGCGACAAGCTGGGACGCACCGGCGACGACGGTGGCGCTCATCAGGGTCGCCTCGGCGACAGAGAGCCCTGACTGTCGGGCCAGAACGCCGAAGGCGATTCCGTACGCGCCGACGCCGATGGCGACGGGAAGCCCGGTCCGAAAGCCGGCAACGATACCGTCGCGCTCGAAGGAGACTGCCATACGGCACCGTCACCACGGCGTCAGTTTATCCGTTTCGTCCGCCGGATACGGCTGCAAACGGCCTGCGGTTGTCATGGGTTCGGTCGTCTCTTGCCCTCGTTGAAGGAAATGCGCCTGCGGAATTGATATAGCGGCATATGGTTTATGAGTTGTGCAGAAAACACTCCGAGAGCGGAACAGCAAGGCAACCACCCACCGCTGACGAGGTACAACGGCCATCAAGCAGTACCACGCCCCCGTGTCGGCTGGGTACGCTGGTCGATTACTCCCACGACAGCCGAGACAGTCTCCGTAGTGTGTCTCTTGAGCCGTAGATGCGGAGGTCCGGAAGACGTGAGTCCCGAGGCCAACCGTGTGCTACTGGGCGATTCCCAGTCACCGTTTTCGGACTGGTCTCAGCCAACTGTCGCCCACGCACCCTGAGAACGCTGAGGTAGCATCCGCCGGCGCTCCGCCGTAGCGGCCTGTCTAGATTTACTGTCAGCCACTTCGGGAAGATGGCTTCTGTGCCCACCTAGGGGCAGGCTCGCCACGGTTCGAAGCCCCCGTCTCGCCCCGGCCACGCATCGTTTTGAACCTCTTGACTGGGGCTTGACGAAAGCCGCGTTGTACCTCGTCGTACAGCGTTGTGTGCTTTATGATGCCATCGTTTTCCAGCCTTGGTCCCCGACGCTACTTGTGAGAACCCAGCGTTATCACGTCAGCGACAGCTATGGCCGCATCTGGAAGACGATATCCCGTTTTGAGTCCGCTGGCATGCAAGTATCAACGCTCCCGCCCCCCAGCCGCCTCGTACAGCGGGACGAGGTGGTGCTTTTGTCTACCATCGTGCCACCTCTCCGCTGGCTACCCGTCGCTAGAGTTCCTTGTTGAATCAAGCACAGAGTGAAGCCAGCCCGACTGTTGTGGCTTTGCGGTTGATAACAGCATTTCTACTATACAGGCCGGGACGATTGCCACCTGCAGCCAGCCGGGCCAAACAAAATGACAGCCACGCTGGAGAACTCGGCGTCGCTGCATACTCTCACTCATGGCGCTGGGGGCCACTTGCTTGCTGGTGCTTCGCTCCGCTGACCAGCCCCGGTCGTGCTGTGTTCACCGCAAGCCCCGCATCAACGCTGATAGCATTGATGGACTGCTCAGAATAGCACGTATCCCACTGACAGGCTCCGATAGCATGTCTGATGCCCTTGTGGCGTGGAGTATCTCTTCCGGCAGACAGCGTTGCTTGTTTTCGGCAAACGTTGGCAGCTGCTCCTGAGCGGTCCGGGTAGTGAGAAACGATGCGGCCTCCATGGGGTCCCTCTTGGCACCAGCCGGTGTAACACTCCATCGGCAGCTTAGAGAGCAGGAGGGGGAGCCGAGTGCTTCAGACTTTGTGGTGTGCTGTCGCACATATGTATATCGCTGAATGTAGTTTCTCAACCGCAATTTAGGAATTAGACACGACGATAACCAGCTCTCAGCGTGACGATTTTGGAATTACACTCAACGATAAAAGCCCTTATCGCTCTGTCTGACATACTTTGATGTACCCGGGCGACGATTCTCGGATATGGCGAACGGCGAACGCGTTCCGGTTCAGACCTACGTCACCGAAGCCCAGCGGGACATCTGGGAACGGGAAGCAAAACAGCGCGATATGAGCCGAGCGGAGTACGTCCGAACGATGGTACAGGCCGGGCGTCGGAGCTTCGAGCTGAGTGAGACAGGAACGGATACAAACGGCGACTCGGGCAATGCCGGCGATGCCCAAGTTTCCGATGCTACCCCGGGGGTAGATGGGCTCGAAGACCGCATCCTCGACGTTCTCGAAAACGAGGGGGTTGCCGACTGGGAAACGCTTGTCGCTGGCGTCACGGACGACATCGAGTCGCGGCTTGATACGACGTTGGAGCGGCTACAGGCGGACAACCGGGTCCGATACAGTGGTCGGCGAGGCGGCTACACGGTGGTTGACGATGAGTAGTGACAACCGGACCGACGAATCAGCCGCTGTAGACCCCGTGGCGTATTTTTTGCAGGACATGACGTTCCACGGACGGACCGAACGGACCCGGGACGCCTACGAACGGGTGCTCAGAGACTTCGAGCAGTTCATCGAGACCCGCCGAGGAACAACACTCGACGCTGCTGACCGCCGGGCGTGTATGGCGTGGGTCCATTCACTTCGGGACGAACACGCGCCGAGTACGGTTGCCTCCTATGCCTCCTACGTCCACCGATTTTACGCATACATGACGCAAGTCGGCGAACTGGAGTCGAACCCGATGGCGCTTGTCACCGAGGAGATGGACGAGTCGATAGACACCGACCCTGCCAGACGTGACGTTTCCGTTCCCGAGATGCGGGCATTCGTGACGTCGCTTTCCCACCCGCTTGAACGGGCGCTCGTCGGAACCCTCCTAAAGACGGGAATGCGTGTCGGTGAGTGTTGCAACCTCGATGTACGCGACCTGCATCTCGATGACGACGAGGTACAGGCTGCGTTCGACGTTCCCCACCGAGGGCGTCTCGAGGGGCGTCCGGACTCGGTATACGTTTCGAGCGAGCCGGCTCGTGGTGAGGTCTACAACGGCGAGGAACGGAACGCCTCCAACAAGCGCAAGCGCGACACTGTCGTCCCGGTCGATTCAGAGCTCAAGCGGCTGCTGAAGGCTTGGCTTGCCGTTCGGCCGGACACGACATCAGCCGCCGAGCCGCTTTTCTGCTCGACGAGCGAGTGGGGCGACCGTGCGACCCCGTCGATGGTGCGGTCCATGGTCGCAGAGCAGGCACGCGAGCGTGGCTGGTATCGTCAGGGCGGCGATTCTGCGGAAAACGTCACGCCACACTACTTCCGGCATTTTTTCACGACGCATCTCCGCGACAGAACTGGCGACAGAGGCGTCGTCAAGTACCTGCGTGGTGATGTCGCCTCTGATGTCATTGACACCTACACCCACAACTGGGGCGACCGGGTGCGGACCGTCTACGAGGCGAACATTTATCAGCTGCTGCCGTAGGAACATTTCAGACAAAAATTTGCGGTATAAAGAAGGACCGATGTCGCAAACGAAGTCTATAAACCAAATAATGCTATATCTAATACTCGGGTCCGACCATCAGCTTTGGTTCCCGGACGACCCTGAAAACAGCCCTCGACCCACAAGCGTGTACTCAGTCGTCTGCGGCTGTCGGCCCGCTGTCCGTATCGCCTGTCGGACCAGCCTCGCCGTTGTTTTGGAGGGTGAACCTGTCGAGTTCCGCCTGTAGCGTCGCCGTCTCTTCACCGAGGTCTGCGAGCTCTGCTCTGATTTCGGCGACCGCATCGGCTGTCGACTCACTGGCGTCGGCCGCAGCGGTTCCGATGTCGGCGAGTTCCCGTGCTTTATCGGCGACTCCATCGATTACTGAGGTGACTTCTTCTGTGCTTGCAGCGCCGTCATCGGTGGCACGGGCGACCTCGTCAGCCGACGTTTGGAGGCCCTCAGCGGCAGAATCGACCTGCTCGAACAGCGCTGCCACCGCCTCGACGCTATCTGCCCCCGAAGCGGCGACTGTATCGAGCCGTTCGACGTCTTCGTGGACGTCGGCGACGTCACCGAGCGTCTCCGCGACCGTCCCCTGAATCGTCGTGGAGTGTTTCTGCGTCTCCGCGGCGAGCTCTTTGACCTCGTCGGCGACGACGCCGAAGCCGTCATTGCTTGCGCCATCGGCACGGGCGGCCTCGATGTTGGCGTTCAGCGCGAGGATGTTTGTCTGCTCGGCGATGTCATCGATGAGCGCCGTCGTCTCCTCGACATCGCTCATCCGTTGGTTGAGGGTCTCTGTCAGCTCGGCGACCGTAGCGACCTGTTCTGTGACCTCGTTGACAGCCTCGGCTGCCGCGGCGGCCTCGTTGCTCCCCTCGGCTGCGAGCTCGGCGACGTCCCCCGTCTCCCCGGAAACCTCCTGTGTGCTTGCGGCGATTTCCTCGATGACCGCAGAGAGGTCGTCCATCTCAGTGCGGGCGGATTCGAGCTGTTCGGTCTGGGTTTCGAGTTCCGCGGCGAGTTCCCGGACATCGTCCGCTTGCTCACGCTGCTTGGATTCGAGATCGGCAGCCCGCTCGCGAATCGCCCCTGTCGTTTGGTCAACGGTGTCGGCGAAGGAACGCAGGTCGCTGAGAACTGAACTGAGGTCACCGGTCATTTCCCGGTACGCACCTGAGATATCTTGGACGGCTTCGATATCGGAGTCTTCGGGTGGCGTCGCGGTCAAATCGCGGTTTGCGACTGCGGTCAGCGCCGCGGCGACAGCGCCGGCCTCGGCCTGCAGCGTCTCGTTGAGCTCGTTGAGCTGTCCGCGCTGGGCTTCGGCTTCTGACCGGGCAGTCTCGATTTCGGCCCGCTGTTGTTCGAGCGTCTCAACGTCGTCGACGCGGTCGTCAAGCGAGTCGCGGGTGGTTTCAATCGACCGCCACTGAAAGAGGACCGCACCCACGAGTAGGAGGACGAACCCCGCGTGGATGAGCCCCCAGACCATCGGATTCGACATCGCCGGCTCGTGGTTGTAGACCATCTCTCCGTAGGTGTGACCGAAAAGCGAGTGTTGGACAGCAACGTATGCGACGCCGAGCCCCAACGGAAGCCAGTCTTCGTACATCGCGACAACGCCGATGCCGACGAAGTACAGGAAATGTGCTTCGACGAAGCCACCCCAAAAGTACGCGAGCACGGCCGCACAGGTCATGAAGCCGAACGACGCCGTGATTGACTGCATCCGCTGGGAGAGCATTGGCAGCAAACTCAACCCTGCGAGCACGAGGATTATTCCGCTCCCAGCGAGGCCGTGAGCCAGCGGAATCTCCGGATACGGAACGCCGGTAATCCCTCCCGTCCCCGAAGCCCGGCTGAGCACAAACAACAAAGGCGCCTGCAGAACGAGCGACCCAACGATGAATCGGTGGCGGAGCCGAAACTGACCGTCGTCGATTCGGGTTCCATCTGGAATCCCGCTCCGGAAGCGCTCGAGTGCCGATTCGGTATCTGTCATGCTACATAGCTTCGTCCCAAAGCCGTTAAATCGCGGCTCGATAACGGATACTGATACTACCGGATGTATTTTTATCGGTGCTCGGCCCGCTCAGACGGTGGTCTATGCAGATAGGGCACCGTTAGAGATATTCTTGGTTGTGTCTCGACAGCACAGACCGCACCGAAGCCGGCAGCCCTGCAGCCGTTATCGGATGGCTGTGGCTACGTGCGAGATTGTCAGAAAAATCGAGAGAACTGTGACGTCGCTACAAGCGACGAAGAGGTCTCCGTATTACAGTCGAACGACGTTCGCTGCGCGGGGGCCCTTGGGTGAGGACTCGATGTCGAACTCAACCTCGGTACCTTCCGTCAGATCCTCGCCGCCGACATCTTCCATGTGGAAGAAGACGTCTTCGTCATCGTCGAGGTCGCCGTCGTCAGTCGAAATGAAACCGTAACCGCCAGTGTCGTTGAAGAAGTCAACCTTACCGTTTGCCATTACAAACAATCATTTAGTCGGATGGGTGATAAGGCTTCCGAGTGTCGCGGTACCATGACTCCCGTTTTATATCGGCGGCCGTCAGGCCACGCCTATTCGAGTTCGATAGCTGACTCGACTTCGGAGGCAGGTATTTACCGTCCGCCCACAATGTATGACACGCACCGCCATGAAACCGTGTCAGAACTGCCAGACGGTCATCGACGAGTACATCTTGGATAAACAACTCGAACCGCTGCGCGAACTCACGGCTGACGACTTCAGCGTCTGTGCGGACTGCGTAACCATCGTTGCGGATGCATGCGTGGAGTGTGGCGGCGCGGTGTACGTTCCCCGAAGCGAATCGGTCACCCCCGACTACTGTCCGGCGTGTCGCTCCGACCTCATCAGTCGTACTGGAGACGACCCCGGCTGGACGCGCTGTCAGGCGTCCAACTGAACGGCGGCCGACTCTCTACGGTACTTTTTGTTCGTGACGGTCTGCTTGAGTTGATGTGTCATCGCCTCGGGAGACAAGCGTATCTCTTGCTGCAATGCTTCTCAAATGGCACTCCAAGCTACAGTGCAGGGACATACCCGTATCAGTCCGGTATGACCTGCGTTCCCTCTGTGCCGGCCAAGGCCCCTTTGAGACGGTCGGGCGTAGTGATGGCTGCCCGACCGCTGCCGTCTTCTACGAACGCGAGACACGCCTCTACCTTCGGACGCATGTTTCCACGCCCGAACTCGCCGGCCGCAAGATATTCGCGGAGCTCTTCGGCCCGAATCCGACCCAGCGGCTGCTCGTCCGGGCCTCCGTAGTCCACGTAGACGAACGACCTCACCCTGTTCAGTTAGCGGCACACCCTGTGCGCTGACCGCCTACGATTATCGCCGCGGGGCGTTCATCTCGGTGCCGGCTCGTGAGACCTACCAGTCACGCCCGGGCGGAGAAATCGTCTCCCCTTGATACGAACCGTTTCCCCTTGATACGATACGATTGCCCACACGCGGATAAGCGAGCTACCGTCCTATCGGCCGCCATCATCAGGTTGGCGGAAGCGTATCTGCAATATTGTGTACTGAACGCCGCTGACGCTCCATTCTCAGAGACGCTGTCCCGACTATCCACTGTGGCCCCGTGACTCGGCCTGCGAATCCAGCAGGCATCCGTAAGCGTTCCTGTTGTGCCTTTGGCGGTATCTTTAGGGTCGTGGATAGTCACGTCCGGCTATGGAGCGGCACCGGGTTTCTCCGGCGGACCTCTTTTCGCTCGGGGTTGTATCCGAACTGGAGACCGCCATCGAGGCTGTCGCAGCCGGCCGGAACGTGGCCGTGGTCGCGCCGCCCTTGGCCGGACGGGCCGCCGTACTGGACATTGTCGAAGACATGGTCGGCGAGAGCGTCCGAGAGCAGGCCACTGAACGAACGGATACCGCTGACGCCCCAATCCGGCTGTACGAGGATTGCCATCGGTTGTATCTCCGACACATCGGCGGCTTCTCCGAACTTGACGCCTTCCTCGACGGTATGGCAGAGACATCGGCTGTACACGTCACTACGTGGAACGCCTACGCGTGGGCCTATCTGAACCAGGCGAAATCCGTCGGCAATTCCTTTGATTCAGTCATTACGCTCGACAAACCTGACAGCGAGACGGTCACGTCGTGGCTGGAAAGCCTCGCTGCTGACGGCCTGACGTATGTCCGCGATTCTGCGGACGGCCCGTCGGGCTTCGACCCACAGAAAATCCACTCACTCACTACACTTCGTGAACAGCTTCGCCTGTTGTGTTTCGCTGACGGCGACGATGACGACCCTAAAACGGCTGTTTTTGATTCGGTCACCCGAATCACCGGCGGCAATCCCGGCGTCGCAAAGACCATCTGGAACGCGATCGAAGCCGAGGCTGCGACCGAAGGCGAAGTCCGGACGAGTATGGTCACGGAACACGAAGCCGAGGTCTCAGAGCTCAGCTACGACGACGCCTACGCATTGCTGGCAGTGCTGGCGAACGGTTCGATTACCCAAAGCGAGTTAGAGGCGGTCGTCGATGAGAGCCTTGACCGCACGCTCCGGCGATTCGAAAAGCAGGGCGTGGTTGAACTGACCGGCGACGGCATTTCCGTTGCGCCGCCGGCACTGAAGCCCGTCGTCGAACATCTCACTAACAGGCGGCTACTATGGTAGGAGTGCAACCTCCGCTGCTGCAGTTGGCCCCACCTGATGGCGTCGAGATGCCGGAGGTTGGGGTTGGAACGGTCGCGGGAGCCGTCCTGATTCTGCTGGCGGCGTATGCTCTCGCCCGGGCGTCGGTGTTCATCCTGACCAAACTCTCCGACCGCTTCCCGACGAGGCGTATCGGCATTCGGATGGCGACCCCCATCATCAAGTTCGGAATCTACATCGTAGCGGTGTTTATCATCCTTGATTCGCTGCTTGAGCTTACCACCACGCAGGTGCTTGCCTTTTCGGGCGTATTGGGGGCCGCGCTGGGCTTCGGCCTGCGGGACCTGTTTGCCGGGATGGTCGGTGGGCTAGTGATTATCCTAGAGCGTCCCTACCGGGTCGGCGACGAAGTCGAAATCAAGGACCACTACGGCGAAATCACCGATATCGGGCTGCGGGCGACCCGAATCGAGACACCCGATGACGACCTTGTCTCCGTGCCGAACTACGTGTTTTTCACCGATGCGGTGGCGAACGCAAACGCCGGCAACCAAGAGATGATGGTCGTCACCGAGTTTATGATTTCTCCCGAGGCTGATATCGACCGCGCCCAAGCGATTGTTGAGGAAGCCGTTGTCACCTCCCGCTATGTGTATATCACCGACGACTGTCCATACACCGTCTCGATGCGTGACCGCCCGTACTATTATCTCATCCGGGTCCGCGCCTACGTCAACGACCACCGCTACGAGCGGGCGCTGATATCGGATATCACCGAACGGGTGTTCGAACAGTTTCAGGCGGAGGGGATTCCCAAGCCGCGCGGGCTTGACCGCGACCTCCACGGTGAAGCCACCGAAGACGGATGAGCTACTTCGGTACGGCCCGCAGGACGGGGCGCGTTGATGCAATCGGCTCGAAGCTGTAGCCGAACGACGACAGCAGTTCCCGTATCTCGTCGCCATCGACGTGGACCTCACAATAGATACGCCGTGGCCGGTGGGCAGCGATTGTCTCCTGAAGCCCGCTGAGTACTGCTGCGTCGGCACCTTCAGCATCTATTTTGAGAATATCGGGCGGCTCGACAGCACCTTCGGCGACGAGGCTGTCTCCCGCTGCGAGTGCAACCTCGACAGTCGAAGCAGGTGGGTCGTCCTGTGCTCCGGAGAGTGCTGCCGCTGGAGTCGGCTCGGCTTCGAACTCGGCCGTTCCGTCGCGGTCGGCGAGCGCACACTCCCGAACCGCTATCGAGTGGCCGGTTGCGTCGACGACCGTCCGGAGCCGGTCGGCAACCTGCGGGTGGGGTTCGAAGGCCTCGACGGTCACATCGTCGGCAGCGTTCGCGGCGACGACCGAGTGCCACCCGAGGTGTGCCCCAACGTCGTAGAACACGTCTCCCGGCCCGAGTTCGTCGACAAGCTCCTCGAAGAGCCGTATCTCGGGATGCATCCATCGGAACCGTTCGTACTGCCAGCGCGTTTCGATGGGGAACTCGACGGTCACGCCGTTAACCGCATGCGTTGCGGTCTCCTGCGACGAAAGGCGGAACAGCATTCCTGGAACGCCGAGCGCCCAATACAGCGAAGAGAGGTGTGTTCGGACACCGAGCCGGTCAAGCCCCGGTTCGAGATACGCAGTGTAGAGTCGGCCGTCGAAACCCATGCTCGTGTCGTCGATAGGCCCTCCAGCCAGTTAGCTCCGCGGGGCGTCGAACGGCCGCTGACGAACCAATAGGTGGCCAGACAGCATCGACGATGTGTCTACTGCCCCGACCCGACTAGCTGGGCGTAGAGCTCGTAGTCTACCTCCTCGAACCCAGCCATCCAGAGCCCACCGGCGTAGAGGCCGATGCCGACAGCGACACCGACAGCCACGCCCGTCCACGCCCCGAAACCGGCTGCCGCTGTGGCGGCGTGCGTACCGACCATTCCCGCAGCGGCGACGCCGCCAGCGGCAAGTGGCTTGCCGAAGGCCCGCCCGTACGGCTGCATCCGTTCGAGATACCAGACTTCTGTGAGTTTCGTCAGGTTCCGCGCGAGGAGCACGCCTGCGGAGGCCAGCGCCGCGCCGACGAAGCCAAAGAACTGGATAAAAACGACGGTAAGCACGACGTTGGCGACGCCGAAGACCCACTCGTTGAGCATCACAGCGTATTGGTGGTCGGTCATCATCAGCAGGTCGCCGCTGGGGCCGACGGCCGCATTACAGAGTTGGGCACCAACAAAGAGGACCAAGACGGTCGTGCCGGCGGTAAACTCCGGGCCGAACAGCCCCAGCAACTCGACGCGAAAGACCACGAGCACGGCCGCGAAAAACAGGCTTGCAGTGAATATCCACCTCGTTACGGCCCGGTAAATCGCCTGCATGTCGGCGGTTCGTCCCTGCGATTGGAGCCGTGAAATGACGGGTGCAAACAGCTGATTAGCCGCCAATAGCGGAACGTACAGGACGCTGGCAAGCAACACCGAGACGTTGTAGACGCCGACCGCCGTCGAGGAGAGGAAGACGCCGACCATCAGCACGTCGACACGGCTTTGCATGACTGTGCCCGCGTCTTTGGCCGTCAACGGTAGCGAGTAGTTGTAGTAGTCTCTGACCGTCTCACGCGTTCCCGCGGGCGAACGGAGCCGCGGCCGTATCTCCAACCGTGTCACAAACAGATACCCTGCGACTGCAAGTGTCGCTACGCTGGCGACAACCATTGCGACGACAACGCTGTAGATGGTTCCGCCGATGAGTACTGCCGACCCAACTGCCAGTACGCGCAACACCGGCTTAAGCAGCCGCTTGCTGAGTACCTCGTACTCGATCACCTCAAGCGCCCGAAACGTCGCATACAGCAGGTTTGCAGCAGTATCGACGAAGAGAACCACCGCAAACAGTCGGAGAACAGGCACGAACCCAGGCTGGTCGAGTGTCACCCCTGCCACCGTCGGTGCGAAGACGAACAGTCCGCTCGCGACGGCGAATCCACCACCGAGGGAAGTAACCCATGCGAGCGCGAGGACGAACCGGCGCTTTTCCGGATTCGACTCGTATTTCGGAAGATAGCGGACTATGGACTTGTCGCTACCGAGGTTGGTAAGCAGCAGCGCAGTGAAGACGAGCGTCTTTCCGTAGGCGAACAGCCCGTACAGCCCAGCGCCAAGCCATCGCGAAACAAGGAGATGCAACAGGAACTCGCCGACATCGGAGACGACCTTGCCGACGGTGTACAGCGAGCCACCGCGGACAATAGTGGCGAGCGACGCACGCCGGGACTTGCGCTGCTCGCTCATACGTGCCACTCTCGCCGTTCACACATCGTTTTTGCTGTCCCGGCACGCGTGTTGTGCCGCCGGATACTGACCTGACGAACGGAAAGATTCCCGATAGCACTTTTGCGCACCCAATCGTACGGTGTACTACCAAGCATAATGTCAGCTGTCTCATCACCTTCGATGCGTCACAGACGGGGCCGCAGTGCAGCTACGATAGTGACAGCGCCCGCAACCGGCATCGGAGTTGACGACGGTTCAGAAACCCCCCTCACACCCGCCAAACAGGCGTCCAACGAGACGGATGCGTAAGGCAGATACACTACTACGTCGGTTCAGGGATGCCTGTTCGGCCCGTCGGTGGGCGGTGTACTCCCTTGGGTTCCTCCCTGTCGTTTGGCTGGCAGTCCGTCTTCTTCCGCTATGGCGGATTCGGCGGTGGTGGGCCGTCCGGCTTGTCCGACTCCCCGACCGCTGGCTGCCGACACATCTCCGCGTGTTGCCACCTCCCGATAGCGAGTATCTCGGGGTGTGGGAGGTCCCACCGGACGAGGCACGCAGCCGGCTCGAAACCCGGTACGGATTCCGCCAGCAGGTTCGTGCGTACCTTCACGCATACGAGCGGCACGGAACAATACGGTACGAACAGGCGAGCTGTGCGTACCGTCCGAACGGTCTGCTTGGTGGCTGGCAGCTCCACGTGAGACTCTTCTCGGCCGCCGGCGGCACAGCAGTCTGGTGTCACTGGGAGCGCAACCCGAACGTCGCGCCACTTGCACACCTCCGACGGGATGGCTACGACCCGGACGCTGGCAAGCAGCGCTTGCTGGAGTTGCTCGACGAGCCGCTCCGGGTTGCAGACGAAAGCGGGCATGCGCCGCCGTATCCGGACCGGGACTGACACACCGCGGACGGAGGCCCCGGTCGCCCGAAGACTGCTAGCCTGCCGCTGGCCTGCCTATTTTCCAGCCCTGCCTTATCGGTCCCATGAGAGTCCACTGGGGGCTGTGGGCGGTGTAAGCGGACTCGACGGGAGGCCGCCGCTCGGGTTGGGGTCGTTGTACGCTTTCGGCGCGACGTCGTTCGGGGCGTCCGGATAGAACAGCGACGCAATAGCGTGGAGATGCTCGCGGCCGACATCGAGTTCAAACTGGCCGCCCCCGAACATCTGTATCCCGTGTTCACGACAGTAGTCGAGCGTATCGAAGAGCGACCGCACCGAGCCGAACCGGGACGGCTTGATGTTGAGCCACTCGGGCTCCCAGGGGAGTTCTTTCACCGTATCGACGCCCCGAATCGGGTAGTCCCACGTCACTCGCGGTTCGTGGCCCTCGAACAGCGGCTCCGTCTCCTCGTTCAGTTCCGGGTCCTCGATGAGTGCCTCGGGGAAGGACTCGATGACCCGCTCGTAGAGTTCGGGGTCAGCGGGCTGGTCGACCGTCGTGCCGTGGTACTGTCCCTTGAGGTCGAGAATCCGGACCGCATCGGTCGCCGCGAGCCGCTCTATGGCCTCCGCCGGCCACTCGGAGGTGGGGTCGAGTTTGAACTCGAGGTCAGAATCGCGGTCGAGCCATTCGAGCACCCGGTCGCCGGTCGGTGGCTCCTCGAGTCGCGTGCTCACGACGAACCGGACCGGGTCGTATGAGCGGTCGAGCCGGTCGGCGAGGTTCGTATCGGCCTGTTTCAGCGCGAGGTCAAGCGCAGCGCTCTCGAAGGCCCAGCGGCGGTAGTTCCGAAAGACTGTCTGTCCGGGCGTTTCGCCGTGGAAAACGTCGATTCCGGACAGCGCCTCGGAGAACGAATCGAGCGTATACTCCCCCGTGATATCGAACGCCGTACCACTGTCCCGAAGCGAGAGGTGGGCATCGGTATCGTAGGTGACATCTTCGCCCCGCCCGACGCAGCCGTCTCCCCGAAGCGAGACGATGGTTGTCATCCGTGTAAATCCGCTTGACGTATCGCGCTCGCGCCGTTCGAGACTGTATTCGTCGACGTTCAGGTCAAGCCCGGCGACAGCATCATAAAGCATCTGTACCATGTGTGGCCGCGAGGGGACTTAAACGTACGACGCTGGAGAGCCACCGCGTTCGAAGCGCTACTCGAAGACGAGCGCGTAATGATACGGCGGCAGTACAAACTGCTCGGCGAGCGTTATGTCGGCTGCGCTCTCGATTCGCTCCCGGCATGTAGACGGAGCCAGCCGCAGGTCAGCCGGCGGCCCTCTCGGCTTGCCGGCTATCGTTGTTTCCTCCCGCGGTCGGTCCTGCCAGTTGATGACGACGAGACGACCGTCCGCAGCGAGAGCCGAGACGGCTTCCGTGACGAACGTCTCGGAAGCCTCGATTCCGTGGAACGCGTTTGCCACCAAGCAGACATCCACGGGCTCGGGCAGGTGGTCGGTAAGCGACCGTGCGTCGCCCGCAACTGTCTCGATGTTTTTGATGTTCTGCTGGTCTGCGAGGTGGGCAAGCGCTTCGAGAAGCGACGGATCTACGTCGACAGCGTACACGGGTGCCGGATCGACGATTCGGGCGGCGGGCAGCGCGAAGTAGCCGTTTCCGCTCCCGACTTCCGCGAGCGTGTGGCCGGACGAAAGGCCACACTTTCGGAGTGTCGCACCGGGCGTCGGCCACAGCTTTCCCCACCAGTCCCAGTCCGGCTGCCGCGTGTTCTGAAAACGGTCCATGCTGGGCTGATATAGACGGAACTGCGGTTAGTAGCTGTTCCCTCGAGGAGCGTACTGGAAGACAACTGCTTCAGCCACGTGGTTCGGAAACGAGCGAACGTGCTGTCAGCCGTTCGGATCTAGCGACAGGTCGGCCCTACCGTGCAAAGCGCGGTCGGAGTCGAGCTTTCGAGCGGCGTCGGGACGCACGTTGCGGCACGACCAGCGGAAGCAACAGCAGACGACGAAGTGGTACGTCCACGCCGACCTCCACGCCGATGACCCGGCGGTTCTCCCGCTCGGCGAGGGCGTGCTGGAGGGCCTTCAGTTCGGCGGCAAGCGCAACTACGACTACGGCGAGGTCCAGCTGAAGGGCACGCAGATAGTGAACGTGGATGAACTGGACTATTTACGGTTCGAAGGCGCGGAGACGTACCTCACCGAGTTGGTGACGTCGTCCGTATTGAAGGCGGAGTATCCAGACGCCAACGGCCAGACGGTCCCGTGGCGGTGGGCCGAGAACCGCGACAAGTATCAAGAATCGTATAAGTAACGACTAATAGGCCACCAATACAACATTGAAAATAGGTCGAATCGCACGAGAATATCTCAGCGGCGTTACTGAATAACGAAATAGTAATACCAACAACTGCTATGCGCTTACGGGACCCAAAAGAGATGCTCCTGATAATGGCCAAAATCACGTTGGCGTTAGTTGGGGCAATCGTCATGACTGCTCTGGCAATCCTTGTCCTTCCGTTTAGCGACTTCAGCCCGCAAACCCCCGGGCGAGTCGTTCAAGTTGGAGTATTCTACGCTGCTTGGGCGCTTTTGATATTCAGGCTCGTATTCGGGGAGTACATTCCCCGTGAAGCATTCAAAACTAGCGAGTCGTAGGTTCCTTCGCCCGGACATGCGTGTGTACTGCTTGCTCACCTGGCTGATCGCTACCGCAGAACGTTGAATTGACGGCCCCTGTATCTCTCGTGCTCCCTACGCAGCACGCAGGTCGTATCATTCTGATTCAGCCGCTTCCTGCCGGTCGGAAGCCGTTTCAGCCGCAGTCCGGTCAGACGTTTTTTGCTCGCGGCCGTCCGCGTCAGGCCCGGCATCCATGAGTCGACTCAGCTCCGCTTCGAACTCCGCTTCAGACAGCTCGCCGGCGACGTATCGCTCTTTGAGAGCGTCAACCGGCTCTCGGTCAGCCGAGTCGTCCCGCCGACGCGAGTGCCAGCGCCACGCAATCCAGAGCGTATACACCACAGCGAAGAAGCCGGTTACACCGGCAAACACCACCCCGGGGACAACGCCAACGACCCAGAGCAGCCCGGCGAGCAAAATGAAATCGAGGCCGAAACCCAGCATGTAGCCGAGCATCTCGTGGGTGACAAGCGGCTCCGTATCCTCCTCGTCCATTGCTGTCCTCTTTGGGTAGCCACAGTAAGGGGTTTTCCACGAAGACACCGTCTGCTCGGAGTGTGCTACGTAACGGAGTCAGACATCTCGATAGCCTCGGTTAAGATATGGTCGCTCAATACTGTCGGACTCCTTTCCGTTCGAGCATTTTTGCCTGCCGCGGCCGTTAGACAGCCATGGACAAGGAGCCGCCGGCCGCAAGGGTCGAGCAGCTACACGAAGAGTTAGCGGCGACACAGGAACTCCCCGTCGAACGGACGGCCAGCCGCTGGATAGGAGAGGCAGAGGCGGTCGCGGGCGACCTCGTCGGAGTCGACAGCGACAGCGACCTCGTTTATCGGCGGGTTAGCCATGTGGTGGATTTGCTCGCGAACGTCGACGAAACAGGCGATGATACGGCGGACCAGCATCTCGCGGAAGCAAAGCGGCTCGCTGCGGAGGTCGTCGAACTGACCGAGTGAACGCCACGAGCGGGCGGCTGTCGGTCAGTCGTCGTCGGAAGAAGCGGCGTCAGCCTCTGCGGCTGGCGCTGCTTGTCCGACGGGAGCGGTAATCAGCCGCCAGGCGACGGCCGTACCGGCAACGGCAATCACCGACAGCGACAGGAAAAACGCAGTGAGCGAGAGATACTCAAGCAGGAACCCGCCGAAAGAGATATTCAGCGCGCCGAGGCCGAACATGCCGAGATACGTATACCCATACGAGAGCCCCCGCGAGTCGGCGGGGGTGTAGACCGCAACGGCTTCTTGATAGAACGGCTCGATTGCAAAGAGCGTGAATCCCAGCACTGCACAGTAGACGAGCACGGCGACCAGCCCTAGCCCCGAGACAGGGATGAAGACGACCGCGAGTACGGCGAGCGCTCCGAAGACGACGACCAGCCCGCGGGCGACGGGCATCCGTCTTGTGAGCTTTCCTGCGACGTACTGACCGGCCATCCCGGCGACCAACAACCCGACGTAGAAGTAATCGCCCAGCGAGAGCTCTTCGATGCCCGCCGGAAGTGCCACCCCAGCCATAGCCGGAAGCCCCTGTAGGATCTCCGGCAGGTAGGTGAGCACGCCCCGGTAGTAGAGGCCGACAATGGTGACAATCGAGAAGACGAGCAGAAACGAACTGGCGAACAGGCTTTTTGAGTCCGAAACGAGCGAGGAGCGACCGCTCCCGCCGGCATCGTCAGGCGTGTCGTCGACGGCCGCCGTTGAGTCGAAGTCGGCGCTGAGCCCGTATGCGGTCGCTACGACGCCGGGTACAGCCAGCGCGAGAGCGACAAGCTGCCACTCGAAGAACAAGAGGAGCGTAGCGGTAGCAAACGGCCCGAGCGCGATGCCGAGGTTGCCGGCGATGCCGTGCCAGGCGAAGACCGTCCCTCGGTCCTCGACGCCGGTGCTGATGAGCGCCAACCCCGCGGGGTGATAGACGCTTGCTGCAATTCCCCACGCGAGCAGACAGAGGGCAACTGCGTATATCGAGGGTGCGACTGCGAGAGCTGCAAACGAGAGGCTCATCCCGGTAAGACACCAGAGTATGGGCTGTTTCGGCCCGAACCGGTCGACGAGCACCCCTGCAGGGAGCGCCCCGAGCCCGAATGGGGCATACCCGAGCGCGACGACGAGGCCGATCACGGCGACAGATACGTCGAAGGCGTCTAGCCAGACAACAAGGAGAATCGGAATCGCCAGCTCAAACCAGTGGACGACTCCGTGGCCCAACATCGTAAACGCCGCAATCGACCGGTCGTTAGACGCAAGTTCCATCTCGTGTAAGCGACGCGGATGCAACCAACGAGCGATAGCTGTCGTCCGGCAGCAGCCCAGGCGTGTGCCAGAGCCGCAAACGTCGGCTGAACGAGTCGGCTATCAATGACCGTACCTTCCAGAGGGTACGGCACTGCTTGCGTTGCCGTGACGACTGGCTGGCGATTGCTTCTCGCATTGGTTGCGGTGTGGCGTTCCGGACGAATAAATATATTGGAAATATTATGTTTCTTACAGCGGAACGGCACTATAGAGCACTGAAACGCGGTTTGGCGTTATTCCTGATGTAGCGGGCCGCTCAGTAGTACTGGCGGCTCTCCGAAGCGTACCGGGGACATGAACAGGATGGCGCGCTGACATGTGATTCTGTTCGCCGTTCACTATGCGTGGACAGACCGTTCTCTAGAGATGAACAGCGCGTTTCCCAAGGGTGAACGCGCCGGTAGAAAAGTGTGGGCGCTCTACGGCGACGGGGCACTTATGACCCGACAGCGGGTACACATCAGTATGTCGGACGACCGGGTTCAGGCGACGGCAACGTCGGTGCGGATACTGGAGGGGATCGTCGAACTCGACGGTGAGGCCGGAGTGACAGAGCTTTCGACGCACCTCTCGCTCGCCAAGAGCACGGTCTACAAGCATCTCAACACACTCCAGACGACCGGAGTAGTCGTACAGCGGGGTGACCGGTATCGCATCGGGCTCAAGACCTTGGAGTTTGGAGGGTACGCACAGCGCCACGACGGCATCTACGAAACGGCCCGCCCCGAAATCGAGTCCATGGCCCGCAAGTCCGGGGAGTTGGCAAATCTCATGTTCGAGGAAGGCGGCCGGGGTGTGTACGTCCACACGGCCAGAGGCGACGATGCGGTCGACCTCGATACCCAGACCGGGCGACGCGTGCATCTCCACGCGACGGGACTTGGGAAGGCGATTCTGGCGACGCTCGACGACGAACGCGTGCGGACCATTATCGACCGACACGGGCTTCCGGAGGTGACACCGCATACGATTACTGACGAGGAGGCGCTGTTCGAGGAACTGGCGGCAATCCGGTCAGCGGGAGTCGCCTACGACCGCGAGGAGTGCGTCCCCGGGATGGCCTGCATCGCTCGGCCGCTATCCACGCCCGGTCCCCGGCCGGCGGCAATCAGCATCACCGGTCCCGTCAGCCGGATTACCGCCGACGAAACCGAGTCCGAAGCCCGGCAACTGGTCGAACAGACCGGCAACGTTATTGAGTTGAATCTCACCGAATGAATCGCCGGCTGCGGCTTTGGCTCACGAACGGCGCATAGGCCTACCGCCGCAGCGGGGGCCGCAAGCTACGTTGCCGTCCTGTCGGGTACAGCAAGCGAATACGGCCGCCACAAAGGTGGGTGCGAGGTGTGTTGTGGGAGGTGGGGGAAACACACGAGCGACAGGCGCACCCACCGGTAATAGGTCAATATAGGTAAAAACCATTCTGCTGTTATGTACTGTTTATTACGCTAAAAATACAATTCACCGAGGGAGAATCCGCTTTGTCTCACTTGTCGATATCTGTTCCCGGGCGGTAACGACGGCTAATGACCTTCCAGCGGCCGGACCGATACAGGCCGTAGTTGATCCCTCCCGGAACAAACGACTCCAAAACGAGCGCCAAGTAGAGTCCGCCCACCCCGAGTGGGGTAACAAGTCCCAGAAACGCGGCCGGAAGCGCAAAGAGGTACCGACCGATGAGCGAGGCGACAAACGGCCGACGGGTGTCACCGGCTCCGACAAGAACGCCCGACGCCGTCCCGTCAAGCCCGAGCCCGATGGCGCTAACGGCGGCGACAGCGACGAAAGCGGCGGTCACAGCAACCGCCTCCGAGCCGGAGACGAACAGCCCGGCAATCGGGGTCGCAAGCGCGACCACAATGGCTGCGACAACCAGATACACAACCATCGTGAGTCGAATAATGCCTGCCCCATAGGCGTCCGCTGCCGTCTCCTCGCCAGCGCCGAGCCGTTGGCCTACCAGCGAACTCGATGCCAGCGACATCCCCCAGTTGACGCTGTCTATCAGGGCACGAACACGCCGTGCGACTTCTAGAGCAGTCACAACCACCGGACCGAACGAAGCGGCAATCCACAACAGCGGAAAGATAGTCAGCCCCTGTGCAACCCGGCGCGCGATTTCGGGAGCCGCGACTTCAAGCAGCTGGCGGGCGACCGTCAGGTCAGCAAACGGCCCGGACAGCGAAACCGGGACCGGACTCGGCTTCATGCCGAGCCCGCCATAGGTGTGACCGAACATCCCCCACCCGAGAACCACCATCGCAATCCCAGTCGAAAGCGTCGTCCCCAGCGCGACCCCGGCGACGCCCATCCCGAGCCCGAAGACGAACAGGGCACTGAAGACGAGGTTGAGCACCGCCCCAACGCTCCGGATAACCATCTCGGTGAAAGTGTCCCCGACGCCGGTGTAGGTCCGGCTGGCGATGAGGTTCAGCAGCTCAAAGAGCACGGCCGGCGCGATGAGCAACAGATAGGCCGTCCCATGTCGGACTTCTTCAGGGGTGGCACCCAGAATGGATATTAGTTCACTGCCGAATAGAGAGAAAATGGCCATAACTGGCGCCGCAAACAGCGCCGCAAGGAGAGCGCTCTGTTTGACGACGAGCGACGCACGGTCGTCCCGGCCGCCGCCGTAGTTCTGTGAGACGAGGCTCACGGTTCCGCCAGCCAGTCCGAGGCCGAAAAGGACCACGATGCTCCAGTAGCCGAGTGCGAACGCGAGGCCCGCCGTCCCGGCAGTGCCAACGGCAATTCCGACCATCGCGAGGTCGGCCGTCTGCTTGGACATAATCGCAAAGCCCGTGACGATTCGCGGCCACGCGAGTTCGATTGTGGGTCGCAGCCGCTCTGCGTCGATAATTCCCAGCCGGTCGAGCACACGGCCGAGAACGTCAACTACGTCATCGCCGGCACCCGGCATACATACACCCACGCTTGACAGCGACTTCCCTCTGGCGACACCCGTGTCCGCCTGCAGGGATGGAGAGACAGAAGACGGTATCGGCAATCGGAGCGGGTCGGCTCTCCCACAAACACTCTCTCGTCGCAGACAGCGGACGTACTGCAAGGCACGCCTCGGTGAGCCAAACGCCTTTACTGTGGGGCGTCTCAGGTACGAGACACACGGATATGTCCTCAGCGAATGCTATCAAAACGGTTCGTAATCTCTGCATTTACCTCGTCGGCGTCGCGATAGCCGTCGCCGGCGCATTAGGACTCGCCGATGCAATGGCCGTTCAGTCGTCAGCCGCTGCTGTCCTGTTTGTACTCGGCCTAGTGCTGGTCATTGCCGTTCACGAGTCTCTTGATGGCCCCATCCCTCAGTAGGCGTCCGGCGGCCACCTCTGGCCGTCTGTCGGGACGGCAAGCGGCTGCGGTGTTCTGTTCGCGGCGTGTCGCTGCCTTGGCCTCCCTGGATGACTTGCTCGATGCTTTCGACCAGCCGGTCTGCGGCCAGTATATTCGAGTGGGTGACAAACATCGCTCCGGCATCTAACAGTGTTCGCGCTTCGACTGCCGACTCGGATCGAACGATGATGTCCGCCTCCGTGGAGCGCAAAAGCAGCGACCTCGAAAGCGGCTCGTAATCGACCGTCGAGACGAGCAGCTTTGCTTCCGGGAGGCGGGCCTTCGCCATCGGATACGTCGCCATCGCGTCCCCGAACACGTGGTTTTTACAGTCCGTCTTGAGACCCCTTCGTTTGGCGGGGTCGTTTTCGACGACCACGTAGTCCTCACCGAGTGTTTCAAGCTGCTCTACGACCCGCCGCCCTTGGCGACCATGGCCGACGATTACAACGTGGTCTTCGAGTCCGTCGTCGACAGAGCTATGTTTGTCGACCTGTCGGGTCTGCTGTCCCTCAACCAGACGGGCGACGATGCTCGTATAGAGCTGGCCCTGAAAGCGACGGACGACGGTTGCGACAACCATCGTTATCGCTGCCGTCAGAATAATCGCATCGAATAGACTCGGGGCGATCGTCCCGAGCAACCACGCGTGTATGGCGATAATCAACGCGAACTCGCTCGTCTGTGCCAACGTCGAACTGGCGAAAAACGACGTCCTCGCGTCGTAGCCCTCATAGAGGAATGCGGCCGTATGCACAGCTGGGTTGACGAGCAGTACAAGGGCAACCAGCACAGCTGTCAACACGACGATTTCAATTGTCGGAAACTGCACAAGCGCACCGATAGTGACGAAGAAGATGGCCGCGAAGAAATCCTTGATCGAGTCGATTCCATTGCGAACGTCGAGGGCCTCACCGCCTTCGTCTTGAATCGCCAGCCCCGCCGCGAACGCTCCAACGACTATCGAGATGCCAGCCAGCTCCGCTGCGGCGATAAACGCGATGAGAATCGAGATACTCCCCATCAACACGAGTTCGTCGGAGCCGTCTGCGGCACGGACGAGCCGTGGGAAGCCGTAGCGGTAGAACACCAGCCCGGCGACCAAAAGCACCACACCGTACCCGATATTCGAGGTGACTGCCTGGGGGTCGGTCAGCGCATCCGCCGAGAGTACCAACACAAGGCCGATGGCAACGATGTCGTCGAAAAAGTGAATCGACGACGCCAGCCGCCCGTATACGAGGTTGTTTTGCGTCCCCGCTGCAAGCACTCCCGAACCAACGACTGTCGAGCTAAACGTCGCTGCCGCCGCGAAATAGATGGCGTTCCGAATCGGGTGGTCGAAGCCGAACGACAGGCTCAATCCGTACCCGACGCCGGTCGCGACGACGCCGACAACCAACAACTGCGTAAGGGCGGCGACCTCAGCGTCCCGAAGTACCGAGCGGATATCGCTCAGGTCGACGCGGATTCCGAACACGAACACGAGGAAGGCGATTCCCCACTGAGCGAGTTCAAAAACATCGGACGGAGCGATGAACGTCCCTGCAAGGAGTCCGGCGACGATGTACGCGGGGACGACCGGGTATTCGAAGTGATTTGCCAACAGCGACAGCGCACCCGCGGCGATAAAGACAGCCGCCAGCGTGAGGACAGCGTCAGTCATCGTCACCTCCCGACGTTCGCAGGTCGACCCCCGTGTCTGATGCCATCCGCCTCCGGGTGGTTGCCTGACTCGCGCGCCGTCGAATCTGTTCGATGTCGTCCTGTATTCGTGTGTGGAACACGCTTTGGTCGGTGAGATACAGTTCGAGATACTCGCCCAGCTTTTCGGCTGCCAGATGAGGCGGCATCACCACGTACGACGCTCCCGCCTCGTAGAGGCGATGTGCGTCCGCAATGCGCTCGGCTTCGACGAAAACGGGGGTGTCGTCTGCCGTCTCCTGCAGCAGCGCTTCGTTGATTTCACGCTGGACGCTCGAACTCAACACGAACTCTGCCTCCTTGAGATTCGATGCTTTCCTGACTTCCTTGTGTCGGAAGTCGCCGAATATCGACTCGTACTCGCCGGCTTCACGTATTTCCGCGATGTGTTCTGTGTTCCTGTCGATGATGACGACCTCCTCGAATGCCTCGTCGAGCACCGGGAGTGCTTTCTCGGTTACCTCGTCGTACCCGATTGCGACCGCGTGGTTCTCGTACTCGGGGAGCCCCTCGTCGATACCGTCGCCAGACGAGATGCGCCGAATCCACGGCGCAACGCGTTCGTAGATAGCGTGGTTGTAGAGGATGATATACGTGGAGGCAGTCATCGTCAGCAGCGCCATCAGGGTCAGGTATCCAAGTACGTCAGCGCCGATATACCCCTGCTGGAACGCGAGTGCGCCGACGACGAGCGAGAATTCGCTGACTTGTACCATGTTAATCGAGCCGAGGAAGGATGTCTCGGGACCGAATCCTTCCCGGTCGATGAGGTAGAACATAATCCAGAAGTTCCCGACCATCAGCACGACCGACGCGATGAGCGCCTCTTGCCAGTGTGTGAGCAGGCTGCCAACGCTTTCGATTTGAAGCCCAATCGAGGCGAAGAAGACGAGAATGAAGAAATCGGTGATCGGCGTGATGCGGTCCTGAAGCTCCTTACTATACGGAAGCTGAGCGAGGCTGAGGCCGGCAAGGAACGCTCCGACCTCAACTGAAAGGTCGAACCCCTCGGCGATTGCGATAAAGAGGAACGCCCACGCGATTGCGACGATGAGAAAGACGTCTTTGTTGTTGGCGATCCGTTCGAACAGGTGGGGCAGAAGGTACCGGGACGACGCGAGCGAGAACAGCCCGATGAAGCTCATCATCACGAAGATGACGCCGAGCGTCGTCGCAATCTCTCCGGCGTCACCGAGTTGTTCGGCACCGAACAGCGCGAGGACGACGACGAGATAGATGTCCTGCACGATGAGGACGCCGACATCGATTTTGCCCGGCAGTGTCGTAATCTCGTCCTTATCAGTGAGCACCTTGACGATGACCGGCGTTGCACCGAAGACAGTCGCCAACGCGATAACCAGAATCTCGTCGGTGGCAAACCCAAGCAGCAGCGCGACAAGAAACGCCAGCGCAGTCTGAAGCACCGTCTGCCCGATAGCCACGTTCGTAATCGGCGCCAGTATTTCGCGGATATCGTCGAACCGCATCTTGAGGCCCAGAAGGAACAGGAGAAATCCGAGCCCCAACTCCGCCATCACGTCAACCAACCCCTCCTGGGTGACGACATCTAACGCGACAGGACCGAGAACGACGCCAGTAAGAATGTAGGCGACGATAGTGGGCTGGCCGAGCTGCCGCGCGAGCAACCCGATGACCGTGGCGACGACGACGATAACAGCGAAGTCAGCCGCGAAGGCGATACTGTCGCCTGAGGCGGCGACCTCTTGAGAGAGGTCGGCAAGCTGTTGTTCGGGCATTCGGAGACGCTACTGTTCCGGAATCGGGAGCATCGCTGACTCCTCGGTGGACTGCGGAACTGTCAGTACAGGAGCGGGGGAACGGCGAATGACGTTCTTGGTCGTGCTTCGGTTTAGCACTCTCCCGAGCCCCGTGCGGTCGTGGCTCCCCATCACAACGATGTCGATGTCCCGCAGCTCAACATACCGAACAATCTCCCTGAAGGGATAGCCGGACGAAATCGCCGCCTCGATATCCTCGGCGCCGTACCCGCGTGCCTGCTGGTGAATCCGCTGTATTGCTTCACAGTCGGTCGCTTCGAGGTCAGCGTCGAGTATAGGTGGCCCATCGACCTTCCCGGGGACCGTTTCACTGATATGCAAGACGTGTAGCGTTGCGTCGTAGTCGCTTGCGATTCTACTCGCGAGTCCAGCAGCTGTTTCCGCACAGTCGCTCCCGTCCGTCGGTAGCAACACGCGTTCCATCACAGGTACAGTCATCCTACGAGGAGACGACACGTCAGTCTTCCATCGAGCTTCACGGGGCGTATAACAGGACTCGGAACCCGGTGAAATCGAGCGGTTTAGACGTTTTAGTAGTCAAGTGGCGTTTTCAGGCGCTGAGAAAAAGCGATTTGAGAGAATATTTCGGGCCTATATATAAGCAATCTTCTATCACTCGTACTGCAGGACCGAGTACGCAACACTAGCTAGCCCAAGCCCGATTAATCCGGATTCGACGGTGTAGAGAACGAGCAGTTGACTATCAGTCAGTGGTCCTGTATTAATCATTCCCGGCGCATAAAAGGCCTCGACAACCGTACTCACGGTGATGAGTGCGAATCCGAGGGTGGTGTATCGGAGGCTCGTCTGCTCAAAACGTCGCTGTGCTCTGTAGCTGAGAACGGTCAGCGTGCCACCGACAGCGAACACGAGTAGGTTGCTGGCGACGAACATCCAGACCTCGACGTCAATCATTCTGTGTCCTCCGTCGATGAACCGGATTCGGATGGGCCGGACGCATCCGACTCACGGTGTCCCTCTCTGAGGTCACGAAACAGTTCTCCGAACTTATCCACGGTGTCTTTTCGAACTCGAATGTCCACATCGTATCCTCCATCCTCGATGACTATGGTGATCTCTTTCAGATCGGTCGAGTACTGCTTGTACTGGCCGCCGTCCGGGTCCACGGCTTGCTCTTCCGAGATGAAGTCGTAGCGCTGGAGCATCTCAAGGCGGCGATAGATTGTCGGGAGAGATGCATCACATACGTTCTCCAGTTCCTGGGCGGATACCGGCCCTACACTCGCCGCTGCCAAAATCTCTCGGCTTACATCGCTCGAAAGAACCTCGAAGATATCATCGGGGTCATTCGTCATTATTGGGGCGAATGTATATCGTCGTCACCACGACACGGTGCCGGCAGACCTGTTCGTCTGACGTTATGGAACTCCTTTCGACGAGTCATAAACCGTTCGCTCCGAAACACGCGGCAAATGAGACCACACTGAGCCGTAGGAACCTGCACAATCCAGCTGAGTCTGCCGAGGATATAACGGTCCACCGCCCGATATGTGGTCTATGACACCGGAATCGTTCTTTCATATCGCGCTCAAAGTAGACGATGTCGATGAGGGGCTTGCATTCTACCGTCAGCATTTCGATGCAGAACTCATCGAACGGGGCCATGCAGACGATGGGGACGGAGCGACAGCAGTCAACCACGTCGCAGTGGCGGTCGCCGACAAGCGGGTGTATCTTTTCGACCGGGCGCCGTATGAAGCGGCTGGCCTCGTTGACGAACGTCCGACCGGATTTCTCCACTTCGGCTATGTCGTTGACGATGTTGAAGCGGCCTGTGCGGACCTTGCGGCCTCGGGCGTTGAGTTCATCATGGAGCCGTCAGTCTTCGGCGACCTGAAAATCGCGTTCGTTACCGACCCTGCAGGCGTACGAATCGAGCTTCTTGAGCATATCTGAGAAACCCAGCGTATCCACGCCGACAGGTCGACGGCACCGACACCAGGCCCGATCCGTCGATAGTTCCCCCCTGGCTTTTGAAACTGATTGGAAGGCCCGACGAGCGAAGATTCCCCGAGTGTAAGCTGTCGCGAAGCAGGCGCTCCTACTTCAGATACGACTCCGGCGATTGCTTGAACCGTTCGCGCGATTCGTCACTCTCGAAGTAGTAGATTGACTCATCGTAGACCGTACAGTAGTCAGCGTTCTTTACAGTCAACTCTCCACCAGTGACAGGGTCGTTGACAGTCCGGTCGCCGGGGGCGTCCCTGCGTCCCCGCACAACTAGCCAGACGAACCCAACTGCAATGAGCAGAAAGAGCGCGTTCATAACTACGACCACGTCGACTCCGGCCACAGCAAGCCCCGCTCCGGGGTCGGCTACGGCGGCGTCCGGGATCAAACCCAGAGCGGCAAACAGGTAGTAGACGATGAATCCGGCTGTTGCCATCGAAAGATAGAGAATAATCGTCAGCCGGTTCCCGATCGTCGTCCCGAAGATCTGGCGGTAGAGGAGAATGAGTTGGGGAACGATGAGGTCCGCGTAGATGTACGCGATAACGCCCGCAAACAGGAACCCCGAGCCCCACAGGACCGCCGCCAGCGGGATGTTCCCCATCGACCCGACGAACGCCACAAGCGACACGAGCGGCCCGACTGCGCTGCTGTACAGTACCGCGGTAAAGCCTTCGCCGCCGGCCCCGAAGAAAACCTCCCACGCCCAGTCCGGAATTACTGCGGCGGCGAAGCCGGCGATAACGAACCCGGCGAGAAGCGGCTTGCCGAGCATTTTGGCATCGCGCCGTGTCTGGTTTGCCGCTTCCACCCAGCCGTTCCACGACGTGATCTTTTCTTTCCACGAGGTTGTGTGTGCGTCCGGATTCTGCTCAAAGAGCGACCGACACTGTTCGGAGCAAAAGTGAACGGTCTCTTGCTTGTAGTCGGTGGTGATGGCGTTTTCCCTGTTCATTCGCATTTTGCAGACTGGGTCAGTAACGACGGGCTGTTCCTCTCGGACCAGCCGTTCCCGTACGTTTGTCGCTTTATCAGCGGACAAGGCGAATACCCCGAGGCTTGACCTCGGGGATGAAGCCGACAACTCGTGATACAAACCATTAAGTTAACACATCCATAATCAAGAGATAGCGATGGAACACAGTCACCGCTACCACGCCTACCCGACACAAGAGGTAGCGGAGCGGCTGGAACGCCATCTCGACGTTCATCGCCAGCTCTACAACCACATCCGGTGGGACTACGAACAAGCCCCCGAAGACGACAAACCGAGTGAGTACGACCAAAACAACAAACTCCCCGGGTGGAAACGCAAGTGGCCCGTCTTCAGCGAACTGCACTCGAAGGCCGCCCAAGCCACCGTTGCACGCTTCCACCGGAACCTCTCGAACCTTCGCAAAAAGAAAGAGAAAGGGTACAACGTTGGTCGGCTCAAACGGCAAGCACCCACCGACTACCGGAGCGTGACGTACAACCAGTCCGGTTTCGACCTCGATGAAAAGAGGGGCCACGACAGGTATGCTCACGTTCGCTTCAGCAAAATCGGTTGGGTGAAAATCCGTTACCACCGACCGATTCCAGACCACGCCACCATCAAAGAAGTCACGTTCAAGAAGGAGACGACTGGGGAGTGGTTCGTCTCCTTCGGACTCGAAACTGACGACGCTGACCTGCCCGAGAAACCCCCGGTGGACTCGCTCGACGCGAGCAACAGCGTTGGAATCGACCTTGGCATTCTCAACTACATCCACACCAGCGATGGCAAGACCGTGGACTGGCTCGACCTCGAAGACGAGTACGAGCGTCTTCGCCGTGAACAGCGCAAGTTGTCGCGGAAAGAGAGGGGGTCGAGTAACTACGAGAAGCAACGTCTGAAGGTCGCCAAGGTCAAGCGTCACATCAAGCGGAAGGTGCTGGACTACCAGCACAAAATCACGACGTGGCTCGTCAAAGAGTACGCCGCCGTATTCGTCGAGGAGTTGAACGTGAAGGGGATGCTTGAACAGTCGCACAACGCCCGCAACAAGCAGGACGCGGCGTGGCGACAGTTCATCACCCTCCTCGAATACAAGGCCGACCTGTACGGGTGCCACGTCGTTCAAGTCGAAGCCAGAGGCACGACGAAAGAGTGTGCGTCGTGTGGTGTGGAGACGGCGAAACCCATCTGGGTCAGAAAACACTCCTGCCCGTCGTGTGGGTTCGAAACGGACAGAGACGCGAATGCGGCGATGAACGTGTTGCAGAGAGGCTTTTCTGAACTAGGGCTGGGATGGCCCGAAGACACGCCCGTGGAGACTGTGACCGCTACGGACACACCTGAATTTCAGTGTGTGTCTGCAAGTCACGTCGTGGAAACGGGAAGCCTCGGGGCTTGACCCCGAGGCGATTCACTTCAGGATGGGGGGTCTCCTGTGGCACGCGATTCCCCCTCTTCTTGTCAGAACAGCGGTCGCCGCCGAACGAACGTTTTTTGGTAGGCCTCCCCTGAAACACGCATCTTCGGATGAGTCAGCGACCATCCTCGGTCAGTGAGTCGTTACGCTCGTTTATCAACGAACTCGACCCGGTTCCGTTCTTGGTCGGCGCGGTCATCTCGGTCGGCTTCGTCATCTACACTGCCTACGATGTCGCCGCGGTGCAGGCGGGCATCGACTGGGCGTTCGGCACACTCGGTGAGCGGCTCGCATGGTTGTATTTGGCTGGTATGCTCGCACTAATCGTGCTTGCGGCCTATCTCATGGTCAGTTCGTACGGCAGCGTGACGCTCGGGACGGGGCCGCCGGAGTACAGCTACCCCGCGTACGTGGCGATGTTCTTTTCTGCCGGGCTCTCGGCCGGTATCGTCTTTTTCGGCCCCGCAGAGGCGCTGGGCCACTACCAGACCCCGCCGCCGCTGTTCGAGGGGTCGGTTGGGCCGGCATCGGAGGGCGCTATCGTTCCGGCAGTCGCATACACGATTTTCCACTACGGGCTGAGTGCTTGGGGCGGCTATCTCGCCATCGGGCTGCCCGTGGCGTACTTCGCGTACAAGTACGACGCACCGTTTCGGGTTTCGACGGCTCTGTATCCGGTACTCGGCACGGAGCGGCTTGACGGCGTCGTCGCCCGGGCGGTTGACACACTCGCTGTCGTCGCGACAATCGGCGGTATTGCGACCGGCCTCGGATTCATCGCGACCCAGCTGTTGACCGGCATCACCTTCGAGACCGGGCGGCAGTTCAGCGACGCTGAGACTATCCTCGCCATTACTGGCATTACTGTCTTCTTTACGCTCTCGTTGATCGCCGGTGTTTCGCGTGGCATCCGCCGTGTTTCGCAGTTCAACATCGGGCTGATGGTGCTACTGCTCTTGGTCGCGCTCGTTGCGGGGCCGACCTTGGCGCTGCTGAATACGGGCGTTGCGGCGCTTGGGTCCTACGGGGCGAACTTCTTCCAGATGAGCCTCTTTCTCGGTGCGGATGGCGGCGCTGAGTGGGCGGCCGCTTGGACGGTGTTCTACTGGTCGTGGTGGATCGCGTGGGCACCTTTCGTCGGGCTCTTTTTGGCGCGTATCTCCCGTGGACGGACGATTAGAACAGTGGTCGGCACAGCCTTCGTTACGATGACGGTCACGTCAGCCATCTGGTTTACGGTGGTGGGCGGAAGTTCCGTTTGGCTGCATCATCTCGGCGTTGTCGACCTCCTCGGTCCGGTTGGAGAGTTCGGCAATGGAATCGCTGGGTTCGTGCTGTTCGGGTCGTTTACCGGCGGCGCGGTCTGGCAACTGTTGTTTTTCGTTCTCGTCACGACGTTCTTTGTCACGTCCGCCGACTCGTCGACGCTCGCCCTCGGAATGTTGACGACCGGCGGAGAGCGAGCGCCATCGAAGGCGAACCGAGCGTTCTGGGGGGTGCTTCAGGGAGTCATCGCCTCCGTGCTCGTCGTCGTCGGGGGTGCGACCGCGTTGCGGTCGTCGGTCATCGTCACAGGCGCTCCGTTTGCGGTCGTCTGTCTGGTCGCACTCGCCGGGTTCGTCTACTGGCTTTGGGCTGATACCCCGGAGCCCTCGACACAGGGTGCTTCGGGAGCCAGCGTCTCGGACGACTGAAACCCACGCGGTCGGTCAGCGGTCTCGGCCTGTCCCGGCTACCGCATGGCGTCTTCCGGTTCGTTCACGCTGTGTTCCCCGAAGTACCGGCGCATTGTCGCCCGTGAATCCCTGATTCGGCGTTCGCGTTCTTCGTGGCTAATCTCCTCGACGCCGACCGGGACCTCCTTGTCGTATGAATCGTAGTATCCCTCGATAGCGACCCAATCGTTCCAGAACGCTGGGTTGACTTCCTCTATCAACGCAATCGCGACGTGTGCGCCGTGTCCGGCGTTGACGATTGCTTGGTGATGCTGGTCGGTGATGCGCCCGGCCGCATACACCCCGTCAACGCTCGTTCGTCCGTCGGCATCGACTTCGATAATCGGAACGTGGCCGCCATCCTCGGTTCCCCGCTCGACGCCGAGAGTATCGAGAAACGAGCAATCGGACCACGAGGCGACGATAACATATCGTGTCTCGAACTGCTGGTCAGCCGTCGAGACAATAAAGCCGCTGTCCACGGCTCCGGTCTCAGGGGCGTCACCGCTGTGGTCTTCGCTGTGTGCGTGTTTGATATCGACGACTTCGCCCGACACATACACACAGCCCGCGTTCGTCGCGTGGTCTTGAGCTATTTCGAGAAAGGTAGTCGGGCGAACGCCCGCGGGAAAGCCCAGATAATTTTCTAGATGGGCTGACTTGCGAAGCAACGAGCGGTTGTGTTCGACAACCAGCGTCCTGAAGTCGGCACGGGCGGTAAACACGCCGGCTGATAAGCCAGCAGGGCCGCCGCCGACGATGACGACATCGTAGTCGAACGAGGTGTCGGCCATGCTTCCGTTGTCCGGTGATTCATTTTGTCCGTCATTCGCTGTGCAGTGGTGGGTTTGGTCAGTCATGTGTCGTATCGTTTCGGAGTTTGTCAGTCTGTCTCTGTTGCTTGCGTGTCGTCGTGGTCGGTGACGGCCCGTCGTGACCGGTCGGTAGCGGCCACGTCGATTTCAGTCGGCCGCTCCGGCACCGATTCCAACAACGTCTGTGTGTGTGGATGCGACGGGTTCGAGAGAATGCGACCGGCGTCACCGATTTCGACGAGGCGGCCGCGTTCGAGCACACCGATTCGGTCGGCCACACGGCCCACTGCCCCCAGATCATGGGAGACGAACACCGCCGTCCCGCTTCGCTGCCGCTGCATCTCAACGAAGAGATCAAGCACGTGAGCACGCGTCGTGGCGTCCAGCGCGGAGACTGGCTCATCGAGCAACAGCACGCGGGGATCCGTCGCGGTTGCCCGGGCAATTGCCGCTCGCTGTATCTGTCCACCGGAGAGCTGCTGCGGACGGGCGTCGACCACGGATGACGGTAAACCAACGAGGGTAAGCAATTCCTCAACACGCTCGGTACGACGTCGCTTCGGCCATCCCAGCCGCCGCAGCGGCTCCGCAATCGACCGACCGACTGGCCAGCGAGGGTCAAAGCTTGCCTCCGGGTGCTGGAAGACAACGCCGACATCGGAGCGAAGCTCTCGGCCCCGTTCGTCGACGGTGCCGGCCCGACGGCCGTCGATACGGACCGTTCCCTCGGTCGGCGCTGTCAACCCAGCAATCAGTTCAACAACCGTCGATTTTCCCCCGCCGCTTTCGCCAACCAGTCCGAGTGTTTCCCCTCGCTGAATCGACAGCGAGACCGCATCGAGGGCGGTTCGAGAATCCGGGGGAGAGCCGGGGCGAAGCCGGTCGAAAAGCGATGTATCGGCGGCATAGGTTTTTGTGACCTCGGCCAGCTCCACGACTGCAGTCGAATCGGAGCTGTCGTCGTCGGATGTATTATTTGTTGGCCGCTTGAGCGGGCGGTCGCTGTTGGCATGCATCCCGCCGCCGTCAACGGCAGTCCGCTGCTGTCGCGTCTCTTTGCCGAGCGCGATAGCGTCGCCAGCATCGACAAGCGACCGCGTTTCCGGATGCTCGGGGTCAGCAACGACAGCCGTAGTCGCTCCTGTCTCGACGACCCGGCCGTCGCTCAGCACGGCGACGCGGTCACAGTGCTGGGCGACGACCGCGAGGTCGTGGGTAATAACGAGAACACCGAGATCACGTTCCTCGGCGAGGCTTTCGAGCAGTTCGAGGATACAGGCCCGTGTTGTCGCATCGAGGCCGGCAGTCGGCTCGTCGGCGATAAGCAGGTCGGGATTGCCGGCGAGCGCCGTCGCGAGCATCGCTCGCTGGCACTGGCCGCCGCTGAGTTCGCCCGGGTAGGCGTCGAGGCGCGCGCTTGGGTCGTCAACCCCGACATCATCAAGAAGCGCTGCCGCCTGCTCACGTCGTTGCTTGCGTACATCCCGGTCGGCAAACGGTGGGACGCCAAGCGACTCGAACAGCCCTTGGTGGCCTTCTGCGGCTGCGATTGCCTCTGTGATCTGTTCGCCGACAGGATAGACGGGGTCGAACGCAGCGGTCGGGTCCTGAAATGCGACACCGACCTGTCGGCCACGGATGGTCCGTAGCGTCGCTTCACCGGCCGCCGCTAGCTCGGTGCCATCGAGCCTGATTTCGCCGTCGGTAATCTCGCCGGGCCGGTGGAGGCCGACAATCGAGCGGGCAAGCGTTGATTTGCCGGAGCCGCTTTCTCCGACCAGCGCGACGACTTCGCCGCGGTCGACCGTGAGGGAAGCGCCGTCGACGGCCGGAGTGCGGTCGTCATCAGGGTCGCTCGCAGCACGCTTCGTGGCTGATTCGTACGTGATTCGAAGGTCGGTAACGTTGAGGAGCATCATCTGTTGTACACGTAAATAGGTCGCTTTCCGTACCGCTCGGCTGCGATACACGTCCGGTCATCATCCGTCACACCCCTGCTCAGTCGCGCCGGTCGGGTCGAGGGCGTCCCGGAGGCCGTCGCCAAGCAGCGTGAACCCGAATACGGTAGCCGCGATGGCGAGCCCAGGAATATTGACGAGCCATGAGGCGGTCTGGAGGTAGTCCCGCCCAGTAGCGATCATCGTCCCCCATTCCGGTGTCGGCGGCTGTGCGCCCAATCCAAGGAAGGAAAGCCCCGCAGTGGCGAGAACGACTTTTCCGGTATCGAGCGTTGCGAGAACGATTACTGGCCCTAAAACGTTTGGCAGCACGTGGTCCGCTACGACCCGTCCGTGGCCGGTCCCGGCGAGCCGCGACGCTGCGACGTATTCGCGTTCGCGGGCTGACAACACGCTCGATCGGACGACGCGGGCGTATGTTCCCCAGCCGACGACTGCGAGCGCGAGCATCACATTACGAAGGCTTGGGCCAGCGATACCGGCGATGACCAGCGCCAGAACAATACCGGGAAAGGCAAACAGCAGGTCAACAAGCCGCATCAGTGACTCGTCGACCCAGCCGCCGACATAGCCAGCGACAACGCCGACCAGTATGCCAACAACGAGTCGAACGAGCGTCACAGCGAACGCGATAGCAAGCGAGAGTCGCGCACCGTAGACGATACGGGCCAGCATGTCCCGGCCCAACGGGTCGGTGCCGAACGGGTGTGCAAGCGACGGTCCCTGTAGCGGCCGTGTGAGGTCCTGTGCGACCGGGTCATGTGGAACGACAAACGGGCCAACAATCGCGACGATGGCGAGGATGCCAACGATAGTGGCCCCAACGGCCGTCTGGGTGTCCCGAAGCGCCAGCCGAAGCCGCCGCGACAGCGGCGCTCCGGCACCTACTGTCCCGTTGTGGTCGCCCGTGGTGGCCGAACTCATACACCGGCACCTCCGATTGAAATACGCGGGTCAAGCCGTCGGTAAACAACGTCGGTTGCGACGTTGACGACGATAAACGTGGCACCGGCCAGTAGTGTCACGCCTTGGACGACCGGATAGTCACGGTCAAAAACCGCCTCAACAAGCAGTGCTCCGAGCCCCGGTCGCTGGAAGACGACCTCAACGATGACAGCCCCGTTTATTGCCATCCCCAACTGGAGGCCGACGACGGTGATGACAGGCACCAGAGCGTTTCGCAGCGCGTGCTTGTAGACGACAACCCGTTCGCCAAGCCCCCTCGCACGGCTTGCATCGACGAACTCATGGTCTAAAACGTCCAGCAAGGCGCTTCGGAGGAGTCGCGTCTGTACCGCTGCAAGCCCGGTTCCAAGCGTAATGGACGGTAACATAAGCGAACGAAGCCCGCCGGTGCCCGAGACGGGGACGAGTCCGAGCGTAATCGCAAACAGGAAAATAAGGAGATAGCCGAGCCAGAAGTTCGGCATTGCGACCCCGACCAGCGCAAACAGTTGGCTCGCGTGGTCGATGTACCCGTTTGGACGCACCGCGCTTGCGACACCGGTTGGGACCGAAACGAGAAGCGCGACACCCATCCCGCCCGCGGCGAGCGCAAGCGTCGTGGGCAATCGGTCGCCGATTAGCTCCGCAACGGAGCGTTCATGGTAATACGACTCACCGAGGTCTCCCTGAAGCAGATCCGCTACCCAAGAGGCGTATTGAACGTGAAACGGCTCATCGAGGCCGTGTTCGACCCGGAAAATCTCGATTTGCTCTTGGGTCGGCTGTTCTCCCAGCTGCGCTCGTAGCGAGGCCTCTGCTGGGTCCCCCGGTGCAATAAAAATGAGCGCGTATGTGAGCACTGAGATGAAGAACAACGTCACCAATGCGGTGCCCAGTCGTCGTGCTGCATACCGTCCTGTCATCGTATTTTATTGGCGTTCTTTCTCATCGTTTCTCCCCTATCGCTTGCTCACCGCTCACTCGTCGGGCCGAAACTCCGTCCAGCGAGTCATATGTGGAACAGCGTGTGTTTCGGGCCCGGCGGTTTCGGCCCGCTGCCCGAAAACGTACTCCTTGTAGTAGACCGGAATAAGGACTGCGGCGTCCATGACGCGCCGCTGTACCTCACGGTAGGCTTCGTGCTTTCGGTCCGCATCGAGCGCACGGTCGCCGTTCTCGATCAGGGAATCGACCTCACCACCGAGATTGTAAAGCCCGGTCCCCTCCGTCTCGTAGAGCTCACGGTTGTCTCCGCCCTCCGAGTGGAACTGAAGATAGACAAGGTAGTCTGCAGCCCCGTTTATCGACCCGAGTTCGATGAGTGTGATGTTGGAATCGCGTTTCTGTTCGACCTCGTAGAACGATCCACTCTCGAACTGTCTGATAGATGTCGAGACGCCGATTTCCTCGAACCGCTCCTGCATGTGTGAAGCGATCAGCCGCTCATGTGGGTTGTCGCTTCCCAGATGGATTTCGAGTTCGTCGCCGTCGTAGCCTGACTCGTCGACGAGTGTACGCGCACGGTCGAGGTCGGGTCCGTACTCAGGGAGTTCATTATGAGCCGACCACGGAATCGACGGCGCGTACGGCCCTTTCGCCGGCGTGCCGATGCCGTGGAGAATGTTTTCGACGATCAATTGTTGGTCGACCGCGTAATTGAGTGCTCGCCGAAGGTCCGCATCATCAGTCGGCGACTGGTAGAGGTTCATCATTCCCAGACCGGTTCGGGGTTCTTCCTGTGTACGAATCTCGATGCTATCGTCCCTGCTGAGCATCTCGTAGTGCTCTCTGGGGAGTTCGAATGCAGCATCGACATCGCCCGCCTGCAAGTTCGACGAGCGGGTCATCGGATCGACGATGCCCTCGAACGTGAGCGCTTCGAGCGACGGTTCATCGCCCCAGTAGTCGTCAGCGGCGACCATCCGTACGGCACCGTCGGGGTCGAGTTCGGCCACTTCGTAGGGGCCAGTTCCGATAGGGTCGTCTCTGTCCCCGGGATGTTGGATACCGAACAGGGGATGACTCATCGTTCCCGCCAGCGCGCCGAAGCGTTCGACGGTTTCGACCCGTAGTGTGTGGTCATCGACCGCTTCGAAGCTGTCTTCGGTTACCTTTGCCCAGCCCAGCGGCCGCTCCGCAAGTAGGGCCGAAAACGACTGTGCAACGAGGTCGGCAGTGAGAGCAGTTCCATCGTGGAATGTCGCATCCGTCCGCAGCGTAAACTCCCAGATCAGGTCGTCGACGGCCTCCCACTCCGTCGCAAGCCACGGTTCGATGTCGTAGAAATCGTGTGACGACGCGGTTAGCGTCTCGTGGGTCGGCGTGTAGTACGGTGTGAGCCCGCCATACATCGACCAATCGCCATCCGCAGGCCTACTGTCGAGCGCAACGGTCTTCGATAGCTCGGTGTCGTCGTTACCACCTCCGAGGCACCCTGCCATACCAACGACACCAGCGCTTCCGAACGCCGTGAGCGCCTGACGTCGGGTTAGTTTCATAGCTTACCGCCCCCGTGGGTCGATACTCCCCACGCGTTAACTGCTGTGATGGGCTGACCGCTGTCTTTCGGCGGAATATCATACCCCGAAGTACCCACTGGTGCTTCTGATATACGCTGGCGCAAATCGGCTTGCCGCTTCGTTCGCTTGGGGACCATCATGATATTAAACCTGAGTTGTTTTTCTGAATATTCAGTTGTAAAGCTTCCGGGATCGGTCTCCAGCCCGGCGATCTCATAGCTATCTGGCGGCGGGATTATTTCCGGCCGAAGCGGACTGTGGGAGTCGTGTTTCGGTTTAATTTCCATCCACATCGGTTACTCCGGGATTGAATCGGAGCTGTTTATTATTCACTACTTATTAATTATTAATTCCGGGCTGGCTTCTGCATGAAGAGAGCGTTCGGACACACCGGCTGTGTCCGAGTCGGCGCTGCCAGCCGACCGGGAAGAGCACACAAGCTACTTGGCCCGGGTAAATAACTGCCATGTCGACCGAAACAAACGTCGGTGGTCGGGACCGACTCTTCAGAGCTGCACTTGCAGTCGTCCTTTCAGTCGTTGCATTGCGGCTGTTCACCGCCGGAAAGCGGAAGACGGCCTCCGTTGCCGTCGTCGGCGCGGTCGGCTTCGGATTCAACGCTGTGGCCTGCTTTTGTGGGCTCAACGAGCTGTTGGGAATCGACACAGCAGACTAGTCGACAATTTCGAAGCCACGCTCTTCGAGAAGCGACGGGAGCCGGCCAGTGTGGTCGCCCTGCAGTTCGATGCTGTCAGACGCCGAAGTGCCGCCGGTCGCGAGTTCCGATTTGAGGTCGGAGGCCAGCGACTGGACATCAGTAGCAGTGGTGTCGAACCCCTCGATGATAGTGACCGCCTTGCCGTACTGTCGCTTTTCGGTCCGGATGCGGAGCGCTTGTCCTGCTTTCGAGAGGTCGCTGTGGCTGTCGAGTTCCGCAAGGAGGTCTTCCATTGAGTCGTCGTCTGTCACGGGTGTCGGTTCGGACTGCACTATAATAATTCTGTGGTAGTATTTATTAACTCTTGGGGAGTACTGCGCACTACTAGATGACGGATACATCCATGCCGGATGAGCAGGCAGTGACGATTGTCGGCAGCGGTGTCCATGGTGTCCACCTCGCTATCCGGCTGTTGTCAGACGATGTGGTTTCTCGCGACCGGCTGTGTCTCGTCGACCCGTCGGGGCTTCTCGCGTCGTTCCGGCGCAAGTCGCGGGCCTGTGGGATGGCGTCGCTCCGGTCGCCGTTTGTTCATCAGTTGGACGCCGACCCGTTCTCGCTTCGGGATTTTGCTCAAAAACACGGACGGGAAGACGAACTCGTCGCGAGTGAAGATGGAGCCGATAGACCGACGACAGAACTCTTCTTCGACCACGCTGACCGGCTATGCGAACAGCACGGCCTCGAATCCCTCCGCGTCGACGCGGCGGTGACCGGCCTCTCAGACCATGGGGCACACGTTCGGGTTGAGACGACCGCCGGGTCGTTCTCCAGCGCCTGGTGTGTCCTTGCGGTCGGATACGGCGGTTCGTACAGCATGCCGGCGTGGGCCGATGGGCTCCCGTCGTCAGCCCCGGTTGCGCACGTTTGGGACGGATGCTTCGAACCCAGCGCGGTCGGGGACAGCGAACGACTGGGTATTATCGGCAGCGGCGTGACAGGTGTTCAGCTGGCCGCTTCGCTCGCGTGTCCGGAGCGAGATGTCGTGGTCTTTGCCCGCAGCCCGTTCCGGACCCAACGTCGCGAGGCCGGCACCGATTGGATGCACTTTTCCGATGCGCTCGAAGCGCTGCACTCCTATCCCCCGGCTTCTAGGGGACGCGAGCGAGTCGTCGCAGACGCACGGTACGACGGGAGCGTCCCGCCGTATGCGATGGCTCGCTTCCGGCGGGCGGTCGACCGCGGCTGGATAACCGTCGAAGCGACCGAGGTCGTCGATGCGACTGCAGCCGGCGGCACCGTTGTCGTCACCTGCCGGGACGGACGCGCCGACTGGTTCGACCGGCTCATCTGTGCGACCGGGTTCGGCACCCCCTACGAGGGAACGCTTTTGTCCCGGCTCAGGAACGAAACATCGCTTGCGACCGGATATCTGGGTGCGCCGGCACTTGACGACGACAGTCTCCGGTGGCGACGAGCGGACGGGACTCGCTCGCGCGTCGCTGTCTCGGGAGCGGCCGCACAGCAGGTTCTTGGACCGTTCGCCCGCAACATCGTCGGCGCTCGTCAGGCGGGTAATATCCTCGCAGATGTCATCGAAACAGAGCCAGCAGCGCCGCCAACAATCCGTGGTTAGCCGCCCGGACCGCTCCCGACGGACCATCGATGTGCCGGCTGGAGTGTTTTTCGGCGTCGTACGACTGCCGAACAAAGCTTGTATGGTGATTGGTATCTAATGTCGGGATGATGACCCACGTATCAGCGACTGACCTGCTTGACGAACTCGATGACAAACAGGGCAACGCGGTTGAGGTACTGGATGAAGACTCACTGACCGTCGAGATCGCCCGCCACACGGCCGGTGAGGCGACCCCGAAGAACCCACACACGGAGGACGAACTCTATTACGTGGTTTCGGGGTCCGGAAAGATACGAGTCGGCGATGATGTCCATTCGGTCGAGTCGGGCGATACGGTGTTCGTCGAGCAGGGCCTCGAACACGATTTCTTCGACATTGGGGAAGATTTGGTGACGCTCATCGTCTTTGCCGACTCGTCGAACCCGACATCGTACTCCATGCGGGAGTAAGGCAGATGGAGCCCCCATTCGTGGGGGCCACCTTTCCAGGAACCCCGGTTGGTTTCTCCCAATCCGGAGCGCTCGCAGCCGCCCACCGTGTTCAGAAGCTGTAGGTTACGCCTGTCAGCGACTCGCTTTCCTCCCAGAGCCGCCTCGCATCCCGCTTGTCGTACGATGCCTCGTTCGATGACTGCCGTTCCGGCGCACCGCGCATGTTCAACAGCCCGCCCGGACCGTAGTACTCACCGCCTCCTACACCGGCAGCGACCGACGCGTACAACAGCGGCAGCGCGCCCCGTTGTGCCGATTGGCCGACGACCGCATTAGCGACTTTCATCATCGCCATGCGGAGCGTCGAGCCATCCTCTTTCGGGCCGCGGTACTGGAGGTTTGTCGCCGCATACCCAGGGTGGCAGGCGACGCTAATCGTGTCGGTGATATCGGCCGCCGTGAGCCGGCGCTGTAACTCGTAGGCAAAGAGGAGGTTTGCCAGCTTGCTTTGTCCGTAGGCGTCCCACCGCCCGTAGGACTGCTCGCGCTGCAGGTCATCGAAATCGAGTTCGCCGAACTCGTGGGCGCCGCTTGAGTGGGTGACAACCCGGCTTTCGCCGTCGCTTTCGACGAGCAAATCAAGCAGCCGTCCGGTCAGCGCGAAGTGGCCCAGATGGTTCACGCCGAGCTGTTTCTCGAAGCCATCGTCGGTTTCCTGCCGCGGAAGCGCCATCACGCCGGCGTTGTTGCAGAGCACATCGAGGGCGTCGTAATTCTCGGCGATATCCTCGGCGACGGCCTCGACCGAAGCAAGCGACGCGAGGTCGCATTGTCGGACATCCAGCGCTGCTTCGCCGACAGCGGTGGCGTCCTGAATCTCGGCGGCGGCCTGCTCGCCGCGGTCCGTGCTCCGGCAGGCCATGATTACGGTCGCGCCGTTGGCCGCAAGCGCCTTCGTCGCCTCGAAGCCGAGGCCGCTGTTTGCGCCCGTGATGAGCACGGTCGTGCCGGTGCAGTCGGGCATTCGGTCAGCGGTCCACGTGGATGCCATTAACAGGCGTAGGGTTTCGATACCTAAACTGCCTCGGGATGTGGCAGACACGGCCCTCTGGCTTTGGTTGAATACCGGCCGCCCGTTGCGGAGTCCCTCGGGTTGCAGCACATACTTGTGCGTCGCTACCCGACAGCAGAGTACTGATGGGTTCCGCCGGAAGCGGTACCGCCCCTATGATGCCCCTCCCGCCAGCGGACGGCACGCCGGCGACGATTCTCTCCATTCCGGGCGCTGTTGTCGAGCGATACACCGTCCGGGATGTCGTTGCCGATGCCATCGACGCCATCGGCCCTGACCTCATCGTCGCTGCCCCGCCTAATCAGGCGTACGTTGCGGGACCGTCGGTGACAGGGCTCGCCGATGTCCCCGTTGTCGACCCAACCCGGTTGACCAGCCGCTACTTCGTACCGGATGCCGGCATTGCCATCGTCGCGACTCCCTCACCGGAGGAGCTTCCGCCTACGCCGGGGGATATCCAACGTGACGGTATCGGCTCCGATTCCGGAAGCGGAGCCGAACACGTGTGCCTACTCACGAACCAGCTTGCCCTGACAATCGACCCACACCGCCGGATGACACGGCTCGATGGAATCGATGCGTACCTCGACGCGCTGCCCGACGGCTGGCACGCTGGGGCGCCCGTCACGCATCTCTCAACCGGGCTCCGTGCCGAATACCGGACCACCCACGAGCGTGGCGGCAGCGCCTATCCGGTCTACGGTGCTGGCCCGCCGGCCAGCACCGTCGGCGCCGGTATCGACGAGAGCGAACGACCGTTCATCGAGCTGTCGCTGTACGCCAACGGCGCTGTCGATGCGACGACACACGACCCCTCAAATTTCGGCATCCGTGGCCTCGACGACATCGGCCGGAAGCGGGCAGGACTACTCAGAGAGCACGGCTTTGATTCACGAACCGCCATCGCTGATGCGGGGCCACACGCGCTCGCTGACCTCCGTGGCGTCGGTGAACGAACCGCCCGTACCGTCCACGCCTCCGCGACTGCCATCACGGCCGGCGAAGTCGTCCCGCGTGATGGCGGTGTGCTTCCCCGCGGCGACCCGGTCTTTGTCGACATCGAGACCGACGGTCTCAACGGGGATACTGTATGGCTCATCGGCGTCCTCGACGGCGGCAGCGAGGACGGCCGGTATCTTCCGTTCCGGCAACGGGACCACAACGCCCCAGCGGAGCATATCGAGTCGTTCATCTCGTGGCTCGCCGGCCCCGCACAGGGGCGGCCCGTTGTCGCGTGGAACGGCCGCCGTTTCGATTTCCCGATTATCGCCCGCCAACTTGAGCAGCATGCCCCTGAATGGACCGACGAGTGGCAGCGTCGGTACCAGTTCGACCCGCTCTACTATGCCAGCAGCAAGAACAACGCCGCCCTCCCGGCACGAAGCAACCGTCTCGAACCGGTTGCGACCGCACTCGGCTGGGAGCCCACCACGACGGGTATCGACGGCGCAGCAGTCGCCGCAGCGTACAACGCGTGGCGGCGGACGGCCGACAGCCAAGACGGGTACCAGCCCGATTGGGAGCGGCTCGAAGCCTACTGTGAGGACGACGTTCGGGCGCTGGCGACTGTCTACGAGGCGCTCCAAGATGCCAGCCGGTACGCTCCGGACACCGGCGGCGAGCCACCGCAGTCCCGAACCACGCAGGGGTCGCTTTCGGATTTCTCATAAGCACCATGAGCAGCAACGAACCACGGCGCCACGACGTACTCTCCGAAGACGCACTGACGGACTCGTTTCCCGACTACACCGGACAGGTCACCGCGAGCGAGCACCGCTCCGCCCGGAAGGCCGATACCGTCCCCGCAGAGCGCGTTCTCCGGCCGGAACTCGCCAGCCGCCTCGACAACGACCTCTACCGCCATCAGGCGGCGGGCCTCAACGCGCTCGCCGACGGCGAAAACGTCGTCGCCACGACCGCTACGTCCTCCGGCAAGACACGGATATACGCCCTCCAGATGGCGCGCAATCAACTGGCGTCCCCGGATGCCACGGCGCTTTGTCTCTATCCGATGAAGGCGCTCACGCGCGACCAAGAGCAGACGCTCAACGACCGCTTCAGCGGGTGGGATGTGGACACCCGTGTTGAGGTCTACGATGGGGATACGAAGCCGGAGCGGAAACCGAGCATTCGGACCGGGGCCGACACGATACTGACGAATCCTGCCGGGCTGAACGTCTATCTCCCACGACACGGGACCGACTCCGGCTGGTCCCGGTTCTACAGTAATCTCGAACTCGTCGTCGTCGACGAGGCACACCAGTATTCCGGCATCATGGGAACGCATGTCGCCTGGATTCTCCGCCGACTCCGGCGGCTGTTGTTCTACTACGGTGCCGACCCGCAGTTCGTTCTTACGACCGCAACCATCGGCAACCCCGCCCAACACGCCGCCAGACTCACCGGCGAGGCATTCACCGTCATCGACGAGGACGGCTCCCCGCGCGGCGAGCGGGATATCGTCCTCTGGAAGCCGCCCATCGACGAAGACGCCGTCAAAAAAGCCCATGACGCGGATATCGACCCGACCGAGGCGGACATGGAGGAGTTCCGCGCCTCAACCGGCGGTGAGGCCGCCAAGGTTACCGCACATCTCGCTGTCAACGAACGGCAGACGCTCCAGTTTTGTACCGCCCGGCAGGGGACCGAAATCGCCGCCCGAAAAATCAGTGCCGCTGCAAGGGACCACCCACGAGACAGCTACATCAAAACACGCGCCTATCACGGTGGGCTTGGAAAGCGGACCCGCCGAAGCATCGAGACTCAACTCAAAGACGGGAGCGTCGATGCGGTCGCCTCCACCAACGCTCTCGAACTCGGCATCGATGTCGGCGGCATCGACGCGACCGTCACCAGCGGCTACCCGGGGACGCGACAGTCCTTCTGGCAGCAGGTCGGCCGCGCCGGACGCGGAACATCGGATGCCCTCTCCGTGCTGGTCGGCGGCGCAGACGCGATGGACTCTTACATTCTCGACAACCCCAAATATCTGTTCGAGGACGATGTCGAGAACGCCGTCGTCTCCATCGACAACGAGCAGGTCTACGCCGACCACCTCTGTGTCGCCGCCAGAGAACGCCCACTTACTGACGACGATGCCGGTCTCTTGGGCGACGAAAGGCGGCTGCAAGAGATGGTCGCTATGTGGCAGGACGCCGGCGTGCTCGAACAGGGCGTCGGACTCGACAGCGGCGTCCATTACACGGGCGACAGCCGCCCCGAATCCCGGATCTCGATGTACGACACCAGCGGCCGCCAGTATATCGTCGACTGCCGTGACGGCGACATCGACCACGACCCCGTCGCGAAGGAACGCGCCGCTCGTGATTATCACGAGGGAGCGCTCTTTCTGCACGACGGCCAGCAGTACGAGGTTGTCGAGGTCACTCACGACGCCCCGGCACCGCGCATTACTGTCGAAGAGCGAAACACCGGGCGCTACACCCGGACGCTCTCACAGAAACACATCTCAAACCTTCGGCCGGAGACCAGCCGCGAGTTGGGCGACGGCTACACGCTCTGGTTCGGGCGGGGCGACGTTGATATCAGCTACGACCAGTATGTCGTCCACAACATCTCGACCGGCGAACTCGAAAGCGGCCCTCACCCGACCGGTTCACCGCCGCTGTCTCTTGATACCGAGCTCATGTGGGTGTCGCTTCCGGAGACGCACCTCGAAGACACGATTGCAGGACTCGATGTCCCGCTGCTTGAGCCGACCGAACACGCCAAACAGGACGTTGGCATCACAGAACCCGACCGGTACACATACGCGGGTGGTATCCACGCAGCCGAACACGGCATCATCCAATTGGCTCCCTTAGAGCTGCTCATCGACAACAGCGATATCGGTGGGCTCTCGACGCCAGCCCACCACGACGAGCGAATCCCCGGCCCAGTCTGGTTCGTTCACGACGGTATCGACGGCGGTATCGGCTTTTCGCGTGCGATTTACGACAATTTCGAGACTATTGCTGAACGGACCTACGAACACCTCGATACCTGCGACTGTCAGCGGCGACGGGGCTGTCCGCTCTGCATCATGTCCGAGCACTGTGGCAACCAAAACGACCCGCTTGACCGCGTCGTGGGACGGCAGATTATCGGCGATGTCGTCGACCGGCTGTAGCCTGCCTGATAACTATCGGTGACGGGAACCGAACACGGCCATGGGCGGATTCAATTAGCTGCCCGTCCCACCGCAGGCAGACTCGTTCAGCTGCTTTTCAACCTATTGTATGCGCTTTGCTTGTCTCCCGGTATGCTTATCGGAGATAGGTATGATAGCAGATACCGTATCCGTGCTTGAACGTCCGACGAGGTACCGCTGGATAGCCTGGGGGATGCTGGCGCTGGCGTTTCTGCTCGCCAGCGTCCATCGCCTCTCGACGGCCGTTCTTTCGGAGGCGCTGACTGCCGAGTTCGGGCTGACCGCAGCACAACTGGGAACGCTGCATGCTTCGTTCTTCATCGGATATGCCCTTGTCCAGATTCCCGCCGGTGTGCTCGTTGACGCTGTTGGCCCTCGACACGTCGGCACTGCTGGTGCTGCCGCAGTCAGCGTCGGTGCAATCGGGTTCGTTTTCAGCAGCACGTACCCGACCGCGCTCCTTGCTCGCGCAGTCATCGGGGTCGGTGGCGGCGTCATCTTTGTTTCAACGCTCAGATTCGCATCAAACTGGTTTCGGGTCAACGAGTTCGCGTCGGTAACCGGCCTGACTGCCGGCATGGCCGGATTCGGTTCGATTCTCGCGACGACACCGCTGGCGGTCGTCATCGGACTGGCCGGGTGGCGGTCGACGTTTCTCTGGTTCGCCGTTTTTGGCCTTCTGGTCGCGGCCGCAGTGTACGTGCTCGTGCGCCGCTCTCCGGCCGAACTCGGGTTCGATACAATCCGTAGCGTTCCGTCCCAGCCGTCTGTGACGGTTAGCGAAACGGGCCAACACCTGCGAGCGCTGGCCCGTGACCCCGAACAGTGGCTGCTCTCGCTGTGCTTCTTCGCGACAATGGGGTCGATTCTGACGCTGCTGGGGCTTTGGGGCGTTCCGTATCTGGTTACTGTCTACGGGCTTGATGTGACCACAGCGTCTTATTACACACTGCTCGGTGCGATTGGAATGCTCATCGGCGGTCCGGCGGTCGGTCGAGTATCGGACCGGCTCGGCAGACGGTATCTCCCGATGGTAGTCGGCTTCGGGTTGTTTGTGCTCGTGCTCGTCCCGATTCCGCTTTTGGGCCGTCCGCCGAAAGCCGTTATCGCTGGGAGCTACTTTTTTACCGGCTTCTTTATCGGGGCAGCAGTGCTCACGCTTTCGGTCATCAAAGAGCAATACCCTGCCGGAGCCAGCGGTGTGGCGACGGCGGCCGTCGTCACTGCCGGCTTCCTCGGCGGCACTGTCCTGCCAGCACTGCTGGGTGTCGCGCTTGACACCTACCGCACTGGAGCGTTCGTCGGTGGGACGGCCGTCTACACCGAGTTCGGCTATCGGGTCGCGTTCGCGTTGCTGTCGGGGGCTGTCGCTGTTGCCTTTTTGTGTTCGCTTTGGCTGTTTCTTCGCCGCGGAGACGAGCCAATGCACTCAGCACGTGCCGCTGACAGCGAGTAACTCCAAGCGCCGGACGCTGACACGTAGCGAGCGGAAGCCCACCCCTTCAGGGGTGGGTCTGAGCGACAAACGGCACATACGGGCGGACGAAAAGCCCTCCGAGTGCGAAAATCGCCGGGAGCAACGGGAGGGGCTGCACGATGAGGACGATTGCGGAGACAGCGACGCCGACCGTTGGCGACCCATACAATGATACGCTGTCTCCACGTACTGTATGTACGCCACGTTATGCTGATGAGTACCATTCACCACACTAAACGGACGCTCCAGCCGTACTTCGCGCTCGTTCGAGCCCCGTTTCTCGTGTTCACCGCCATCGTCATTCTGCTGCCGGCGGCTGCCGCGGCAGAGGCGGGAATACTCAACGTCACGAACACGCTGTTGGCCTTCGGCAGTGTCCTTGCCGCACACGTCGCCGTCAATATCCTCAATCTCGCCAGCGATTACCGGACCGGAATCGACGAGGCAACCGATGAGACACCGTACAGCGGCGGCAACGACGTGCTCGTCAGCGGCACGCTGAGCTACCGGCGCGCACTCGCCGCTGGCGTGATAGCGATTCTGGCCAGCGCGCTGTTTGTCGTCCCACTTGTCTCCCAGTTCGGCGGCATTGTCCTGCTGTTCTACGGGGTGGGGACGGTCCTCGTCGTTGGCTACACTGACGTGTTCGCCCGCATCGGTTTGGGGGAGTTCGCGTGTGGGGCCGGACTGACGTTCCTGCCGACAGTCGCGGTGGGATACATTCAAGCCGGCACGTTCCCGGAATCTGTGCTGTATCTCTCCGTGCCGATGTTTCTGGTGGGCTTTAATTTGCTCCTCTTGAACGAGTTTCCCGACGTTGAGGCAGACCGCACGAACGGACGAGTAAACATTCCCGTTGTCCTCGGCCGCCAGACGGCTGGCTACATCTATTTCGGACTCGTCGGTGTGCTGGTTGCCAGCCTGCTATATCCGATTGCCACCGGTGCCCTGCCGGCAACGGTCGCAGTCGCCATCCTGCCAATCGCACTTTTGGCGCCGATTTTCCGGACGGTAGTGCTGGAGGGGAACGGAGACCTGACCGACGACGAGCTCGGCAACCACATCCTCTGGACGCAAACCACAATCGTCGCGCTCGCTGTCGGGATGGCGGCTGCGGCGGTTCTGTAAAGGTGCCACGGCGTCCAGTCACGCTATGACTGAACGCGCGAGCCCCCCGCCGCCGTGTTTCCCCCGCTGTGCGTCTCACGCTGTTTGAACAGCCCTGTACATCAGGACGCCAGTTATGAGGAGGAACGCAACTGAAACGCTGCCGACAATAAAAAGGTGGACCTCAAGCGCTATTTCGGCCCGTTCGGAGACAAGCGCGGCGGCCGTACTGGTAAACGTTGCGAGCCACCCACCGATGCCGATGCCAACCGCCGTGTATGTCCCGACCCGGTCCGGCGTCGCGAGGTCCGGCCACAGGGCGAACGCAACCGTCGTATAGCAGCTGACTGCCAGCACATAAAGGAGCGGCCGCACCGCGGCCAGTGCCGCCGGCCCGCCCACAGCGGCGTCGTACACGTACAGGAACTGTGCGGCGGCAAACAACACGAATGTCGCGACGAAAAGCCAGTGATACCGCAGTTTCGCATACGCGACGCCGGCCGCAAGCCCTCCGATTACGTGCGTCATCGCAATCAGCAGCCGCGTGCCGAGTTCCGATGACTGCCACGACGCTTCGACGTACTCGGATTCGATGATACGAACAAAGCCGAGACTATCGACGAAGAAGGCACCGAAAAGCAGCACGACGCCACCGACGAACGCCGCTGTCAGCATACCGGACTGTGTGACCCCCACGGGCTGTCGCCCGGGGCTGTCGTCTGTTCGACTGCCGGACACCCAGTCGCCGATGCTCGGAACCGAGAGCACACCGAGCAAGAGTGCGACGGGTGCCAGCACGGCAACCGCCGACGGCACGAACGACTCGATGGTCCACTCAAATGGAAACAGCGCAGCGAGAAAGAACGCACAGCCCGCGACAGCCCCGGCAGCGTATCCGCGTATCCCCGGACGTACGAGGTCCAAAAGCAGGCTAAACGCGAACGGGATTGCCGTCCCCAACAGAAGCGAACAAAGGGCTATCCACGTCAAAAACTGCTCGAACGATGTAACTGCGGTGACAGCGTACGTCGTCGCAACCTGTAGGACGACGATGCCGAACAGCACGCGAAATTTCGATAGCGGGTTTGCCCCCACTCCGAGTCGGTCCATCAGATACCCGCTCACGAGTGTAGTACACAGTGTCACAAGCGCCAACACGCCCATTCCGACTGCAACTCGTTCGGGAGAGAGCCCTAGCCGCTCTAACCCGAGGTCGGTCAGCCCGAGCTGGATGAACGTGAGGTTGTAGTAGTATGCCGCTGTCAGAACAGACACATAGACAGCGAACGCGACAGCCGCCTTGGTGGGCGTCCTTCCGGCCGGAGAGGTCGAATCCATATGCCGTGTCTCGGTGGTTACCCGAAACAGCGTCCGTGACCCTAAAGGCATACCTCCCGCCGGCTTTCTGCCGCTTCCGTAGGCGTGGAAGCCACTCTCTACATCGACTCAAAACCGTTCGTAGATGTCACGTCGGTTCAGGTCAAGTTCGGTCACTGTCGCTGGTGCCTCTTGGCCGACGGCGTACGCAATCGCCGCGGCGACATCCGACGGGTCAAGCGTGGACGCGTCGTCCAGCGCCGCATCGTTTGTCCGCTCGCGGAACTCGGAGCCGAAGCCGGTCGTCACGCCGGAGGGATTGACCAGGGTGACACCGACGCCGTCCGGTCCCACGCGGCCGGCGACACTGAGCGCAAACCCTCTGAGCCACCACTTTGAGGCCGCATACACGGGCGTCGACGTGCTCGGGTGTTTTCCTTTGTAGCTTCCGACGAAAACGAGCGACCCGTTGGCATCCGATAGCGCCGGGAGCGCCGCTTTCGTGGTGTAGTAGGCACCGTGGACGTTTGTCTCGGTCACCCGCTCGAACTGTTCAAGCGGTAGTTCGGACATCGGTACATCTCGCTTCTCCCCGATGCCGGCGTTGACCACAACGGTATCGAGTCGGCCGAACCGGTCGATTGTCGCATCGACGAGCGCCGCGACGGCATCGTATTCGGTCACGTCAGTGGGGACGGCGAGCGCGTTGCTCCCCGCTGCCTCACAGTCGTCTGCAACGGCTGTCAGCGATGTCTCGTTTCTGGCTGCGAGAACGACGTTTGTCCCGCTGTGGGCGAAGTGACGTGCCGTGGCAGCGCCGATGCCGGAGCTGGCACCTGTAATCAGTGCGACGGGGTTCGTGTCGCTCGATTCGGTCACACCCACATTCGGGGACGAGCCCATTTAACCGATATGACGGGCTATCGCTCGCCGTTCGACCGGTTTTTCGCTCGTCCCAGCACCGAGCTGAGGCCGATATCAATGAGACCGAACGTGACACCGAAGCTGGCGAGCAAAAACGGGTCGATACCGACGGCGGTCGTTCCGGTCGCCTCCAGTAGCCCGATACCGCCGACCGCAACGAACCCCAGCGAGATGCGGCTATCGAGGCTCCGGCCCCGCTCGGCGACGAATCCGGCGATGCCGATGCCGAGCACCGCGCCGGCGGCTGTCGGATACGACGCCACGAGCGCGAACGCTCCGACTGCGAGGCCGCCAAGAACCGACCCGACGCCGCCGCCGCGCAGTCGCCTCGCTCCGTCCGGCTCACTCATTTTTCGGAGTCCGCCGCCGCCCAGAGCGGGTAGAGGTCATCTTCGATGGGGTCGACAGTCGATTCGCCATCCATCCGGAGCTCCGGGCTGCCCTCGCTGACAACGCCGACTTCGGCAGCCGGAATATCGGCGTCCGAAAGCGCCGCCAGCGCGTCGTCAACCTCGCTTTCGGGAACGGTTCCCGCAACGGCCCCGGAGCCGAAAATACGCAACGGGTCGACGCCTGCGGCATCACATAGTGCCCGCGTCGCTTCGCGGATGGGGACCGCCTCGCGTTCGACGTCGAGCCGGACGTCGGATGCGCGGGCGATTTCGTGGAGCCCTGCAGCGACACCGCCCTCCGTCGGGTCGTGCATCGATGTCGCGTACTCGCGCAGAATTTGGGCGTCCGCCGCGACGCTTACGTCCTCGAAGAACGATGCCCCCCGTTCGACGACATCGGTCGGAACATCAAGCTCGCCGCCGAAGTCGGCCGCGAGAATCGCCGTCCCCTCGATACCGGCCGCTCCGGTGAGGACAACGCGGTCGCCGGGCTCGGCTCCGCCGGTCGGGACGAACGCCTCTGTCATACCCATCGCAGTGAGAGAAACGATTGGGCGTTCGAGCGCGTCGACATACTCGCTGTGGCCGCCGACGATTGTCGCTCCGAGGTCGCTGGCGGCGGCGTGGATATCGCGGGTTATCGGTTCGAGGGCACGCTCGCTCGGGAGCATGAGAACGACTGAGAGCCACCGAGGGTCAGCTCCGGAGACGGCGATGTCGTTGCAGGCCACATGGACGCCGAGCGTTCCGACCCGTGAGGCCGCCAGCGAGATGGGGTCGGAGCTCACGACGAGCGTCCCCGCAGGTGGGTCGATTGCGGCGGCGTCCTCGCCGTCGGCGGGCCCTTTGACGACCGCCGGGTCGTCCTCGCCGGTCCGGCCGAAAACATGCGAAAGCAGGTCGTCCGGGTGTACCTTGCCGGGCATGTCTCACACTGGGGCGAATCGCGGTTTGTAGCTGTTGCTCCGAACTGCTGGTGTCGCGGGGCGGGGCTGGACCGCCGGTGTTCCACGTCCGGACTGTCGCCGGAGCTTTTGCTACAGTGGTTGGCAAGCACATCCGCCGCCGGAGTTACTACAAATAGGTCTCTTATTAGCAAGAGTTAATAATATCTTGTACTATTTTGATACCATGGATGAGAAACAGTCCACGACCGGCACGGTCGTGTACGACCTCAAACGGCGACAACACGCGGTAACGACAGGTATCGCCGGGCTCCTTGTCGGCGGTAGCGCTGCAGCCGCCGCTGGTGGCGGGAGTATCCAACAACTAACGCTGGCTATGTTCGTTGCGGTGTTCGTCGGCAGTGGACTGTACTGGCTACTGCGCCGTGGAACCGCGGCGGTTACCGGCGGCTCCAGCCGCTATCACGTTCGGCTCCCGGCCGCAACGGGTGACAGACACACCGAGGGCGATAGCATGTCCGACCGCAGTTCAGCCCCCATGGAGGGACGATGACGCTGCCGGACTCCGTTGATGTTGCTGTCGTCGGGGCGGGTCCCGCAGGTGTTGGTATCGGCACGGCGCTTTCGTTTCTTGATGTCGAAACAGTCATTCTCGAGCGCGATGCTGTCGGTGCCAGCTTTCGTAACTGGCCCGCAGAGATGCGGTTCATCACCCCATCGTTCCCCAGCAACGGATTCGGCCACCCAGACCTGAACGCGGTCGTCCCGGCCACCTCACCGGGGGCTATCCTCGACACGCAACAACCGTCCGGCGACGAATACGCCGAATATCTCCAGCGGGCCGTCGACCACTACGAACTCCCCGTCGAAACCGGGATTGAGGTAACCACCGTTACGCCGCTGTCAGACGCTGCACCCGAGTCTGGCGGGCCAGCGGTATCTGAGCCACGCGGCGTAGCCGTCGATGGCGGTGACACCGAAGGGTTCCGTCTGGAGACATCCGGAGGGTCCGTCCACGCGCAGTGTGTCGTGTGGGCCGGCGGCCAGTTCGGAACCCCGCGAACGGATGTTTTCTCAGGGGCTGCCCTGTGTGTCCACAACGCCGCGGTGGACTCTTGGGCTGACCACGCAGCGGCGAACTCGACCGATGAGTTCCTCGTTGTCGGCGGGTTCGAAAGCGGCATCGACGCAGCCGTCAATCTGGTTGAACTCGGCTGTTCAGTGACTGTCCTCGACCGCGGTCACCCTTGGGCCACCCGGCATCCGGACCCCAGTCAGACGCTCTCGCCGTACACGCTCCAGCGACTCGACGAGGTTCGAGACAGTGAGAAGCTGACGCTGGTCGGCGGGGCCGAGGTGCAGGAGGTACACCGCACTGATGACGGCCAGTTCGCGGTCCATGCCCGCCCAGTTGGTAGCGACCCCGTCTCCGGGGCCCCACCAACAGCAAACGCTGGCTGGGAAGACCACAGCGACGGAACGTTCGTTGTCCCCACCCGTCCGGTTCTGGCCACCGGCTTCGACTCCGATTTCGGGCCTGTAGAGGAGTTGTTCCCCCGCGAGCGCGGCAGCGTCCGGTTGACTGAGCGCGACGAGTCACCGACGACGCCCGGCCTGTTTCTGACCGGCCCCGAGGTCGAACATAACGGACAGAAGTTCTGCTTTATCTACAAGTTCCGGGCACGACTCCCCGTTGTCGCCGAGGAAATCGGTGAGCGCCTTGGGGTTGCTACCGAGCCGCTAGACCAGTACCGGGAGGCAGGGATGTTCCTTGACGACCTTGACTGCTGTGAGCCGGTCGACTGCAACTGCTAAACAGACGTAATGAGCGAGACACGAGACCCCACGTCGGAGCGCCGAACCGAACGAGAGACCGTTGTCGTGGCGGGCAAAGAAAGCGTTGGGAAGTCCGAACTGGTCGCCTCTTTGACCGGCGACCGTCCGACAAGCGGGAACTTTCGGGGGACGACAGTCAGAAGCGAGCGGTACACGACCGATGACTACGAGTTCGTCGATACACCGGGTATCGTCCTCGATACTGACACTGAGGCGACCCGTGATGCGCTTTCCTGCGTCAGCGACGACGAAACCGTACTGCTCGTTGTACCCGCGACCGATATTGACAGTGACCTCGAAGATTTGCTGCCGCTTGTCGACGGCCATCTGGGCGCTATCGTCGTCACATTCTGGGATAAGGTCGAGGAAGCAGACGACACCCGACGAGCGCTCGAGACGCTGAGCGCCGATATCGGCGTCCCAATCGTCCCGGTCGATGCCAGAAACGTTTCGCGCCCGATGGCAGACGGCGGCGTCGAATCCGAGACCCTTCCCGAACACGGGCAGCCAGACGAGTTCGCTCGCATCATGCGAGCGATCGACCAGCCGGGTATTTTTCCGGAGGAAACGACTCGCGATATCGGACGGCGTATCGAGCCGCCGAAGACGGTCTTCGAATGGCCGTATGTCGGCCCAGCGGTCAGCATCGCCTTGCTGCTTTTGCCCGCAGCACTTGCTGTCTGGTTTGCGAACACGCTCGCCGGCGAGCTTGACCCACTCGTCGGGGCGGCTTTCGAGCCGTTAGTCATGTGGGCCGGAACACTGCCCGAACCGCTCGCGACGATGCTGGCCACCCAGTACGGCTTCCTTTCGATGGGACCGTTCCTGTTTGTCTGGGCGGGGCCGACCATGCTCATCTTCGCGGTCGTCCTCGGCGTCTACAAGAACACGGGCCTCGTAACCCGAATGACCGTGTCGCTACACCCGACGATGCGACGGGTCGGGCTGACCGGTCGGGACTTGGTCCGCGTTGTGATGGGCTTCGGCTGTAACGTCCCCGCAGTCATCAACACGCGGTCGTGTTCGGACTGTACCCGGTGTACGACGATTTCCGCGATTTCGTTCGGCTCCGCGTGCTCCTATCAGTTTCCTGCGACGCTTGCGGTGTTCGCAGCGGTCGGCATGTGGTGGCTCGTCGGTCCCTATCTGCTGGCCCTTGCCGCTACGACGCTCATCTACGTGGCCGCGGTTGCGCCGCCCGAAGCCAGACAGTCCCAGACGGTCATTGACCGACGTACCTTTCTGAGCCGCCCCGACGCGCGCGCCGTGGCCCGCGAAGCCTGGAGCGCGCTCCGGGAGTTCTTTTTCAAAGCGTTGCCAGTGTTCGTCGTGATTACGTTCGCGGCAGCGTTGCTCGATGAAAGCGGAGGGATTGACGCCCTCGGTGGCGTTCTCGGTCCCGTAATGAGTGCGTTCAACCTGCCTGCGGAAGCAGCGCTCACTGTCGTCTTGGCATCGGTGCGAAAAGACGGAATTGCGCTACTGACGGAGGGCGGTACCGCAGCCACCCTCTCTCCGCTGGAGGTGCTCGTGGCGGTGTATCTCGCCGGTGTTCTGTTGCCCTGCTTGGTGACCGTCTTTACCGTTGCCCGCGAGGTGTCGGCCGCATGGGCGGCGAAGATGGTAGCACGCCAAGCCGCGGCAGCGGTGGTGTTCGCGCTTATCATCGCTTGGGGCGGCCGAGTTCTGCTCGGATGAACTGCGGGCACACCACTGTCGTGGATGCCTCCGGAAGCCGAACGACTGTACGCCTCCGGGGCGTAATACATGCATGTCCACGCAGGATGGCGGACACCGTGACGCAGCTATCGCTGCCCTCGCCGAGCGGGCGTACGTCGACGCCGGCGACGAGTACACCCGCGCCGGACGGCGCGTCCTCGCCGACCCACGGCCCGATGGTGGCCCCTTTGAGCTCGGCGACCACGGCTGGGTTGGGGCCGGCGTCCAGTACCTGCTGATAGCTGCGCTCTGCTATCGAGTCGCCGATGAGCCACAAACGGCGCGGTTTAGAGCTGTTGAAGCCACCGCTGTCGCCGGGGACTTCGCACGGCGGGCAGACAGCCCAGCACAATCGGCCTGTTTTGCGGAGCTTCGAGCCGATTGCCGCGTCGCTGGCGGCCTCTCGGAGGCTTCAGAGGCGTACAACGACGCCGTTGATGCCTACGAAGCGGCCGGCGAGACGGTCGACGACCCATCCCGGATGAGCACGACGCCGCTGTTCCAAGCGGCCGCGGCTCCGATAAAACAAGCTGCACGAAGTCTCGCTAACGGCGAAATCGCCGTCGAGTGGGATGACCTTCACGGGCCGGACCCCTCGGACCCCGGCCGGTTTCTGGCAGTCAGAGCGGAATACAAGCGCCGCCGGTTCCCGGGGCTCGTTGAGCGGCTGCTCTCCGAGAGATATCTTGCGGCTCCGCGTGGAACGACCGAGTACGCTACCGACCATCACCGATGTCCACACTGTGATTCGACCGATGTCAACTGGGTCGGCAACTCGACGCTCTGTCTTCGGTGCTCGCGGCCGACCAACCCGGTGTAGGTTCCACGTAGCGGAAGCACAGGTCGAAGGCGATGCACGGAGCGCCTATCTCGCCTTGGGCATCCACAGCGTGAGGACGACGACGACGGCCATAATGACGCCAAGCGCGATATATCCCCAATCGAAGTAGCCGTACTCGCCGATGACACCGAACACGACCGGTCCGCCGGCGGCGAGCGCCGCAGTAAGCGTCCGGACGACCCCGAGTCCAGCACCCTTCATGTCGTCGGCGAACACCTCGGCGAGGAACGACTGCGTAATCGCGCCCGTTCCGAGCATCGCGCTGATGAGCGCCGTGATGCCCACGATGAACAGGACGTTATCGGTCAGCGGGAGCAACAGAAAGCCGGCAGTCGCCGGCAACAACACGCCGACGAGCGACGTTCGAACCCCGAGGCGGTCGTAGGCTGTCCCGGCGACCGGCTTTACGACCACGCCGACGGCGAAAAAGAACCCAAACAGTAGACTCGCCGTCGCCGGCGCAAATCCCTTGACGGTCGTCAGGTACGTCGGATAGAACGCCGTGAACGACTGCCAGATGAACATGTAGAGAAACAGGATTCCGGTCATGAGTCCGATAGCCGGCGTGCGGAGCGTTTTGAGGGCCGCAAGCATCCCCCGTTGTGGCTCTGACTCCGAGCGGGTCGGCTTGGGCTGTCTGCTCGACGAAGTCACGACAACGAAAAGCCCGGCCACAAGCAGCGGCGGAACAATGAACCCGAGGCCGGCTTGCCATGCCACCCCCGCTGCAAGCACCGTCGCCACCGGCGGGAGGATAGTCTGGCCGATGTCGCCGGTAGCCATCGTGACACCGAGTGCGCTCCCGACCCGTTCCCTGTAGAGATTTGAGAGGAACGTGATTCTGGCAATCGGATACACCGAATGGCCGAGCCCCCAGACGGCGGTTGCAAAGAACAACACGGCTGCCGACGACGATGTCACGACGAGTGTGAGTGCTCCGGCGACAACGACCGTTCCGGCGAGCATGAGGACCCGTTCGTCAACCCGGTCAGCGAGGATGCCGCCCGGAAGCTGCCCGATGGCTGCGAAAAACCACAATACGGTTATCAACAGCCCGGCGACGGCTAAACTGAGCCCGTAGGTCTCTTGCAGGTACGGGATGATGACTGGATAGACCATCCGTGCTCCGTTGAGAAGTCCCCAGCCGACGGCGACCGCAACGAGGGCGAACCCCTTTCCGTCGCCCCACAGTGCCGTCGCCTCTTGTCTGAGTATCGACCGAATGCTCATTTCGTATGAAACCGTCGCCTCTTGCCCTGCCGGTTTGATATGGGTTCCTTTCTTCGGGCGGTTTTTACGCCGCACCGGCGTTCGTATGTGGGTTTCAGCTCCCAATATCGGTGGAGAGTCCCCGATTCAGCGGAGGATGCGTCTGTTCGCCCACGGAAGAACAGCGTGGTGGTCTCCACCCCACTTCCGAACACCGGTGATGGCTTTGCCAGCCTGTTGCGTATAGCGCGGCCGGACGAGAGAACGGGACCCTCCACACCCGGGCTAGTCATAGCGGATACAGCGCGGAAACCCCCCCGTTCACGGGTGGGAGGAAGCGCGTACGCTCCGTGCGACAACCCACCGGCTACGATAGGGCTGACTCCCCTGTCGGCAACGAGCTGTCCAAGTGGTGTGGCTACCGGCCGTCGTCAGGGCTCCGGCTTCGGAAGGCGGAGCTCGACTGTCGTCCCGTGGTCCGTGTTCGGGACGACAATGTCGCCGTCGAGCGTCGTGACAATCCAGTAGGCCAGCCACAGCCCGAGTCCGCGCCCGTGTGCGAGTGGGTCCTCCACTCCGGTCGCCAGCACCTTGCGCTCGTTTTCGGGAAGGCCGGGTCCGTTGTCCGTTATCGTGACCGTGACTCCTTCGGACCCAACGTCTACGTCGATTTCGACCGACGGCGATTCGACGCTGTGCTTTGCGGCGTTGTCCAGCAACTCGAAGAGCGCGGTCTCTATCCGGGGAAGTGTCAGCGCCACGGCTGACTCCGGCGCGTCGACGGAAACTGATACGTTCGGATACTGTGTTTCGACTTGTCCGACCACCTCCTCGAGTATCGGGATGATGTCGTATGACCCCAGTTCCGGTGACGCCTCCCGAGCCTCTTCTATCTTCCGTGCCGATTCGGTCAGGTCGAGGAGTCTATCGGTCGTCTCAAGGATCTGTTCGGCGCTCGCCGCTGACTCGCCTTCGAGGTCATCTGCCAGCATTTCGGCGTAGCCGTTGATGACTGTGAGTTCGTTACGGACGTTGTGTCGGAGCACACGGTTGATGACACTGATGAGTCCCTCGCGACGGTGTCGGTCGGTCGTCTCTCGGACCATCCCCTGCACACCGACGATATCCGCTGCCGTTCGCTCGGACTCCGGGACGCCTGCCTCGTAGATGGGGACGACCCGAACGTCGGTGTACACCCGTCGTCCATCGCGATGTTTTAGTGGAAGGTCCTGAATCTGGAGTGATTCCCCACTGACAACTTCGTCTAAGTAACTCCGGACTTCTTCGGTGACCTCTTCGGTCGGAGCCAGCGCATCGATGGGCTTGCCGACGAGCGCATCCGGTGCGTATCCGAGCGCATCCTCAACAGACCGAGAGACGAACGTCAGACGCCCCTCCGGGGTCGCCCGGTAGACGAAAGCAAAGCTCGCGGCGAGTACAGCACGGTACAGTTCATTCTGCTCGTCAAGTTCGCGCTCTCGGCGGTGCAGCTGTCGTCGCTGTTGTTCGAGCGTTGTCACGTCAGTAAACGTGAGAACCTGTGCTTCAGAGCCCGCCACCCCGACAGGCTCGGCTTCGACGAGGTAATACTGCGATTCCTCGCCGCCGCCCAGCTCAAAGATCGGGTCGCCGCCGTCTAGACACGCCGCAACGTCCGGGAGTACGTCCGCAAGCGGGTCACCAGTCGCCCCTTCGAGCGCAGGAAAAAGCGCTGTCGCCGCGCCGGTCGCGTCTCGAATCTGTCGCTCGCCGTCGAGGTACACCGAGGCAGCACCGCCACGTAGTGCGGTGCTGACGGCCACCAATTGCTCTTGGAAAACAAATAGCACACCGACAGCAAAGAGCGCCACGCCGATAGGCGCATAAATGAAGTTGATGAGCCTCGGTGTCGACAGCGCGATGATGTCAAAGACGACAGGAAGACCGAGAAGCACCGTCAGCCCGGCGAGCGGACGGGTGTCGTACTCGGAGCGCATATAGAGCTCAAGCAGCATGAACAGCCCGACAGCCGAGAGGATGTAAGACAGCCCTGTCGAACTCCAGTGGATGATGCCGTGATTGACCGCCAGATGCCGAAACGGCGCTGTCGCTTCGCTGGTAGTAAAGTACAGCCCGTGCAGGGGATTAGTGAGCTTTACCGAGACGACGAGTGCGAATACTGCGGCGCTGACGCGGCGGAGTGTCTTGTTCCGGTGGAGGTTCCGACCGGTGTATGCGGAACAGAAGTACAGCCACGCCCAGACTGTCGCGAACCCCGCAACGAGTCCGAGGAGGTAGCTCGGCTCGCGCAACGGGCCGGGAACGAGGAAGTACGCTGTTTTCAGGAGTCCCCACGCACCTGCGGTCGCCAGCAGCCAGACCAGTCCTGCGCGTATCTCGGGGTCGTCGAACGTCCGCACTCGCGGAATCAAAAGGAGACAAATCAGCCCGCTTCCAAGAAATACGGTAACATATGCGACCCCGATAGGGTCGGAAAGCGCCGCTGGCATATTACCAAGGGTACGCCCCCGTTACTCAAAAAGTCACCCGTCGCGGCATCGATGCCGACGTAATTGTTACTCAGCCAACACCTTGAGCACAGTAAGCGCTTCGTCGACCTCCTGAACATCATGAGACGTTCCTTTCTCGACGTAGAGTACGTCGCCGGGGGCGACCGAGTGGACAGCATCGCCGACCGCGATTGTTCCCGACCCATCGAGGATGTAGTAGAGTTCGTCGTCGGTGTGCTCTCGAAGCCCCTTCTCGTTGGCCGGTCCCTCCCGGTATCGCTTGAGCCCGACCGTCATCGACTCAGTGTCGACGACGCGGGCGGAGTCGCTATCGGCTCCGTCGAGTTGCTGCAGCAGTTCCGCTCGTGGGACGTGTGTCATACGCGACTCTATACGTCTTGTCCAATGAAATACCGACGGTTGGTGTCACAGCCATTGCCTTCAGCATTATACAAGGTGGAGCCTCCGACCTCAAGGAGTGAGCGAAGTAGGGTGGAGTAATTTATATGAGAACCAATCCAGTTGCCAGCACGTACCCACCGACAAGTACCAGCACTGTCGGGACGAGCCACCGGTCGAGCCAGCCGGGGATTCCGTCGGCGGCAACGCGGGAGACGATTATGTACGCGGCGAGGAACACGATTCCTGCGCCGACCAGATAGACGCCGATAACGACCAGTAACTCGGCGAGCGAGAGGCCGGCAAAGAACGGGACGAATACAGCGATGTTTTCGCCGCTGAGGCCGATACCGGCGACGCTCACAACGCCGATACGGCCGAGGGTGTTCGGCACGGCACGCGACTTCTCAACCGTCGTTTCCGGTGGTTGGTGGAACAACCCCCACAGCCCGATGCCGAGGGGAACGGAACCGAGTAGAAACGTCCACTCCTGAAAGAGCTCCGCAGCGAGCGCCGCCCCCGCGACCGCAGCGACCAGCCCGGCACAGAACCCGATGTAATGCCCGACGAGTACCTCCCAGAGTTGGTAGTCGTTGTCCGCACAGAACGCGCTGATGACGACCAGCGTATCGAGATGCGTTACGGCGAACAACCACACGCCGACGAGCAGAACCGTCTCCACGAGCTACCGATGCTGTCGCGTCACACCTGTATAGGCGTTTATATAGCGCTCCGATTCGCCCCGCTCAATCGCATCCGGCTAGAAGAGCAGGTCAAACAGCTGGTCGTCGTCGACGGGCAGCGACTCAAAGAGCGAGACGTTCTCGGTGAGCCAACCGACAAGCTCCGGGAGCAGGCTGAGCAGCGCGAAAAACAGCAACAGCCAGACAATCAGCTTGCCGAGGATACCGAACCGGCGGAGCAGGACGATTGCGAGTGCGCCGACGACGATAGCGACGAGCGAAGCAACCACGCCGATGCCACCAAGCAGTGCTGCCTCGCCGGCGGTCAGGTCAACGGTGCCAGTGGCGACGATGACGCTCCCGCCACCGAGCAAGAGCCCCCAAAGCCCGAGTCCGACAATCCGGAGCCGACGGGTCCGCTTTTTCGCCCGAGGGTCCGTCGGCATCTCGTCGTCATCGAGCGTCCACGGATGCTGCATACCTGAATATCTCGCCGTCACCGCTTCGTTCTTTTGGACCCGTCGGCTCGGGGCGGGGTCAGTCGTCGCTGGCGAGGTTGTGGAAGGCGTCTTCGGCGGTCTCGATTGCCCGCTCTCGCTTTGCGGGGTAGGCCTCGACCTTGCCACGGAGCATGATGCCGTCGCCGAACTCGACGCGGTTCTGATAGGCCGCCTGCTTGTCGAACTGGAGGTAGAAGGCGCAGTTGTCGTCGATGCGCTGTTCTAGCTCGGAGAGCAGCCGCTCGAAGTCATCGAGTTCGGCGACCCGAGAAAGCACGTGCCGGACGTCGTCGGCGCGTTCGAGACGCACCGAGTACACGAGGATTCTGTCGCCGTGATGCCCCTCGTTTACCTCCCGTTCGAGCTCAGTTTCCTCGGGTAAAAACGTCTCAAGCGCCGCCTCGACCCGCTTTTCGTCCTCCGTTGCATAACAGAACGCCCGGAGGTCGACGTAGTGGAACGGGACGGCGCTCATCGGTGGTTACTCGTCGTCCTCTGCGGCTTCGAGGGCGTCTTCGGCGATGCCGCCCTCCTGTCCTTCCTCGAAGTCGACGACGTAGGTCTTGTCGCCGAACATCGTCTCGGAGACTTGGGCGACTTCGCCCGTCTCACCGTCGTAGTCGCTGTGCTTGTCGTGGAAGACCACGCGGTCACCCTTCTCGAATGCCATATCTGGCGCTTTTCGCCGACACGGAAAAAGCCCGTCGTTTCGGCGGCCGGACCTGCGACCTTCGAACGGTTTTTGCGAACCGCAACCGTACGTGTGTCTATGTCACCCTCCATGCCTCCCGCTCCGAGTCGCCCGCCGACAGCCGCTGGCCTGCGTTGGTGGCGACAATGACGACCGTCGATGGGCTGTGGTATCTCGCCGACGAGGCGAGCCAGCACGCCGAGCGGGCATATCATACGCTTACAGAAGCCCACGGTGAGGGGACGCTCCAGCGAACCTACGAGCGACACGTCTCTCGGGGCCGGTTCCGAACACTCGCGCGCCGCATTCAGCGTACCGGGACCCCTTACGGCGCACACACGCTCGTTACGAGAGCCGACGGCCGCGTCCTGCTGGTGCGTCACGAAGGGGTTGACCTGTGGGTACTGCCCGGTGGCGGCGTCGGCCCGTCGGAGACGTTCTCCGAAGCTGCCGAACGGGAACTCCACGAAGAGGCCGGTATCACGGCCGACTACGACGGGCTGGCGATGCTGAACCGCGTTGAAGTACGCTGTCAGGGTCGCCAAACGTGGGGCGTGCTACCGGTCTTCGGTGCGAAGGCGTCGACCGTCGACCTGTCGGTTGCCGACCCCGACGGAGAAATCAGCGCCGCCCGGTGGTTCGCGCCGGAGCAGTTCCCCGAGGACACGCGCGACCGCGACGACCTCGTGGCCGCCGCGCGGGCGGTTTCGTAGCACTGCCTACCACTCGACACCCTCGCGGGCGTCGGCACGTCGGCGACGAAGCGCCGCGCGTCCGTTCGCGGCGTCGTATCCGAAAAGCACCGATTCGCCGTACTGTTCTGCGACCTCGGTCGCGTGAATCAGGTTGTCGATGTCGACATCGACAGCATAGAGTTCGATACTAAACGGCGTGTCGAGCCTGCTTTCGAACCCCTTCGCTATCGCCTCTAGCCAGTAGGTCGTCCCATAGCTGGTGTCGTACAGCGGAACGATGAACTCGTCGACATAGGATTCGAGTGCCCCGATATCGAGACCAGCCCGCTCGTAGAGATGTCCCTCATAGGGGTCGGGATACAGCGTCAGATACGTCCGGCCGGGAATCCGGTCTGCGGCCTCGGCGACAAACGAGGTGATGACCTCGCTCCGCCACTCGTAGCGGTCCTCGACACCCGTTTCCTCCGGCGGCGGCCCCTCGCCGGCCTCGTGGCGGTTGCGGACCCAGCTCTCGAAGTGCTCGTTGCACCGGTCACAGTAGCAGTACTCGGGGCGGGGAAAGCCGACGTCGTCGAGTCGGACGTCGGGCGTGACATCCGCACAGTCCGCAATAATCTCCAACAGCCCGGCTCGGTAGTCGTCGTGTGTCGGGCAGATGTACGCCCAGTCGAAATACGTCTGCTCGCGGGTCGCCCGTTCTCCATCCGGCGTGACCGGAACGAGTTCCGGGTTCTCCTCGGCAGCGGCGTTGTCGCCGAAGCACGACACCATGCTTACGGTCTCTGCGGCCGGCTCCGAAGACCGGCCGGAGACGTCTTTCACCTCGTAGAAAGCGCGGTCGAAGTCGTCCCACCGGGTTTCCTCTTCGTTTCGCGTGACGACGCCGTACATACCTCTGATAAGGACTACCGGCGGGTAAGTCGTTCGAAAAAACTGTCGGAGGGCGATACGAGCAGCCGTTCGGGGTTATCGCTTGATAGCGTACAGCAGAACGGCCGCCGCGACGAGTGCAACTACAAGTGCTTTCTTCGACATACGCTGTCCGATTCGGCTGCCGCCGATATAATCTTTCCCCCGCAGAGCGCGTCCCCGACTGCGGTCAGGCGACGCTGATATGGGCCGCGAGCGACTCCCGGATTATCGTCCCGCAGTAGGAACACCTGACGCCGGCTTCGAGCACCTCGAAGCGGGAATCGACCGGTTCGTTTTCAGTCGTGATGCAGTTGGCGTTCGGACAGGAAAGAACGCCTTCGACCGTCTCCGGACGTGTAACTCGGTGTTTCTCGATAACCTCGAAATCGCGGACGATGTTGATGGTCGCTGCAGGCGCAATGAGCGACAGGACATCGACCTCGTTTTGGCTCAGCTCTCGCCCTTCGACCTTCACAATGTCTTTCCGGCCGAGTCGGTCGGAGGGGACGTTCATTCCGACGCTAATCTCGTCGCCGGAGGTGCCGTCGATGCCGAGAATGGCGAGGACGTTCAGCGCTTGACCGCCGGCGATGTGGTCGATGACGGTACCCTTCTGGATTTTCGAGACGCGGAGTTCAGTGTCTGTCATAGCATTTCATCGAGTAGGGCCATCCGTACCGGGACGCCGTTGTGTGCCTGTTTGAAGTAGGTTGCGTGCTCGGTCTCGTCGACATCGGCTGCGATTTCGCTGACCCGCGGCAGCGGATGCATCACCGTCAGGTCGTCTTTCGCTGATTCGAGCAGGTCTGCGTCAATGCGATATTCGCCGGCGACCTGTCGATACTCGTTTTCGTCCGGGAACCGCTCCCGCTGGATGCGGGTCACGTAGAGCACATCGAGCGTTTCGAGAACGCTCTCGATATCCGTATGCTCTCGTACCTGCGCGCCCGATTCGTGGAGGTCATACCGGACGCTCCGCGGGAGTTGGAGGCTTTCAGGGCTAATGAAGTGCTGGCTGACATCGAAGTTTGTCAACGCGTGGGCCAGCGAGTGGACGGTCCGGCCGTATTTCAGGTCGCCCATGATACCGATTGTCAGGTCGTCGAGCCCCGCGTTCTCGCGGATGGTGTACATGTCGAGCAGGGTCTGTGTCGGGTGCTGGCCAGCCCCGTCGCCGGCGTTGATAACCGGGACGTCAACGAACTCGCTTGCGAGCTTTGGCGACCCCTCGGAGGGATGCCGGAGGACAATGGCATCGGTGTAGCCCTCGATGACACGGACGGTGTCGGCGAGGCTTTCCCCTTTCTTGACTGACGAGGAGTCGACGCTCCCCATATCGACCGTGTCGCCGCCGAGCCGCTTCATCGCGGTGTCGAACGACATCTTCGTTCGGGTGCTCGGCTCGAAGAACAGCAGGCCGAGCAGCTTGTCGCTGTGCTTTTCCGCGACCGCGTCCGGGTCGGCCGCGATCTCGGCCGCGCGGTCGAGCACCCCTTCGATGTCGCCACGCGAGAGCTGTTTCGCACTGAGCAGATGGTCGTGGCGCATTACCGGAATGCCGGCGCGAACACTCTTGAATCCCCCGACCCGGACGGCCGTGTGTCCACTCCTGCCGTGGTCGAACCAGCCACGCGGAGACAGCAGACGCCAGTCGGATAGCCGACTGATACGGGCGGGACGGCGGGAAAACGGGTCCAACCGCCGGAACGCTTAATCGGCTCTGCCGAAAACAGTACGGTGATGCCAGAGCGTCTCCGAACCGGCGTCGATGCCCTCGATAGGCAGCTCGAAGGGGGCCTTCCGCCAGGCAGCGTCGTTGCGCTCGCGGCTGCACCAGCCAGTCAGGCGGAGCTACTGCTCTATGAGCTGACGGCGACCCGCGAGACGCTCTATCTCTCCATCGACCGAACCCGCGATGCGGTTGCAACGAGTATCGACAACGCGCCGACGGAAACCGGGTCGCCGACCGTCCGTGATGTCGCCGGCGAAGCGCCGCTTGACAACGCTGCAAAGCTCGTTTCGGCGCTCCCCGAGGGCGCGAATCTCATCGTCGACCCCGTTGACCCCCTCGAACGGAACGAGGCAGCCCGGTACCGGAAGTTCCTCAACGAGCTTAAAAATCACGTCACGAACACCCAAGGGCTCGCCGTACTCCACTGCCTCGACGGCCGCGACGTGCCACGGCTGCGCGACACGACAGCGCACATGGCGGATGTCGTCTTCGAGTTGGAGACGACTATCGCCGGGGACCGCGTCGAGAATCGCCTCGCCGTCCCCAAGTTCCGCGGCGGGCGGGCGCTCTCGGATGTCCTCAAACTCGACCTCGCCGCCGAGGTTGACATCGACACCAGCCGCGACATCGCCTGACCTGTACGACAGAAGCGGCCACCTCCCCGCGCTCCGTGTGCCGACAGTAGCCTTTCAAGTTCCCCGGCTCGTAGACACCGGTATGGACCTGTTCGGAACGGCCGGTATCCGTGGCGCCGCACAAACCGACGTGACGCCGTCGCTCGCGCTCGCTGCCGGACGAGCGGCCGCCGAAGACGGGGCGACGTTCGTCGTCGGACGGGACGGGAGAGAGACCGGTCCCGCACTCGCCGCCGCCGTTGAGGCGGGGCTCGAAAGCGGTGGGGCCGATGTCTACCGGCTCGGCGCTGTCCCGACGCCGACGCTCGCCTACGCCTCTCGCGGCCGCCGCGGCATCATGGTGACTGCGAGCCACAATCCGCCGGCCGACAACGGGCTGAAGTTCTTCGTTGACGGCACCGAGTACGACCGCGACGCCGAACGCCGCGTCGAGTCGCGCGTCCTCTCTGACCCGTCGCCGGTCGAATGGGACGAGTGGGGAGACAGCTACCGCATGGACGTGCTCGAAGCGTACCGAACCGCAGTCGTCGAATACGTCAAGACATCCTTCGGCGACTGTGAGGGGCTTCGCGTGGCCGTCGACTGCGGCAACGGGATGGCGAGCCACGCGACACCACAGGTGCTTCGCGAGTTGGGTGCCGAAATCGTGGCTCTCAACGCCAACGTCGACGGCCATTTCCCTGGCCGGGAGTCCAAACCCACCGCAGAAAGCCTCGAAGCACTCCGGACGTTCGTCGCTGACGGCGAGTTCGACCTCGGTATCGGCCACGACGGTGACGCCGACCGCATCGTAGTTATCGACAGCAGCGGAGATGTCGTCCATGAAGATACGGTGTTAGCAATTCTGGCAAAGCGGTATACAGCACAGGCATCCGAGCCATCGCCGGTCGTCGTGACGACGCCGAACGCCTCCGGCCGCATCGACGAGGCTGTCGAAGCCGCCGGCGGCAGCGTCGAGCGCGTCCGGCTCGGCGCGCTCCACGAGGGCATCGCCGACGCAAGCGCCGGCGAGGGGACCGTCGTCTTCGCCGCCGAGCCATGGAAGCACACCCATACCCGGTTCGGACCGTGGATAGACGGTGTTGCAAGCGCAGCCGTCTTGGGGGCACTCGTCGCTGACCGCGGTATCGAGCCGCTCCGCGAGCCGATTACCGAACGACCCTACCGGAAGCACAACGTCGACTGCCCGGACGAAGACAAGTCGGGGGCGATGTCGCTGCTCGAATCCCGGCTTCCCGAACAGTTCCCCGAGGCAACAGCGACGACCGACCACGGCGTCCGCCTCGCTTTCGATGACGGCTCGTGGGTGCTTGTCCGTCCGAGCGGCACCGAGCCGTATCTCCGGCTCTACGCGGAAAGCGAATCCGTCGATGCACTGGTCGACGACGTCGCCGCTGTCGTCCGCTCTGCGGTCGCCGAGGCGGACTAGCCCGGAGCTATTTGCCTGCCGGGCGAGTGGGTCCGGCATGGACGATGCCGACCTCATCGATGCGGCCAGAAAAGCAGTAGAACAATCGTACGCGCCGTATTCGGAGTACTACGTCGGGGCTGCGATAGCGACCGCCGACGGAGCGGTCTTTTCGGGCTGTAACATCGAGAACGCGAACTACTCCAACAGCGTCCACGCCGAGGAGCTGGCGCTGTCGAAGGCGGTCGAGGCCGGCCACAGGTCGTTCGACCGCATCGCGGTCAGCTCCGCACGCCGGGACGGCGTCACCCCCTGTGGGATGTGTCGGCAGTCGCTGGCGGAGTTTTGCGGCGACGACCTCCGAATCATCTGTGACGGCCCCGACGGTCGCGTCGAATACACCCTCGGCGAACTGCTTCCCGAGACCATCACCGCTTCCCACCTCCAATGAGCGACGACCAGTACCACATCGAACTCTCCGACGGCGATGTTGACGGTCCCGTGCTGTTACCGGGCGACCCCGACCGGATCGATATCATCGCCGACTGCTGGGACAACGCGGAACCGTTGGCGGACCACCGGGAGTACCGGACCGCCGCTGGCGAATACGACGGCGAGCCGCTGGCGGCGACCTCGACCGGCATCGGGTCGCCGTCGGCCGCCATCGCCGTCGAGGAGCTCGCGCGCGTCGGCGCTGAGACGTTCATCCGCGTCGGCTCCTGTGGCACGATTCAGCCGGAGGTCGAGGTTGGCGACCTGGTCATCACGACTGCGGCGGTCAGAAAGGAAGGCACGAGCGATGAGTACATCCGAGCGGACTACCCTGCGAGCGCCCACGACGAAGTGGTAACTGCACTGGTAACTGCGGCTGAACGGCTGGGCCACGAGTATCACCTTGGCGTCACCTGCTCGACGGACTCGTTTTACGCCGGACAGGCGCGGGATGGGGTTGGTGGGTTCCGTGCCGCCGGGGCTGAAGCGGAACTCGAAGCGCTTCGGGAAGCTGGGGTCCTGAACTTCGAGATGGAAGCAAGCACGGTGTTAACGCTCGCTGGGCTCTATGGGCTCCGTGCCGGCGCGGTCTGTACCGTCTACGCCGACCGAACAACAGGGGAGTTTCGCACCGACGGCCAACAGAAGGCCGCCGAGACTGCCTCGCTGGCGGCGGCGCTGCTGTCGAAGATGGACCGACTCAAAAACGCGGCCGGCGTCGACCGCTGGCATGCAGGCCTATCCCTCGACGACCACTGAGTGCCCGGCTGCGCCGGGCGTCGCTTACATGTCGGGGAAGGCTTTCGCGGCGTCCGAGAAGCCGGTGACCTTCGCAATCCAGCGTGCGGCGACGGTCTTTTTCAGCGCCTTTGCGGCCGGGCCGCCGAAGGTATCAACCGGCAGGCCCTTGACGTTGTGAGCGACAGCCTTGCCGCCGACGGAGATGAGCGTCCCCTTGTCCTCGTATTCCCACTCGGTTAGCGGCTGGCCGCGGATCTCGCGGGCGATGTTTTCGCCGGCAACCTCGGCAGCCTGCCAGGCGGCCTGTGCTGTCGGCGGCGCGGGGTTGTCTTGGTCGGGCTGGTCGATAAGCGCCGCATCGCCGATGGCAAAGACCCGCTCGTCGGAGGTCTGGAAGTTCGAGGCGGCCTCGATGCGGTTGCTTCGGTCGTCCTTGTCGACGTTGGCGGTCTCGGCGGCGTCTTGGCCGGTGATACCGCCGGTCCACAGCAGCACGTCGTAGTCGAGTTCCTTCTCGTCGCCGACGTAGACGGTGTCGTCGTCGACCTCGCCGATGAACTCGCCGGTGTGAATCTGGACATCCTTGTCCTCGAGCAGCTTGCGGAGCTTGGCCTGGACGACCGGGTCGTTGTTCGGGAAGACGTTGTCCAGTCCCTCCACAAGGTGGATTTCAAGCGGTGCGCGGTTGCTGTCGCGGTACTCGGCGATTTCGCCGGCCGACTGAATGCCGGAGAGACCGGCTCCCCCGACGATGACCTGTGCCGGGTCGTTACGGGACGCCTCCCGTGCGGCTTCGGAGACAGCCTCGTGGATTTCGAGGGCGTCGTCGAGCGTCTTGAGCGTCAGCGAGTGCTCTTCGAGGCCGTCGATGCCGAAGAAGGCGGTCTGGGAGCCGATACCGACGAGCAGGTAATCGTACTCGACCGTGGAGTCGTCATCGAGTGTGATGACGCGTTCGTCGGTGTCGATGTCCTCGACGCGGCCCTGCACGAACCGAGTCGAAGGGGACTTGATTTCGGTAACGTCGAAGGTGATCTTCTCCTGAATGTCCGGGTCCCGGATGCAGCGGTGGGACTCGTGGAGCACGAGGTGGTGGTCGACGTCGGAGATCCAGGTAATGTCCGCTTCGCCGTCGAGTTCCGATTCGAGCGAGTTGATTGCGCCGGTGCCGGCATAACCGGACCCGAGCACGACGACATCGTCCGTCATAGATTGGTGTGCGTTGTCCACCGATACAAACCTGTTGGAACCGGCCTCCGAGAAAAATTTTGCCCGGACCGTCGCTCGCTCGCATCGGTCGCTACCCGAACTGTGTGCTCGAAGCGATGGAGAGAGCACGACACCGCTGCCTGAATGGCGGGTGTCGCTGACGAGAAATACCTGCCAGTATCAGTGGAGCGGGTCCTCGTCGCCGGCCGGGGCCGCCATGTTGTCGATAGTGAGAATGAGGCTGTTGTTCGTGTCGTCCTTTCCTTCGAGCTCACCCTCGATGAGCAGCTTCGAAAGCGGCGTCGGACCGACGCTGATCTTGTCGCCTTCCTCGAAGTCCGCCATCGAGCCCTGTAGCTTGATTTCGGCGCGGCACAGCTCGGGGTGATGGACGCTTGTGAGGTCGATTTCCTGTACGTTCGCCTCTTCGACGAGGTCGCCTTCGTGATTGAACGGCACGTCGGCGGCCTGCTCCATCTCCTGTATCTTCAGCGCGTCGTAGGCCGTCGCTGTCGGCTTGTATCCTCCTTTCGGCCCTGGTACCCCTTCTACGAGCTGTAGCGCTTTCAGACTCTGCATCTGGTTGCGGATTGTCCCCGGATTCCGGTCGACCTTCTCGGCGATGTCCTCGCCTTTGACGGCGCTTTCCGACTCTCGGTAGAGATTGATTAGCTCCTGAAGAATCGTCTTCTGGCTCGGGGTGAGCTCAATAGATGACATAACCTATCCTTTGGTAGTTCTAATCTTAAATGCGACGGTGGGTGACGGAGACGATTCGGCTGGAACCGCTGTCGGCAGCCTCAGACCCGCACACAGCGGTATCAGAGCACGTTAGCCCCGTAGCGCGTTCCGGTACGCATTTTTATCGGCCGCTCGCCGGCCTCGGTATGGACGGCCAGCGCGTGCTCGTTACTGGCGGAGCGGGTTTTATTGGGTCCACGCTCGCGAACCGGCTGTCGGTTACAAACGATGTCGTTGTCGTCGACGACTGCTATCTCGGGACACCAGAAAACCTCGAGTCGGCCGTCACATTCAACGAGCGAAGCGTCCTTGACGACGACCTTCCAACGGATGTCGATGTTGTCTTTCATTGTGCGGCGCTTTCGTCGTATCCAATGCACGAGTCGGACCCGACACGCGGCGCTCGCGTCAATGTCGAGGGGTTCGTCAACGTTGTCGAGCAGGCTCGCGCTGATGGCTGTGACACTGTCGTCTACGCCTCATCCTCGTCCGTCTACGGGAGCCGCTCGGAACCGACTACTGAGGCCGCACCCGTCGCGGCGAACTCGGGCTATGAGGCCTCGAAGCTCGCCCGCGAGCGCTACGCGGAGTATTTCAGCCACCATTACGGACTGTCGCTGGCCGGGATGCGGCTGTTCTCCGTCTATCAGGGCTACGGCGCTGCGGAAGGGCACAAGGGCGAGTACGCCAACCTCGTCGCACAGTTCGTCGACGACATCGCGACCGGCGAGCGGCCGGCCATCTACGGCGACGGAACGCAAACCCGGGATTTCATCCACGTTGAGGATGTCGTCGCAGCACTCTGCTCGGCCGCTGAAGCTGCACTTGATGGCGTCTACAACGTCGGGACGGGCGACCGATACTCGTTGAACGACCTCGTCGATAAAATAAACGAGACGGTCGGGGCCGACATCCGGCCGAAATACGTCGAGAACCCGATTCCGGAAGACGTCTACGTCACCGACACCTGTGCCGACTGTTCAAAACTCCGGTCGGAAACGAACTGGGAGCCGACCGTCGGCTTCGATGAGGGCGTCAAGCGAGTCTGCGAACAGTACCGCTAAGCGACACGTTAGAGGTCCAGCAGCTCCGCGACCTGCTGCATGTCCTTGTCGCCGCGTCCCGAGAGGTTGACGACGATGGTTTCGTGGTCGGTCTCGTCGGCGACCTGTCCGGCCAGCGCAACCGCGTGTGCCGACTCCAGTGCCGGAATGATACCCTCAAGCTCCGAGAGGTCCCGGAAGGCGGTCAGCGCTTCGTCGTCTTCGATAGCGCGGTACTCACAGCGACCGACCGCACGGAACATCGCGTGCTCGGGGCCGACACCCGGGTAGTCGAGTCCTGCAGAGACGCTGTGAACCTCGGCGTCGTCTTCGAGAACGCGGGTTCGCATCCCGTGGAGCACATCCTCGGTACCGGCAGCCAGCGGGGCGGCGTGACTGCCGGAGTCACTGCCTTGCCCGCCACCCTCGCCGCCGTAAAAGGCGACGTCGTCGTCGCGGAAGGCGTCGAACAACCCGATGGCGTTTGACCCGCCGCCGACGCAGGCGACACATGCGTCCGGCAGCCCGCCAAGCCGGTCGATAGCCTGCTCGCGTGCCTCTTTGCCGATGACCGATTGGAACTCCCGTACCATCCGCGGGAAGGGGTCGGGGCCGACAACGCTGCCAACCAGATAGTGGGTGGTGTCGATGTTCTCGGCGAAGTCCTCGAGGGCAACATCGACGGCTTCGGCGAGGCCTTCCTCACCGCGGGTGACCTCATTCACTTCAGCACCCATCAGCCGCATCCGGAACACGTTCATCTGCTGGCGGCGGGCGTCCTTCCGCCCCATGTAGATCTCCGTGTCGAGGTCGAAAAGCGCACCCGCCATCGCCGTTGCGGTGCCGTGCTGACCGGCTCCGGTTTCGGCGATGAGGCGGTCTTTCCCGGCCTTTTTTGCCAAGAGCGCCTGCCCGACCGCGTTGTTGATTTTGTGTGCGCCACCGTGGAGTAGGTCCTCCCGCTTGAGGTAGATGTCCGCCCCGTAGGCGTCGCTGAGGTTTCGTGCGTGGTACAGCGGTGTCGGTCGCCCGGCGAAGTCGCCGAGCAGGTCGCGGAACTCCGCCTGAAAGCCATCGTCGCCGACGATGTCGTCGAACGTCCCCGCGAGCTGTTCCAGCGGCTCTTGTAGCGGCTCCGGCACGTAGCGGCCGCCGAAGTCGCCGAACTCGTGGTCGCCCATCCCGTCGGTGTCGCTCATGGCTGAACGCTGTGGGCTACCGAACAAAACTGTTGCGAGACGAACGGAGCCGGTCAGCGATGGGCGCGAGCGCCGGTCACTCCGCGCTGTCGACGTCGATGCCGGCGATGCGGTCGTCGTCGTCAACTGACATGACGACGACGCCCTTGGTGTTTCTGCCGACGGTCGATATCTCATCGACAGTTGTCCGCATAATCTGGCCGGACTCGCTCATGATAACTAGACCGTCGTCTTCCGAGACGGCGTCGAGCGAACAGACCGGGCCGTTCCGCTCGTCGGTCTTGATGTCGACGAGACCCTTCCCGTAGCGGGACTGGCGTCGATACTCCGACAGCGGCGTCCGCTTGCCGTAGCCGTTCTTCGTTACCGTCAGCAGGTCGCGGTCGTCGTCGCTGCTGGCGGCGACAAGCCCTGTGGCCCGGTCGTCGCCTTCGAGCTTGATGCCGTTGACGCCGCGAGCCGACCGGCCCATCGGCCGTGCATCGGACTCGTCGAAGCGTATCGTCATGCCGTGCTTTGTCCCGACGAGCAGGTCGCCATCGCCGTCCGTGACTTCGACGTCGACCAGCGAATCGTCGTCTTCGAGACTGACAGCCCGGATGCCGCCGGCGTGGACGTTCTCGAACTCGGAGACGGCAGTTCGTTTGACGTAGCCGGCCTCGGTTGCCATCGCAAGATACCCCTCGTCGATGTCGTCGGTGTTGACGACCGCCGTTATCTCCTCGCCGTCGTTGAGGTCGAGAACATTGACTGCCGAGGTGCCGCGGGCGGTCCGGCCCATCTCCGGGAGTTCGAAGACCTTCAGCCGATAGACCTGCCCTTGGTTGGTAAAGCAGAGCAGGTAATCGTGCGTCGAAGCGGTAAACACCGTCGAGACGCGGTCGCCTTCCTTCGGCCGGGAGCCGATGATACCCTTGCCACCGCGGTGCTGTGGGTCGAACTCCGAAAGCGGCATCCGCTTGACGTAATCCTCTTCGGTGACGACAACGACGACTTCCTCCTCGGCGATGAGGTCTTCGCGAGTGACCGAGCCAGCGTCCTCGATGACATCCGTCTGCCGCTCGTCGGCGTACTCGGCTTTGATATCCCGAAGCTCGTCTTTGATGACACCGAGCAGCTCGCTTTCGTCGTTGAGAATCGTCTCCAACCGCTCGATTTCCGCCTGTACATCCTCGTATTCGGTCTCGATTTCGCCGGCCTCCATCGAGGTCAACGAACCGAGCTGCATCCGAACGATGTGCTCGGCTTGGTCCTCAGAGAGGTCGTAGGCCTTCCGAAGCGCCGCCATTGCGGCGTCGCGGTCGTCGCTGTTCTGGATGTGGTCGACGACGTCGTCGACGTTATCTAGGGCGACCAGCCGGCCTTCAAGGATATGAGCGCGGTCTTTGGCTTCCTGCAGTTCGAACTGCGAGCGGCGGCGAACGACCTCGCGGCGATGGCCGACGAAGGCCTCCAGAAGCTCCTTGAGGTTCAGCACGCGCGGTTGGTCGTCGACAAGCGCAAGCGAGATAATCGAGAACGTGTTTTCGAGGTGGTGTTCCAGCAGCTGGTTTTTGACGACATCGGCGTTGGATCCGCGCTTGCACTCGATGACAACGCGGACGCCATCGCGGTCGGACTCGTCGCGGATGTCGCGGATACCCTCTATCTTGCCCTCTTGGACGTCTTCGGCGATGCGTTCGATGCGGCGGGCCTTGTTCTCCTGATACGGAAGCTCGGTGACAACAATGCGGTCGCCGCCGCGGTCGGTCCGCTCGATGTCCATCTCCGCGCGAACCCGGAGTCGGCCGCGGCCCTCGGTGTAGGCGTCCCAGATGCCCTCGCGGTTGACGATGTTGGCACCGGTCGGGAAGTCCGGCCCCTTGATGTAGCCGTCCGAGTCGGGCGTGTCAATGAGGTCAGCGACAGCACAGTCCGGGTTGTCGATGAGGTGGATGGCGGCATCGATGACCTCACCGAGGTTGTGCGGCGGAATGTTCGTCGACATCCCGACGGCGATACCCGATGCACCGTTTACCAACAGGTTCGGCACCCGGGCTGGCAACACGACTGGTTCGGTCAGCCGGTCGTCGTAGTTGCTCTCGAAGTCGACGGTGTCTTTGTCGATGTCGGCCAGCAACTCCTCGGCGATGGGTGCCATCCGGGCCTCGGTGTAGCGCATCGCGGCTGGCGGGTCGCCGTCGACGGAGCCGAAGTTCCCCTGTCCGTCGACGAGCGGGTACCGCAGCGAGAAGTCCTGTGCCATCCGGGCCAGCGCGTCGTAGATAGCCGAGTCACCGTGAGGGTGGTAGTTACCCATCGTCTCACCGACGATGGAGGAGGACTTCCGATGGCCGGACCGGGACGTAACGCCCATCTCCTCCATCGCATAGAGGATGCGCCGTTGGACGGGCTTGAGACCGTCGCGGGCGTCGGGCAGCGCACGCCCGACGATAACGCTCATCGCGTAGTCGATGTACGACTGCTCCATCTCGTCTTCGATGCGAACCGGTTCGATCTCCTCGGCCGGCACGTCCGGCGTGTCGGGGACATCTGAGCTCATATATCTATCCACTCGGCTTCGTCGGCGTGTTCCTTGATGAACTGCTTGCGCGGCTCGACGGCGTCACCCATCAGGACGCTGAACATCCGGTCGGCTGCGGCGGCGTCCTCGATGGTGATTTGCTTGAGGATGCGGTTTTCCGGGTTCATCGTCGTATCCCACAGCTGTTTGGGATTCATTTCGCCGAGTCCCTTGAACCGCTGGACCTGGTCGGGCGAGCCGTCACAGACCTCCTCGACGATGCGGTCGCGTTCGGCTTCGGTCATCGCGTCGTACGTGTCGCCGCCGTCCCGGACCCGATACAGCGGTGGTTGGGCCGCATAGACGTAGCCGGCCTCGATGAGCGGCGTCATGTGTCGATACAGGAACGTCAAGAGCAGCGTCCGAATGTGTGCACCGTCGACGTCGGCGTCACAGAGGATGATAATCTTCTGATACCGGGCTTCCTCGATGTCGAACTCCTCACCGATACCGGTGCCGACGGCGGTGATGAGATTGCGTATCTCGTTGTTTTCGAGGATGCGGTCAAGGCGGTGTTTCTCAACGTTGAGAATCTTCCCGCGGAGCGGCAGGATGGCCTGAAATTCCGGGTTGCGGCCCTGTTTTGCCGAGCCGCCGGCCGAGTCCCCCTCGACGACGAAGAGCTCCGACTCCTCGGGGTCTCTCGTCTGGCAGTCGGAGAGCTTGCCGGGGAGACTTGTGGATTCGAGCGCCGACTTCCGGCGGGTCAGCTCCTCGGCCTTCTTGGCGGCCTTCCGCGCCTTCGCCGCTTCGACGGCCTTCGAGATGATTGCCTCGGCAGTGTCAGGATGCTCCTCTAGATGCGTCGCGAGTTCTTCGTGGACGGCGCTTTCGACGATGCCTCGGACCTCGCCGTTGCCGAGTTTCGTCTTCGTCTGCCCCTCGAACTGCGGGTCCGGGTGCTTGATGGAAATGACGGCGGTCAGTCCCTCGCGGATATCCTCGCCTTTGAGATTCCCGTCGAGGTCTTTCAGCATGCCGTTGCTCGTCGCATAGTCGTTGATGACGCGTGTCAGCGCCGTTTTGAAGCCGGTCAGGTGGGTCCCGCCTTCACGGGTGTTGATGTTGTTCGCGAAGGCGTGTATCGACCCCTGCACCCCTGCTGTCGCCTGCATGGCGACCTCGACATGGATGTCGTCTTCTTCGTCTTCGAAGTAGATGATGTTCTCGTGGAGTACGTCCCGCGTCTCGTTGAGGTACGCGACGAACTCTCGGATGCCGCCGTCATACTCGAACGTCGACGCGTCCGGCTCCTCGGGGCGCTCGTCGCGGATGGTAATACCGACGCCGGGATTGAGAAATGCCAGCTCGCGGAGCCGCGACTCCAGCGTCGAGAAGGTGAAGTCGGTCGTCTCGAAGATGTCGTCGTCGGGCCAAAACCGGATTTCGGTGCCCGTCGACTCGTTGGGGTCCATCTCCCGCACCTGTTCGAGCCCGTTTTCCGGCTCCCCGTGGTCGAACCGGTGGTGCCAGACGTGGCCGTCGCGCTTGATTTCGACTTCGAGCCACTTCGAGAGGGCGTTGACGACGGAGACACCGACGCCGTGGAGGCCACCGGAGACCTGATAGGACTTGCTGTCGAACTTTCCGCCGGCGTGGAGAACGGTCATGATGACCTCGACGGCCGGTCTGTCGTGGTCCTCGTGGGTATCGACCGGGATACCGCGACCGTCGTCGCGGACGGTCACCGAGCCGTCGTCGTTGATGACGACTTCGATGGTGTCGCAGTATCCGGCCAGCGCCTCGTCGATGGCGTTGTCGACAACCTCGTAGACGAGGTGATGGAGCCCGCGGGTGTCCGTCGACCCGATGTACATCGCCGGGCGCTTCCGGACCGCCTCTAGCCCCTCCAGTACCTGAATCTGTCCGGCACTGTATTCACTATCCTGAGACATCTGATTCTTACCGCCACCTTGCAACCCTGCAGTTATAAACTTCCCGTACGCGCGCGAGACTGCGGCCCCGGGCCAGTGCGGCCTACTGTTCTGTCGTGACCGGTTCGACCGTTGTGTCTCCACTGTCGCCGTGTTGCCCCAGTCCTCCAGCGACGGCATGGGGACTGAGGAACTCCTTCGTCCGCTCGCTTTTCGCGCCGAGCGGTGTATTAAGTATCCCGTTGCGCTACGTGGAGTATGAGCGACCGCGAGACGGACGATATTCGGTCAACACGCGAGCTAACGAGGGAGGAGCTCCACACGACCTTCGAGTATCAGGTTTCCCGCATACAGGAAATCGACGCCAAAGCGGTCGAGATTCTAAAGGCCAATCTCCTTCTCATCGGGATTCTGGTCACGGCAGGGTCGGTGTTGGTGCAGACGGAGTTCGAGGCGGCGGTGTTTCTCAACGTATTCACCGTGACCGGCGGACTGTTGCTTTTTGTGTCAACTGGGCTCGCGGGCGTCACCTACACTGCCTCAAATCTCCGTGGAGGACTCGATGCGGCGGCCGTCGAGCAGGCACTCACCACTGACAGCGATGAAGCGTTCGAAGAACGGCTGCTCCGGAGCTACGGTCGCTGGATAGAGTACAACGCCCAAGTGACAGCGGTCAACGATATGCTCGCCAGCGCGACGGTACTGCTCGTCATTGTCTCGTTTGCATACGTCGTCGCTGGCATCGCTGTCGGGGGTGCCGCACTCGGAACAGTGGCCACTGTCGGGTTATTTATCGCCTTTACAATCCCCGTCGTGTGGCTCGTCAGGCTAGCATATCATATGGACCATCTTGGCGGAGCGTTTCAGGACGCCGACGACGATTCGTTTTCGGGGGTTCGAATATCGAAAGGAGCGACGAGGGGGGACGGCCTTGCGTCACTCAAACGGATACTGTTCGGTAGCCCCCCGGACTCCGGTAGTGACGATGAGAGCGGGCGGTGAAGAACGCCTCTGCTGTGGCTACTCGTCGCCGTCGTCTTCGGTCACAACAGTAAAGGTAAACTCGTCGCCGGCATCTTCGAGACCGTCATCATCGACGATTTCGACCGTGATTTCCTCGCGTTCGTCCGTGTCAACGTTCTCCGCTTCGGCGTCGGTCTCGTCGCTCTCGTCGGCAGCGCCGTCCGTATCGGTATCAGCCGACATATCGACGTTGAGGGTGAGGTCATCCTCTTCGTCGAGCTCGTCGCTATCGAGTTGCATCGCGACGTGGTTACTGAGAACCGTTTCTTCGTCGATATCGACAGTCACGTGGACGGTATCGGACGCGCCGTCGACCGTCACGTCGGCGTCAACCTCGTCGCCGTCACGGTCAGTCACTGCCATCTCGACGGTATCCGGCTCGCCAAGGAACGTTTGAATCTGGTAGGCCACATCGCCGTCGTCGGGCAGTGCTCCCGTGAGCTGGTCGATTTCATCGTCGCTCAGGTGGCCGTCATCCTCGACGGTCACATTCACGTCATCAATCGGGGCGATGGTTCTGTCGATGACGAGCGCGCTCTCATCCACGTTTACGGACAGCGACGCACTCGGGAGGGGGCGGTCGTCACTGGGGGGCGAGAGCTTGACGGTGTATTCGCCTTCGATTGGGACGAACGCTCCGTCATCGAGAGCCTTCGACTGGTGGATATCGAGTTGGAGGGCGTCAACACCGTCGAAGTGCTCTTGGAGGGGCTCGGTCTCACGCACGAGGTCGGATATCTCATCCGTCTCCTCGTCGGTGAGCGTGTCGTCGTGGTCGACGATCTCGAAGTCGGTTTCCGCAAGCGATGCGTCAGCGGGGTCGGAGGTGCTCGCACTCCCGGCGACTGTGAGCCCCGCAGTAGCGAGGGTCACAAGCGCCGCAAGGGCGAGCACGTAGACGGTGTAGCGGTAGTCTCGTTGCATGGGTAGACCAGTTCAGGGCGGCAGTCCCCCGGCGGTTCCGCGTCGCCGTCCGAGTGACTACCGCATCGAGACCTTGGTTGAAACCCCTCATTAATCCCCGTTGGAAAGAGGTGTGAAACACGTTTCAGCGGCGTTTCGAACGCGTTTCAGGTGTTTCATCCCGAGGTGAATCGGAGTTTTCATACCGGTGCTGGAAGGTATGGAAAACGATGGTGCCGGTCCCCCTCCCCCGGCTCGCGCTTGTGGTTTCGCTTGCCGTTCTGGGTGTCAGCCTCGCTGGCTTCGTCAGCGCCGCCGGTCTTGCCGGTGGCCTCTCGACAGCGACAGCCGGCGAGGTTACGGTCGACGACGGGGCGGTCGTGTTCGCCGACGCCGGCGGCGACCGGACACCGGTAGCGGACGCGACGGCCGCCGGACGGATTGAAATCACCGATACGGGCGGCCTGCTCGCGGTTACGACGCGACCGAAAGAGTCCGGAGCGTTGACCGACAGTCAGCGTGAGGCTGCCGCTCGAATCGCTGTCTCGGATGCGACACTCGCCGAACAGCTCGAAACGTCCGACGGGGTGACCGTCGATGTCGCGCCCCTGCGCGCCGACGAACCGGTCGACAGACAGCTACGTCGCTCCGATATCGATGCCGGACCCCCCGCTGGGGCCGTCAATTCGACGTTCCGCTCGGTCGATACCACGGGGTCCTCCATCGCGCTCGAACGGGTCGGGCCGCGGTACGACGACCGTCGCGCACTCGTCGTCGTTGAACCCGTCGACGCTCCCGACGAGTACCGTGCCGTCGTCGACCTCAATGCAGAGACTGTCGACCGAATCCTTCAGCTTGAAGTCGTCAACTAAGATGTTCCCGAACGCCCTCCGAGACGGCCGGCTGGTTGCTGCCGCTCTGCTCGTCGTCTCTACGTTCGCTCTCGGAGTCCAGCTTTTGAATCCACCCGAACTCGTCGTCGCTGGCGGCGACGATGCCGCTCTTGAGACGGTTGGCTACTACTTTCGCTACAGGGATGCCATCGTCGTCGCCGTCTCAGCAGCCGTGTTTGGCGCGTCGGCGGCGTTTCTGGCGCTCGATGCCTATCCGTCCGACAGCGAGGAGAAACGTAGCCTCGAAACGGCGGTTGCCGACAGTCCGGAAGCGGGGACAAGTGATGGCCCCGGAGCGTCAGAAAGCGCCGACGAGACGGCTCGGCGGACCCGCTGGGAGGAGACGGCGGCACGGCTGGCGGACACGGAACGGATTGTTTACGAGACAGCGTTGGAGGCCGACGGTGAAATCGCCCAGCGAGAAATCGTCGAGCGGACCGACCTCTCGAAGGCGACGGTGAGCCGGACGCTTAGCAACCTCGAATCCCGCGGGCTACTTGACCGCGAACGGCGCGGAATGGGCAACGTGGTCGTGTTGCAGTAGCCCCTGTGGTGTGCGTTCTGTCCGCTCGAAAGCCCCGTAATTAATACGTCATCGACCACAGGGTCGGAACGCATGCCGATTGGTCCCCTAAACAAACTCAGCGGCAGACAGCAGGTTGCCCTCGTGGTACTCCTTGCTATCGCCGCCGGTGTGCTTGCCGCACCGCAGGTGTATAGCTTCGTTGCCGACGATGGCGACACCGTCGTCGTCATCGAGATGCAGGGCCCCATCGAGACGAACATGGCCCAAGATGTCGAAGACCAACTCCGTGACGCACGACAGGACGACGCCGTCGAAGCCGTCGTTCTCGAAGTCGAAAGCGGCGGCGGCCTCCCCGCCCAGAGCGAACGGATATACGCAGCCGTCGACCGGACATCCGAGGAGATGCCGGTCATCGCGACTGTCGATACGATGGGCGCGTCGGGGGCGTACCTCTCGATGGCACCCGCCGACGAGATATACGTCGCCCCCTCCGCACAGGCTGTCGGTAGCGTCGGCGTTGCCGGCACCGCGCCGAGCCCGTCCGGCCCGAACGCCGGGACGACCGGGCCGGACAAGCGAGGCCCGAGCACGGAACAGCAGCGCGAGCAACAGCAGATACTGGCAAACCTCTTCGTTGAGAGCGTCATCGAACAACGTGGCGACGAAATCGAACTCGACCGGGAGGAAATCGCCCACGCGAACAGTTATCTCGGTACTGAAGCCGTCAACAACGGCTATGCTGACGACTTTGGCTTCGTTGATGATGCTATCGAGGATGCGGCCGACGAGGCCGGCCTCCGAACGTACTCCGTCGAGACCCACCGCGCCGACGGAGTCGGCGTCGGAATGCCGCTTATCGAAGACGACGGCGACATTGTCGTTACCGAAAACGACGAGACACTGAACGATGCGTTCATCTTGGCTGTCGCCCCCGAGGTGTGGGAAGAAACCGTCGGGACGGAACTAGAACCGGTTAGTTACACCGGTCCGGAGCCGTCCGAGGTTGGTGCCGATGCGGACGGAGGTGTTGATGCATGAGCTCCGATAGTCGCTCGCTCGTCGGGGTTTTCGTGCTCGTCTTCGCAGTTACTGTCGGCGCTGTAGTCGTCGGTAGCATCGGCCTTGATATGGTCGGCGAACAGCCAGAGGTCGAAGAGGACCACTGGAACCTCGATGCAGTCGCCCCGGAGGGCGCTGAGACCGGTGGCGAAATCGCGATGGATAGCTTCGAGGCGGAAAACACCGTTGTCGTCCACGTGCCGCCGAGCGTCCCGGCCGGTGGTGGCATCGCCATGCCAATCGAAGACGACACCGACCTTGATGAAGCGTCTGTCGGCAGCATCGGCGGTGCCGAGCGCGATATCAGTCCGCTAGCGTCGACGCTCGCCGAGAACGGCCACGAGGTCGTCTTCTACCAAGACGAGTTTGAAGACGGCCCGCTCGACGAGACACTCGCCGAGGCGGACGGCTTCATTTCGACCGGTGTCGGAATGCTCTCCGGCGAGGAAACCGACGCCGTCGAGGAGTTCGCCGACTCCGGCGGCCGTGTCGTCCTTACCGCCAACCCCGGCAGCGCGGGTCCGGCCACCGACGTCGGCTCCTCGTTCGGCCTGTATGCTGACTTCGGCTACGTCTATGACATGGCCGAAAACGACCACAACTACCTGAGCGTCTTCGTTGAGCCGGCCGATGGCTCGCCGCTTACCGACGGCGTCGACCGGGCCGTCTTCCGCGGTGCCGCCCCCGTTGGGGCTTCGGACGGCAGCGGCACCTTCGAGACGAGCGATAGCGCACAGATTTCGACGACCCGCGAGACCGGCAGCTACACGGTCGCTGCGACCAGCGGCGATGTCGCCCTTGTCGGCGATTCGAGCTTCATGTCGCCCGAAAACGCCAAGCGAGCGGACAACAACGTGCTCGTCGGCAACGTCGCCGACTACCTCGTCACCGGCGGCCCCGTGACGATGGACCTCGATGACGATGACGAGCCCGAACCCGGCCCCGCACCACCTGGTGACCCTGATGATGATGTCGACGTAGAGCCGATTCAGCCGTAGCTGTTCGAGTCTAATTTTCAAAATAACCCACTTTTTGTAGACGGGATTTACTGGTCGGACATCGTTAGCCCGCGCGCTTCCGCATCGGATTCCCGTCCGACGAGGCGGGCGTGGGCGTTCCAAGCGACCGCCGTCTCGACGCCCGCATCAGCGATGATTGTTCGTCCCTGTCGGTGCAGTCGTACGTCAGAAAGCGCGCCTTCTCGTTGTTGAGCGTCGGCTGCAAGGCGCCGGACGGTGTCTGTATCGAGTCGTGCTCCGGCCGCCCCATACCGAATGCGACTCTGCTCGGGAACTGCTTGCAGGGACAGCCCGACCGCTTTGGCACGGGACAGAACCGCTCCGAGTTCGTCGGGCGCTTTGTCGCCGAGCGCATCGATTGCTCGCTGCCGCTCTCGGTCACCGAGTCGGGCGTAGACGGCTGCGTCTCCACCAAGCAGTGCCGGTAAGGCACCGTGTGCATCGTTTGTAGCTGACTCGCTACCACTGATGGCCGCTTCGAGATGGTCGGTTGCTCGGCCGAGGTCGGGCGCATACCCGACACGGAGCAGTTGGTCATCGAAGGCCAACGAGACGGACACGTCGGGCGCATCGAACCGATGGAGGCCGCCTTCGTCGGGGTGTCGACGGAGCGTGTCGTCAGCCCGGAGTTCTGCGTCGGCCGCGTCGGCGTCGAAGGCTCCAGCGAGGGTGACACATCCCTCGACCGCCGTGCCGTCGACGGCGACGCTGCCGGTCAATCGCCGGGTATCGGACAGTGCGAACGCATCATGGCGCCGGCGGAGCGCAGCCAGCCGATTACGAACGGCGGCCGGCAACGGAGTCTCGGAGACGACGGCAGGGTCGCATGTCGCCGCCACGACCGTCTCGGTGTCGGCGACAGCACCCGCATCGTACCGCGGATATTCCGAGGGTGAGTCGGGGGACTGTGCTGTCGCGGGTGCGCTCGCGACGAGGCCGCCGAGCGTGAGCGCCGCCGCGTTTCGGAGGAGTCGGCGTCTGGAGGGCATCGGAACGGCCTTCGGCGGCATGCCACATAAGGCCCGGCACTTGGCGGTGGGGTCTGCAAGCTTCACTTTCACCACGGTCCCGACGGTGTTTTACGTCCCGGGGGGTTTAGCACAGCCTGAATGACCTCGTATCAGTCGCAACTCGGGGACGGTGGCGGCGGCGAGCCCATTGCTGAGGAGCTCGCCGAGAGCCAACAGTCCATCTCCATCGCCGAGTTCTTCGAAAAGAACAAGCAGATGCTCGGCTTCGACAGCGACGCGAAGGCGCTCGTGACGGCCGTCAAGGAGGCCGTCGACAACGCGCTCGACGCCGCCGAAGAAGCCGGCATCCTGCCCGATATCTACGTCGAAATCGAAGACCGGGGGGATTATTACCGGCTCACCGTCGAAGACAACGGTCCCGGCATCACGAAAGAGCAGATTCCGAAGGTGTTCGGCAAACTGCTCTACGGGTCGCGCTTCCACGCCCGCGAACAGACCCGCGGCCAGCAGGGCATCGGTATCTCCGCGGCGGTGCTTTACTCACAGCTTACCTCCGGCAAGCCGGCCAAGATTACGTCGAAGACCGACAGCCACAGCAGCGCCCAGTATTTCGAGTTGACCATCGATACCGACACCAACGAGCCCGAAATCGACCACGAGCGCGAGGCAACGTGGGAGCGGCCACACGGGACCCGCATCGAACTCGAGATGGAGGGGAACATGCGGGCCCGCAAACAGCTCCACGACTACATCAAATATACCGCGGTCGTCAACCCGCACGCGCGCGTCGAGTTCCACGAACCCGAGGATTCATTTAAATCAGAACGGGCGACCGAGGAACTTCCGCCGGAAACCGAAGAGATACGCCCCCACCCCCACGGCGTCGAACTCGGGACGCTCCTGAAGATGCTCGATGCGACCGACTCCTACTCGCTTTCGGGGTTCCTGCAGGCCGAGTTCACCCGCGTTGGGAACAAGACCGCAGACGGAGTTATCGACAGCTTCCGCGACCGCCACTTCGGTCGCGAGATGGCGTGGTCGCCGCCACAGCCCCACGAGGACGTAGACATCGAGACTGCAGTCTCGGACGCAGTCGCCAACAAGAGCGCCGAGGCGACGGCGGCGTTCGCTCGGGCTGTCGCCGACGAGGTCACCGATATGGCGGCCCTCTCTCACGCGGAGCTTTCGGCTGTCGTCGCGTCGGTCGCTGACGACATCGAAGCCGAACACGACGAGACGTTCGGCGAAACCGTTCGGGAAAACGCCGTCGAAGCGGCGTGGAAATCCGTTACCGACGACGTGAGTGCGGACTGTTATGCGCTCGTCGACGGAGCAACGACGACCCGAAAGGACGATGCGGCCGTCGAAGGATTATCCCGACGGCTCGCCGAGAAGTTCACAGACCAAGAAGACGCCCGCAATCGCTTCCGCCGCTCGACGCTCCGGGAGTTCGTCGACCGTGCGGCCGATGCGACCGAGGAGTACGACGATGCGACCTTCGGCGAAACGGCTCGGGAGAACGTCGTCGAGGCGGTCTGGGAGCGGGCCGTGACCGTCCCCGACGAGCCGCCGACCGTCACGGAGGTCGCCGACAACCGTGACGCGGCCGCCCGATTGCTTGAGGCGATGCGGTCGACTGACATCCTCTCGCCCCCCACCGATTGTCTGGCCCCGATTTCCGAAGACCTCGTCAAAGCGGGGCTCAAAAAGGAATACGACGCCGAGTTCTACACCTCGGTCACGCGGGACGCGTCAGTCCACGGTGGCGACCCATTTGTCGTTGAGGTCGGTATCGCTCATGGCGGCGACATCGCGGTCGACGGCAGCGTCGAGACGCTCCGGTTTGCCAATCGCGTGCCGCTCGTCTACCAGCGCGGCGCGTGTGCGACCGTCGACGTGCTCAAGGGCGTCAACTGGCGCAACTACGGCCTCGACCAGCCCGGCGGCAGCGGGATGCCGAGTGGCCCCGCCGTCATCATGGTGCATGTGGCCTCGACGAGTGTCCCCTTCACAAGCGAGTCAAAGGACGCCGTCGCGAACATCCCTGAAATCGAAGACGAACTCCGCTTGGCACTCCAGCAAGCCGGTCGTGACCTCCAGTCGCATCTCAAAAAGCAGCGCTCTCTGGAGAAACGACGCCGAAAGCAGGACGTCATCGCAGATATCCTCCCGGACATGGCCGCGAAGCTCTCGGAAGTAACCGACCGCGAGCCGCTCGATGTCGAGGACTCGCTGGCCCGCATCATGAACAACGTCCTCGTCGAACGGACCGTCGAGGAGTCGACGGTGCAGCTCTCGGTCCACAACTACGGGGACACGAACGTCGGGCCGGAGGTCACCGACATCGTCTCACAGGAGCCTGACGGCGCGGAATCGGCGACCGTCGTCGAGATGGACGGCGAGTGGTTCCTGAAGTGGTCGCCGACGGTCGGCGGCGGCGAGACGGCGACGCTCGAATACGAGGTCGACGGTGATGCGGAGTTCGACATCTCGGTCGAAGGAATCGAAGCGGAGAAACTCACGGTAGACGCCTAATATGAGCAGCGAATCAGACACAGACACGGAGGACGAAATCGCCCGCGAGCGGCTCATCGAGCTCGCGAGCGACTTCTACGACCAGTTCGCCGAGGGGGAGGTCCCGACGATGGAGATCCCCACCCGGACGAAAAGCAACATCGTCTTCGACGAGGACAAGGACGTGTGGGTCTACGGCGACCGGACATCGACGCGGTCGGCAAACAGTGTCCGCGGTGCCCAGAAGCTCTTGAAAGCGATATACACCATCGAGTTCCTCGCCGACCAGCTCGAACAGGGCCGGTCGTCGACGCTGCGTGAACTCTACTACCTCTCGGAGTCGTGGGACGAAGAACGCGCACAGTTCAACGACCAAGACGAGTCCAACCAGCTCGTCGAGGACCTCGAAATCGTCAGCAAGGTCACGCGCGAGGACTTCCACATGCGACCGGAGGAGTCCGGAGCCACAATCATGGGGCCGCTCTACCTTCGCGAACAAACCCGCCGTGGTGAACGGGAGATTCACTGCCAGAAAGATGTCGGTGAGGGGGGCTACCAGATTCCGAACAACCCCGATACCATCGAGTTCCTCGATAACGACGCCGACTTCGTGCTCTGTGTCGAGACCGGCGGGATGCGCGACCGGCTCGTCGAGAACGGCTTCGACGAGGAGCACAACGTCATCATCGTCCACCTCAAGGGCCAGCCAGCACGGGCGACCCGGCGCATCACGAAGCGGCTCCACGACGACCTTGACCTGCCGGTGGTCGTCTTCTGTGACGGCGACCCGTGGTCGTACCGCATCTACGCCTCGGTGGCCTACGGTTCCATCAAGTCCGCCCATCTCTCAGAATATCTGGCGACGCCCGAGGCCGAATACATCGGCATCCAGCCGGCGGATATCGTCGAGTACGACCTGCCGACGGACCCGTTGAGCGATTCGGACATCAACGCGCTCGAAAGCGAACTGGACGACCCTCGGTTCCAGGACGACTACTGGCGGGAACAGATTGAGCTCCAACTCGACATCGGCAAAAAGGCCGAACAGCAGGCGCTGGCCTCCCGCGGGCTGGATTTCGTCACCGAAACGTATCTCCCCGAGCGGCTCGGTGAGATGGGCGTCCTGTAGCCTGTCGGCTCAGTAGCCGAAATGTAGCGTCGATTGATATACAGGTATCGACCACACTACACCAATGACTCGGCCACGCGTCCTCTGGGCAACGCCGCCGGATAGGCGCCCGCAGTCGGCGGCGGCGGTCGAACTGGAGACGGCGGCGACCGAATCGAACGCTCAGGAGCGAATCGATACGCTCTCAGAAACCGACCGCCGCGTCGACGCCGCTGTCGCCGCTCCGTCGTTTACTGACGGTGACGGCCCTGGCGTTCTCCACGCTGTCCGCGAAGCCTGGCCCGACGCGGCCTGTCTCCTCTACGGGGACCCGTGGGCCGTCCCGGACGGTCGTTCGCCGCCAGTCTGTGAAATTCATCCAGCGACACAATCGCCGATGGCAGTTGTTGACGCCGCCCGAACCGCTGTCAGACAACGGTACCACCGCCCTTACCCAGTCTTTGAGGACGAACGACGCCGGCTCCAACTCGTCGATGCGGCCGACTTCGAAGTCGCGCGGGCGGATTTCCGCGGCCATCTTGAGGACCTCGTCGAGAAAACGGCAGCCGACGCCGCGACACTCGCTGTCGTCGACGATTATACGACAACCGTCGTCGCAAGCACCGCTGGCACACACGGGGTGGTCGTCCCCCGTGGGGATACACCGGCAGCCTATACTATCGATAAGCCGGAGCCGATAACGATTCCTGACCTCGATGCCGACGCCCGGCTTCCGGACGACACGCCGGCATACGGCGGTGATTACCGCTCTTATGTTGGTCACTCACTGTGGGCCGAGTCAGTACCGCTGGCCGCCGTTGAGCTGTTTGCGGACGATAATACGCTCGCTGACCCGCCGACAGACACGCTCTCGTGGCACGTCGCCGACCTTGAGGCCGCAATCGAGTCGGTGCTGTAAACTACCGGCGGCTACCGGACCTGGACGTTCTCAGAACTCAGTAGCACCTACCACGTCGGCGGCTCGATGACGACATCGACGCCACGGCTCTCAAGCTCATCGGCGAACGCGGCCGCATCGGCCTCGATTTCGTCGAACGTGTCGTAATGGACTGGGAGTACGATTTCGGGGGCAAGCGCGACGGCGAGGTCGGCGGCTTCATGGCGGTCCATCGTATACCGGCCGCCGATGGGCGGACAGAACACGTCGACATCGAGGTGCTCGTGGCCTTCGAGAACGTCTGTATCGCCCGGCCAGTAGACCGAGACGCCGCCGAGCGTGATGTGGAAGCCACAGCCGCGTCCTTTCGGGTGGTATGGCTCACCTGCGGGACGGACGTGTGGGCCGTCGGGGTCATTGTATGCGGCCGTCGTGCGGATGATGGCATCGCCGACGGCGATGTCCGCCTCGGCGTCGACTGTCCGCGTCGAAAGCGAAAGCGACGCCGGTCGCGCCACGTCGCGGTCGATGTGATGTGTGTTGATGCCCTCGAAGTAGACAAGCGTCGCCCCGTCGCCCGCAACCTGCTCGATGGCTGCCGAATCGTAGTGGTGGCCGTGGGAGACACAGACGACATCGCCGTCGCCGCCGTCGTAGCCGTCAAGAACGCCGTACCGACCGGGGTCGACGTACACAACGGTCTCGCCGTCGTCGATTCTGAGTGTTGCGTACCCGAGCCACGAGACGGTCACACCCTCGTGTTCTACCATTGTCCGTCGATAGGCGGCCGGCGATAACAAGTCCGGCGGTCGGGCGCGTCGGCAACGCGCCGCTACGATGTCAGGCGGTCGATGCGTTCGAGGCTGTCGGCGTCGGACGGCGATTTGTCCTCGCGAACGCCGACAAAGCGCGGGAACCGAAGCGCATAGCCGGAACCGTAGGTCGGCGACTGCTGTATCTCCTCGTAGCCGACCTCGAAGACGACAGCCGGTTCGATATCGACATCGGTGCCGTCCTCGGTGCGAACGTGGGGTTGGAGCCGCTCGTGGAGCCGTTCGAGTTCCTCGTCGGTAATGCCGGTTGCCACTTTGCCGACTGGCTCGTAGCCGTCGTCAGCACGGGCTGAAACGACGAACGTGCCGAGTAGGTTCGCCCGCCGGCCCTCACCCCATTCGGCACCGGTGACAACCAGATCAAGCGTCTCTACGTCCGGCTTCCGCTTGAGCCAGTTTTTCCCCCGACTGCCCGGTGTATAGGTCGAGTCGGGGTTCTTCAGCATGATGCCTTCGTGCCCGGCGTCGAGCGCATCGGCTTCAATGTCGGCAACCTCGTCGGCATCATCGGCGTAGGAAAGCGGTGAGACACCGTCCGCAAGCAGCGACTCCAGTCGGTCGTGCCGCTCCGACAGCGGGGTATCGAGGAGGTCTTCGCCGTCTACGTGGAGACAATCAAAGGCGTACAGCTCGACGGAAACATCTTCCCGGGCGGCAGCAACGTCGTGCTTTCGGCGGAACCGGCGGAGTATCTCTTGAAACGGCCGGGGGGTCCCGTCGTCGTCGACGGCGACGACTTCGCCGTCAAGGATGGCCGGCACCGACAGCGACTGTTCGACGAACTCGACGACTTCCGGCAGCGGCTCGGTTACTTCTTCGAGGTTTCGGGAGAAGAGTCGCGCCGAGTCACCGTCGTAGTGGACCTGCACCCGCGCGCCGTCGTACTTCGTCTCGACAGCCGCCGTTCCCCATTCATCGAGCGCTTCGACGGCGGTGCCGGCCTGTGCCAACATCGCCTTGACCGGCCGGCCGACGACCAGCCCGATGTCGTCGAGCCCGGCGGCACCGTCGTCGCGGGCCGTCTCGGCGACCAGCCCGCAGTCGTTTGCGACCTGCAACGCCCGCTCGACATCCGGCTCCGGGACCTCGAATGCGGCCGCGATGGCATCCCTGACGGTTCCCTCGCCAACGCCGACGCGCATCTCGCCGAGCACCAGCCGGGCAAGGAACCGCGCCTCGGTCGGCTCGGCTCGATTGAAAAGGTCAAACAGCCGGTCGCGCTTTGCATCAGTGCTGCCGTCGCCTGCAGCGGCTGCAAGTGCCTGTAGCGTCTCCTCGACGCCGCTTACGGTCAGTGCTTCGCGGTCGGTGCCACCCCCGAACGCGGCCAGTCCCTGCTGTCCGCCGAGGTCGAGCGATTCGGCGACGGCCCCGATTTCGCCGACCTCCGCCAGCCGGCGCTCGATGTCGTCGCTGTCGACGTTCGGGCCGGCGGCCTTGGCGAGTGCCTCGTAACACAGCGAGGGGCCGATATCGAGTTTCGTGCTGTCGTGGGCCGGAAACACCCGCCCCTGGACGAACCGGGCGACCGTCCCGAGGTCGTCGCCGGCGTCGGCACACAGCGTCGCGACGAGGTCGACCGTCTCCAGGTCGGCCGGTTCGGACTCTATCTCCGCGGCACGGGCGGCGAACTCGGCGAATTCCATCACTACTCGGTAGGAGAAAGCGCCGATTAAAAGGCGTGATTCGTCGGGGCGGAGCCGGTCTATAGGACTTCGTCGAAGTCCTTGTGGCCCTTGATTTCGACGTCCTCGTCGGTGACGGTCGCGAGGAAGACGCCGTTACCGGAGCCGGTGTCCCGCTCGACGGCGGCCTTGATGCCCGAGGCGGCGACGCGCTTTGCCTCCTCGTTTGTCATGTCGTCTTCGTACTCCCGTTCGAGGGTCCCGTAGGCGACAGTCAGCCCGGAGCCGGTGACGGTGTAGTCGTCTTTCATGACGCCGCCGGCGGGGTCGATGGAGTAGACGTGGTGGCCTTCGTCGTCGACGCCGCCGAGGATGGGGTTGATAGCGAAGAAGGGGCCGCCGCGGGCGAAGTTGCCGGCCAGCGTCGCCAGGGCGTTAATGGAGATGTCCTCGCCGCGTCGAGCCTCATAGAGGTCTACCTCGGCGCGCAGCGAGCGGATGAACGACTGTGCGCCGCCGACGCTCCCAACAAGCGTCAGCGCCGCGCTGGGGTGAATCTGTTCGACCTTCTGGACGTTCTTGTTCGAGACGAAGCGGCCGCCCAGCGAGGCGCGCATGTCCGTCGCGATGACGACGCCTTCGGCGGTCGAGATACCGATGGTCGTCGTTCCAGTCTTGTTGACGTTGTCGAGGTCGGCCATCGAGAGGTCGTTCGATGGGACCTCGCCGAGCTCCGGCTCGTACGGCGAGAGCGTGTGGTCCTGTCCGGTGCGCGGCAGGGAGGAATCAGGTTGACGCATTGACCGCTTCTACAAACCGACCGCAGATAAATCCTTCCGGTCAGGCTTCCGGCAAGCTTCGCTCGTAGGCCGAGCCGAGCCGCGAGACCAGCCGGTCGACCGGTAGCTGGATGCCGGCGCGGTTCGCCACGAGCGCGAGCGGAAGCATGGCGATGCCGAAGACGATACTAAGTTGGTACAGCGCGAGCACCGAAGCCTGGTACAGGCGTGTTGCCATCGTGGTCTGTGCCAAGCGAGTGGATGTATATAAGCTTTGTTGCAGAAGCAACCGACCCATCGCCGCGCAGTCGTGCGGTTTTCTTTTGCTGGCTCGATCGCCGCCTCCACCCACGACCCCACCGTCTCAGAGCAGATAACAGGGGTAGCTACCGCTCCAGATACGCATAACATATGAGAATATCTCCGGTGACGTGCGCAAACGAGTACGCTGTGGTCTCGCCGGGAAAGTGGCGATAGCCAGCCGCTGGTCGCTGGCCGCTCTGTCAGCGCGAACCGGAAAACAATAGGGCTATCCGTCCCGCACCGTTCGACACGGATATGAGCAACTACCTCGTTGCGATGGAAGCAGCATGGTTGGTGCGTGATGTTGAGGAGATCGACGACGCGATAGGAGTCGCCGTCAGCGAGGCAGGAAAGCGGCTCAACGAGGCCGACATGGACTACGTCGAGGTCGAAGTCGGGTCAACGCCGTGTCCGGCCTGTGGCGAGCCGTTCGATTCGGCGTTCGTCGCTGCCGACACTGCGCTTGTCGGCCTCGGGCTGGAGATGACCGTGTTCAACGCCGACAGCGACCAGCACGCCGCCAGAATCGCCAAAAGCGAAATCGGCGGCGCGCTTCGGGACGTTCCGCTGAAGGTCATCCAGACCTTCGAGACCGAAGACGACGAAAGCGAGTAGTCACCGTCGTCAGCCGCGTTGTTCTGTCTTCGTGGCGTATCTGCCGGACGCGCTCTATCTGGACCGCAGCGTATCATTTCGGTTGCCAACAGGCACTCAAAGACGTCTATGGTGAAACTTCGTGGGCCGAGGTGAAAGAATGAGACGAGACGTGAACTCGCTGTACTGACCGCCAAAGAATCCTCCCAAACCTTTCTCTGACCGGCTCGGACTGTCCAAGCGACGGTTCCGCGCTCCGGATAGTTCTTCGGTCCGCTCAGTCCGGTCGCCAACCGTATCAGGAAATGTGGGCCGCCACGTCTGCCTCGGTGACGATGCCCTGTAGCTGACCGTCTTCGACGACCATCACGGCGTCCTGATGGTTGAGATGTGCGTTGACTTCGTCGAGTGTCGCGTCCGGTTCGACGGTCGTAATCGCCTCCCGCATCGCCTCGGCGACGGGAAGGTCACCGGCGCTTTCCGAATCGAGCTGTCGGATATCGGAGTTCGAGATAATGCCCTGTGGGCGACCGTCGCGAATGACCGGCAGCTGCGAGTAGCCCTCCGTTACCATCACGTCGATGGCCTCACGGACGCTGTCATCAGGAGCGACGGAGACGACACCCTCGTGCATGATATCAGCGGCGTGCATCACCGCGCTTTCGGCCTCGTCGAGAGCGTTGACAATGCGCCGCAATGTCGACAGCCGCGGGTCGACATCGCCGCCCTCGATACGGGCGATAAGTGGCTGTGAAACGTCGGCGTAGTCGGCTAACTCGCTCTGTGTCAGCTCCAGCTCCGTCCGACGCTCCTTGAGGTCCGCCGGCGTCGGCAGGTCCATACCCATGCGGAACGATTACCACCAGTTATGCAAAAAGCTTCCCCTCGTATCGTCGGACGTGCCTGTCCGCCGGGGAATCCGCGCATGTATCCAGCGCAGCCGACCGTCTCAAAAGAGCACCGTCCCGTGGTGTCTGGGCCGCTCGTCGCGGCTTTTGGTCCGGTATGTGTCGAGTCGCGCCGCCAGCTGCTCTCTGAGGTCACCGGCCGGTAGCAGTTCGTCGACCTGCATCGTGCTCGCCTGTTTCCGGATGTCGATGTACGCTTCGAACTGCTCTTTTGCGGACTCGACGAAGGCGGCCTTCGATTCTTCGTCCATCCCTTCGAGCTGTCCCCCGAACAGCGCGTGAACGGCTGCATCCGGACCCATGACCGATATTTCCGCCGACGGCAACGCGAGCGTCGCGTCCGGCCCGAACGACGGCCCCGCCATCGCGTAGATGCCGGCCCCGTATGCTTTCCGAGTGATGACACAGAACTTCGGTACCTGTGCGTTCGATGTCGCGTAGATGAACTTTCGGCCTTTCCGGAGGACGCCTTCACGCTCGACCTGTGAGCCGATCATGAATCCCGGCGTGTCACAGAGATAGACCAGCGGGATGTTGTATGCGTCGCAGGTCCAGACGAACCCCGCGCCCTTGTCGGCCGAGTCGGGGAAGATGGCACCGGAGACGTGGTCGGGCTGGTTGGCGACGATGCCGACCGGCTGGCCGTCAATGCGGGCGAAGCCGGTGACAAGCTCCGGTGCGAACGATGGCTTGAGCTCCAGAAACGACTCACGGTCGACGAGTCGCTCGATGACTGTGTGAACGTCGTAGGCGGCGTTCGGTTCTTCCGGAATAATCTGGTCGAGACCGTTCGGGTCCGCTGCCGGCGGGGCAGGGGCTGCTGTCGGTGGGTCCGCGGCGTAGCTCTGCGGAAGCAGCCCCAAAAGCTCCCGCACTCGCTCGGCGGCGGTCTCCTCGTCCGGCACGACGATGTCGGCGCTGCCGGAGTGTCGGGCGTGAACCTGCGGGCCGCCGAGCGACGACATATCCGTCTCCTCGCCGGTCATCGCCTCGACGATGCGTGGCGAGGCGATGGCCAGCCCAGAGATGTCCTCGACCATGACCAGCACGTCGCAGAAAACGGGCGTATAAGCCGACCCGGCGACGTTTGGCCCGTACAGGACACCAATCTGCGGTATCTCGCCGGACATCCGACACTGGTTGTAGAACATCTTCCCCCCGCGGTAGCGGTCCATGTGGGTGTCGCCGGGCTCGCGCTCCTCGGCGTTCAGGCGCGCGCCGGTCGAGTCGACGAGTCGGACCATCGGAATCCCCAGGTCCATCGCCCGCTCCTGTATCCGGATGACCTTTTCGACGCCCATCTGTCCGAGCGAGCCGGCCTTAACGGTGTAATCGTTGGCGGTGAACGCGACCTTCCGGCCGTCGATGGTTCCGATACCGGTCACAAGTCCGTCTGCGGGCAGTGTCTCATCGTCAGCAAAGCGCGCGAAGGTGCCGTCCTCGTAAACAATGTCATCGAAGACCAGTTCCAGTCGGTCACGAACAAAGGCCTTCCCAAGCGAGCGGATTTTCTCAAACCCCCGTTCCGGACCGCCTGAGAGGACCGCTTCGACATCGTCTCTAAGTCGCGCCTCACGGTCTGTGAGTACCGTTCCCGACTCGTCCCACTCCGTGCCCGCTTCGGCCAGCGTCTCGCCGCCGTCGACGAGTTCAACACTCGTTCCGAGATGCTCGGCGACGGCGGTCGCGATTGCCTGTGCTATCTCCCCGTCGGTCTCGTCGTCGATGTGTATCTCCATGGTTGTGGCTGGCAGAAACCGACAATTCGGTTTCCGTTTCCTGTAGCGAGGTATGACAACACTAGGCAAAAACGTTTGGCACAGGCGACCATGTGAGCCACGCCCCGCCCCGGCAGCGGCTGCCGCCGCCCCCCGCGTTTTGTCTCCCACCCTCCGATAACGGGGTGCATGACGCGCACACTATTTGTCGTAAGCGAGGACGGCTACTGGGCAGAGGAGTGTATCGAGCCGCTGACGACGCTCGAAGACGCTGGCGTCGAGACGACAGTTGCGACGCCGACGGGAGCCCCGCCGGTCGTCGATGAGGCGTCGCTGGACCCCGAGGAGATTGGGGCAGAAGCCGCCGAAGAGCTTCGCGCCATCGACGAGGACCATCCGAAGCTCAACGACCCGGTGCCGGTCGCCGGCGAGGACGCCGACGACTACGACGCCGTCGTCTTCCCGGGCGGCCACGGGACCTGCTGGGACATCAATCAGGATGCCGACGCCCGACGCCTGCTTGTCGACGCTGTCTCCGGTGACGACGGCACCGCACTCGTCGTCTGTCACGCCGTCGGGCTGTTGGCGTTTGCCCGCACCGACGACGGCAAGCCGCTCGTTGCTGGCCGGTCGGTGACCGGCTTCCCCAACGCGTGGGAGGCCGACCTCGTCGACGACCACGACCGGCTTCCGGACGGCCGAAAACTCCCGTACTGGGTCGAAGACGAGGTGAAGGCTGTCGGCGGCGAGTGGGACGCCGAACTCGATGCTGAAACGAGCGTCACCGTCGACGGCGACCTGATAACCGCCCGCGGCCCAGGGTCGTCGGCTGCCGCCGCTGAAACGCTCCTTTCGGCACTCGACGAGTAGCGACACAGGGGCCGTGCCTCGCCCGGCCGAACCGGGGGAAAACCCTAAGACCGTGTGTCAATTTACGTGAGGCATGGCCACCGGTGAATCCGACCTCCACGACCTGATACGGGAGTCCGTACGCGGCATCGCCTCCGAGTTCGACCGCGGCTACTGGAAGGAACACATCGACCAGAAAGAGTTCCCCGAAGAGTACTGGCAGGCGCTGGCCGACGACGGCTGGCTCGGCGTCACCATCCCCGAAGAGTATGGCGGCGAGGGGCTGGGAATGCTGGAGATGTGTATTATCATCGAGGAACTCTCCCGTTCAGGGGGACAAGGCGGCATCATCTTCGTTCTGACGCCGGTCTTCGGCGGCATCGGCATTCAGCGCCACGGCAACGAAGCACAGAAAGAAGAGTATCTGCCACAAATCGCCGACGGCGAGATGAAGTTCTGCATGGCGCTGACTGAGCCGACCGCCGGCTCGAACACCCTCAACATCCAGACGACCGCCGACCGCGACGGCGACGAGTTCGTCGTCAACGGGCAGAAGACGTTCATCAGCGGCGTCGAGAACGCTGATACGATGCTGCTTGTTACTCGGACCACAGAACGCGATGACGAAAACCCGACCCACGGCGTGACGCTGTTCCTCGTCGACGACCCGGCGGCACAGCCCGGCATCAACCTCGCCGAGGTCGACACTGCGGTTCCGTGGTTCGAGCGGCAGTACCAGGTCACCTTCGACGACCTCCGAGTGAGCGAAGACGACATCCTCGGCACCGAAGACGGCGGGCTCTACCTGCTGTGGGATACGCTCAACACCGAGCGGCTCGCCGGCGCGGCGAGTTCCCTCGGCGGCGGCCTCCGTGCTATCGATTTGGCCGTCGACTACGCCAGCGACCGGAGTGTCTTCGGCCAGCCCATCGGTGCCCACCAGAGCATCCAACATCCCATCGCCGAGTCCTACGCGAAGCTCATGTCAGCCCGTGAAATCATGTACAAAGGCGCACAGAAGTGGGACGAAAACGAGGACTGTGGTCTCGAAGCCAACGTCGCCAAATTGCTCACCTCACAGGCCGGCACCGAAGCGGCCGACCGGGCGATTCAGGCCCACGGCGGCAACGGCTTCACCGACGAGTACGAGGTCTACGACATCTGGCAGAACCTCCGGCTCACACAGACGGTGCCGGTGGCAAACGAACTCGTGTTGAACTACATCGCCGAACACGAACTCGACCTGCCCCGGAGCTACTGAGGCGGTTCGATACGGTCGGATACCGGCCGCCGTGAGCACGACGGTGGTATCAAAAACCCGGGCTGGTCTTCCGACTGGTGCGTATAGCAGCTTTCAGTACAGCGGTTTCGTTGCTCAGGCCAGCAGGGGACTAGGCATCCGCCAACTGGAGTTCCACGACAAACACGCTTCCTTCCGGGTCGTTGTCTTCGATGCGTACATCCCCGTCATAGTCGTCAACGAGCGTCGCCACGAGGTGGAGGCCGATGCCGGTCCCTTCGCTTTCGAGCCCTCGCTCGCCCTTACCGAATATCGACTGCTGTAGCTCCTCGCTGATACCGGGGCCGTTGTCGGCGACCCGGACCTCCAGTACCTCCTCCTGTTCGGTAGCAGAGACGGTGATTTCCGGCTCGCGCTTGTCGTTGTGCTGGACGGCGTTTTTCAGGAGGTTGCGGAACACGGCATCTATCATCTGTCCTGCAAGCACCTCGACGTCCGGAATCTCGCCTACAACCTCGACCGTTGCATTCGGGTCAGCGGCCCGGATTGTCTCTATTTCTTCGGTAATGATGTCTCGGATGGACACCGCCTGCCGGTCGACTTCCTGTCTGAGCATAATCTCAGCAACCTTGTCGGTAGTCTTTGTCAGTTCAATGGCATTGTCGGTGCTCTGCTGAATCGTCTCCAGATCTGCTCTGCCTGCTTGGTCGACGTGGTCTTCGAGCCGGTCCGCATAGGCCGAAATAATCTGCAGGTCGTTCCGGATATCGTGCCGGAGGACCTCGTTCAAGAACTCCAAATTGTCCCGCTGGGTTTCGATGAGTTCCTTTCGTCGAGCGAGTTCGGTCTGTGCCATCGTGTGATTAACCGACTGCTCGATGCGATTGAGCAGGAGGCTGAACTCTTCGCCTTCGATAATCATCTCCTTTGTGACGTAATCGGTCGCACCCAGTCGAATCGCCTCAATAGCGACCTCCTCGCCGCCTTGACCGGTTAGTATGATGAATGGAATCGCCCCGTATTCATCGCGAACCGTCTCTAAGAGCTCGATCCCGTCGACGGGGTCCATCCGGTAATCGCTCACAATACAGGCGATGTCGTTCCGCTCGATTTTCTCAAGAGCCGTCTCTCCATCGTAGCAGGAGATAGTTTCGAAGGAGGAGCCGTTTTCTATCTCACTAGCCATCATATCTGCAAAAAACTCGCTGTCGTCGACGACAAGGACTGACGGCGTACTGTCGGGGAGGTCCTTCCATGGTGGGTTCTCGGAGCCATCCGCGGCCATTACTGCCGCGTACGATTCAGGCATTTAAAATCGCGGGGGTTCTTTCACTCCTCGCTTGGATAATCGTTGATACCATTTACCGCGGCTACAGTGCCGTTCCGCGACGATACGCCGCATTCTACGGGCCTGTCCGACGCTGCCCCCGCGTCTCTGCGACACAACCGACATTCACAGCGCAGCCACGGAGCACCACCTTCATAGCGACTGATATCGGGCGTCGATGTCGACCACTGGTTCCGGGTAATCGACGCCGAGTTCGACCCCGTACTCTCGTTGTTCGGCCTCGGAGAGCTGCCACGGCTGGTGTGCTATCGTAGCCGGCAGCGCCGCAAGCTCCGGTAGCCATGTAGTAATGTACTCGGCGTCGCTGTCGTATCGCTCGGCCTGCGACCGCACATCGAAGTACCGGTCCCGTGAATCGTTGCCGACACCGGCCTGATACGCCCAGTTCCCCCAGTTCGATGCCACGTCGTAATCAATCAGCCGGGCCTCGAAGTAGGCCGCCCCCCACCGCCAGTCGATACCGAGGACACCGGCCAGAAACGAGGCGACGTTCTGTCGCCCTCGGTTCGACATGTAGCCGGTCCGGTTCAGCTCGCGCATATTCGCATCAACGAACGGGACGCCGGTCTCGCCGTCGGCCCAGCGTTCGAACAGCGCCCGGTCGCGGTCCCAGTCGATGTTTCGTTCCCGGATACCGCCCGGTTTGAAGAACGTCGCGCCGTATTTTTCGAACTGAAACTGGAAGAAGTCCCGCCATGCGAGTTCAAAGACCAGCCAGTAGGTGTCTTCGTTGGCGACGCGTTCGTCCTCGTACCGCTCGACTTCCCGGTGGAGCCAACGCGGAGAGAGACAGCCGGCCGCGAGCCACGGCGAGAACTTCGAAGAGTAGTCCGCACCCAAAAGCCCGTTCCGGGTGGTTTTGTACTCCCGGAGATGGTCGCCTTCCCAGATGTACGACTCCACGCGGCGCTTCCCAGCGCTTTCGCCGCCTTCGAATTCGAGGACTGCTCGGTCGTCGGTCGGCGGCTCGGAAACGCCGAGCGATTCAACTGTCGGTACCGGTCCCGGGGTGAGCCCATCGGGTGTCGGCACCGTCTCCGGAGCCGAACGCGGGTCCCGTACCGTCGCCGCCGCTTCGGTCTCCTTCCGCCATGGCGTGAACGTGTCGTCGATGTCCGTTGGCGGTGTCGGCAGGTCGTCCGGGTGATACAGCGTATGCGTCCAGCGCTGCCGAAGCGCAATACCGGCATCGTCGAGCGCCGATGCCACGTCGGCCGCCCGCCTTCGTTCTTCGGTCGCGGGCTTGGTCTGTGCATAGACCGCGTCCGCTCCGGCCCGCTGTGCCAGTTCCGGCACGACTGTCGCCGGCCGACCGCTCCGCACCAGCAGGTCGCCGCCGCGGTCGCGCAGCGACGCCCGAAGGTCGGCAACGGCCTGTCGGCGGAACACCGCTCGGTGGCCCCCCGTCTTCGGGGGGCCGTACTCGCTTTCGGTGTATCGGTCCGGGTCGAAGGTGTACACCGGAATAACGGTCTCCGCTGCCGCAACCGCATCGGCAAGGGTCGGGTTGTCGGTCACGCGCAAGTCATCGCGGAACCACACGACGGCGGTATCCATACACCGAGTACGGCCGCGAGGGTCAAGAACCGCGGGATACCGGCGACCGAGCACTCGGCTTTTACCCGGTCGACCGTTGCCTACCACCGGACTGTCACGGTCCGGCTACGGGGGCCATCACACTCGACAAGGAGGACTGACTGCCACGTGCCGAGGTCGGGGCTGCCGTCTGCGACCGGCACCTGCTCGGACGGCCCGACGAGCAACGCCCGGAGGTGGCCGTCGGCGTTGCCGTCGAGCGCGTCGTGGTCCCAGCCCTCATCAGCGACATTTTCCCGTAAAAACGCCTCAACATCGCCCAGCAGCCGTGGTTCGGCCTCGTTGATTGCGACCGCCGCGGTCGTATGACGGGACGCCACTGTTGTGACCCCGTCGTGGTCGTCCGGCAGCGCCTCCGTGACACGGTCGGTGATATCGATACATTGTATCTCGCGGTCCGTCTCGACAGTAAACGACGGCATACCCCGGCTACGGCAACGCCGAAAAAGAATGTATGCGGTACGAATGGGTGTCGTGGGCAACCTTGTCATACGTAAGCCGTTTTTGTACCGATAGAAACTGTTTCAGGGGTTCCGCGTGCGGTCCCAGTATGCCCTCCGACGGCCGTGACTGTGCAAACGACGGCTCTCCAACAGAGAACTCCGGGGAGTCAGGACCGACGGCACCTGAAGACCGAATCGTTAGCCTCGATGTACTCCGCGGCGTGGCGATTCTCGGCATCCTCGTCATCAATATCTGGCTGTTCGGGCTGCCGATGGCAGCTGGGATGAACCCGACGCTGTATGGCGACTTCTCCGGGCTCAACTACCTTGCGTGGCTCGTCAGCCACGTGTTCTTCGAACAGAAGTTTGTCACGCTGTTTACGTTCCTGTTTGGGGCCGGTATCGTTCTGTTCGTAGAGTCAAAGGAAGCGGCTGGCAGGCCGGCCCGGCGGCTGTATTTCCGGCGGACGGGATGGCTTTTGGTCGCCGGACTCCTCCATGCGTATCTCCTCTGGCACGGCGACATTCTCGTCGCGTACGCGCTCTGTGGCATGCTCGTCGTTTTCGTCCGCAATTGGCGGCCACGCCGGCTGCTGTTGCTCGGCGTGGCGATGTTCGCGCTGCCGTCGCTGCTCTATCTCGTCGGCGGAGCCGGCTACATGGTCGCTGATGCGACTACACAGGACGAAATCAATGCAGCGGTGACAGCGGGCGTCGGCGGCGACGCGATTGCGGCAGAAATCGACGCCTACCGGGGAAGTTGGACTGAACAGATACAGCACCGTGCCCCGACAGTACTCATGCTCCAGACGTTCGGCTTCGCCGTCGAGACGTTCTGGATGCTCGGCGGGCTGATGAGTATCGGCATGGCGCTGTACAAGTACGGCATTATCTCGAACCGGCGAGCGTCGCGGTTCTACCGCCGGCTGCTCGTCGCTGGCGGCACAGCGGGACTGGCGCTTATTCTGACCGGGGTGTGGTATCGCGAAGCCGTCGGTTGGGAGACCGCGCCAGTCGTCTTACTGGCCCACCAGTTCAACTACTGGGGTGCGTTGCTGCTGTCGCTTTCGTATGTCGCGGCCGTGATGCTGTTTTGCCGAGCGGCCGCCGAAAGCCGTGCTGCCGGCGCGCTCGCGGCGGTCGGCCGGACGGCCTTCTCGAACTACATTCTGCAGACGGTGTTGGCGACGACGCTGTTCTACGGCCACGGCGTCGGGTGGTTCGGGACGTTGAGCCGCATCGAACTGCTCGGTGTCGTCGTCGCCATCTGGGCGATACAGGTGCCGCTGTCGGTCGCGTGGCTGCGTCGATACCGCTTCGGCCCCATCGAGTGGCTCTGGCGAACGCTCACGTATCGCCAGTGGCAGCCGCTGCGCGTCGGCGAAAAAGAGAAGTGACTGCTACAACCACTCGTCTGGCTTCGTGTCGTAGTCGACGTCCGTCGCCGTGATATCCTCGATTTCCTCGTCCGGGAGGTCCTCGATTTCGAAGTCCTCGCCGTCGAATCGGATGAGCTTGCCCTGCTCGGTCGGCTCCGGCTCCCGGTCCTGCCGACGGGCGACCTCGATGTCGTGGTCGCTGAGTTCCTTGACGATGGTCTTCAGCGCGACCGGCCGCCCCCACAGCTCGAAGACCCGTTCAAGTGTCTGTTTTGCCTGCTCGATGTCGAGCTGAACGCCGTTGTAGTGGTGGGCCAACAGTAGCTCATTGCGGTTTCTGAAATTGCCGTCGTGGACGGCAATCGTCGGCTTCCCGAAATTAGTAAACTGCAGCATCAGCTTCTTTTTTACATCTGCGGCGTCCGTCGAGGTCGCTCGAAAATCTTCCGTCGTGTGGGTGTACTCGTAGGTGAAGTAGTCGTTTGCCTCGACGAACTCGTCGGTGAGGAACGCATCGATAAACGTCACGTCGTTGTGGCTCTCCCGGACCTCGTGCATCCGGTCCCAGCCGGCCGTGCGGTCGACATCGTCGACCGCCTCCTCGATAGCGTCGTAGCGCTCGGTGTCGAAGAGGTATCTGGCGACCTGTTCGAGTTCCTGTTTGGTGACCGCTTTGAGAAACCCGCGGTGCTGGGGTTTGACCAGTGAGTAATGCCGCTCGGCCAGCCCCTCGTAGGTGAGCAGCTTCCACGGGTAGGACTCGACATCGATGTCGCCGTCCCGCGCCGCTGAGAGCGCTTCGGTGTCAACCCGCTCATCGTCGGGGTCGAGCGCGTCGAGATGGCTCACGGGGTCGGCGACTTCCGGTGCGGGCTCGAGTCGGTCACGAACCGCATCGAGGTCGACGGTGTCGTCGAAATTCCGCCACGTCACCCCGTCGACCCGGAGCAGCCGCTCGATGACCTCCCGGCGGTTCCGTCGGTTCTCGACGTACTGCCACAGCTCGAAGCCCAGCTTGTAGGGATTCAACCCCGGCGAGCCAAGCACCTGCGCCATGTGGTCGGCATACGAGATGAACTCGTCGGCGTCGGCGAAGCGCTCGTCGGCCATCATCAGCGATTCGTAGTAGGCCGCCCACCCCTCGTTCATCACCTTCGTCAGCTTCTGTGGGGCGAAGTAGTGGGCCTCCTTTCGAAGCAGCTCCAAGACCTCCTGCTGCCAGTCCTCGTAGCCGACCGCCTTGCCGCTTTCCTCATCGTAGGCCTTGCCGTGGGTCGCCAGGAAGCCAAGCACGTCACGCTCTGGCTCCGGGGGCACCGTCGCGCCGTCGCCGTCGCCGGCGACCGACTCGCGCCACTCCTCGTCGAAGACCTGGTCTCGAACCGCCTCGGAGACATCCAACGATTCGAGCGTCTCGGTGATATCTCCCGCCGGCGTCTCAGCCCCGTCCTCGGATTCAGCCGGCGCGAACGGCTGGTGCTGGTCGATGTTGTCCTCCAGACAGAGGATGTGGTCTATCCACGCCTCGATGTCCTCCCGGGAGATATCAGGGTCGGAAATGTACTCCTCGACCGTCTCGGCGTGTCGCTCCAGCATGGCGGCGGCGTCCGGCGACGTGTCGAACAGCCGGAACCACTCGTTGTTTTTGAAGAAGTCTGCGTGAGCCTCGACATGCGTGATGACCGCCTTCTGGTCGGCCATGTCGTTGGAGACCTGCAGGAAGGCGTTCGAGGGGTCGTCGTTGTTGACGATTTCGAAGGCCTTGCCGCCGAGGAACTGCCGCTGTTTTCGCTGTCGGTCGTAGCTCATCCCCCACCGCCAATGCGGATAGCGGCGCTGGAAGCCCCCGTAGGCGACCAACTCGTTCATCTCGTCGTAATCGATAATCCAGTAGTTTACATCGAAGGGGTCGAGCCCGAGCTTTCTGGCGAGCGCGTTCGCCTCGTGGGCCGGCTCTTCGAGCTGTCCGGCGACGCGCTGTTTGTGGAATCGGTCGTTTGTGGTCATTGTTCTGCGCTAAGGACGGTTTCGATGGCATCGAGGACATCGCCCGGCCCCTCGATGTAGGCGACCGCGACGTTGTCGTCCTCGAAGTGTGATTCAAGCTCCTGTGCGTGTGTCGCGTTGATGGCGTTGCCCGAGGGCTGTGTCTCGACGTAGGCGTGGAGGTTCGCTGGAATCGACTCCATCAGCGGGATGACGTTGTTCTCGGTGTCGTTCGAGGAGTTCTCTGAGTCCCCCGCGGCGAAGACGTATCGGTTCCACTCGCTCCATGGATACTCCGCCTCCAATATCTCGCTGGCGAGTTCGTACGCACTCGAAATTCGGGTGCCGCCGCCCGAGCGGATGCCGAAGAACTCCTCGCGGTCGACCTCCCAAGCATCGGCGTCGTGGGCGATGTAGACGAATTCGGCGTTGTCGTATTTCCCGGTCAGATACCAGTCAAGTGGGGTAAACGTCCGCTCGACGAGTTCGCGTTTCGACTCCCGCATCGACCCCGAGACGTCTCGAATGTTGACGACGACGACGTTCTTTTCGCGCTCTTCGATGATTTCCGGGTAGCGGTAGCGCTCGTCTTCCCGCCGGAATGGAACCTCATCGACCCCCTCACGGCGGATTCGGGTCGCTGTCGACTCGCGGTCGACATCGTCGGTCATCTCCTCGATGGAGTCCCATTTCGAGCGCTCGTCTGCGGGCATCGACGCGTATGCGTCGTCTATCCACGCTCTCGATACCGGGATGTTCTGGTCGCGTGCCCACTCGAAGACGGTTGCCGGTCCCCAGCCGTCGACTTTCAGCGCCGCTTTGAGGTACTCCTCGTCGAAGTCCATCGCCAGCTTCCGCTTGAGTCCCTGCTTGAACAGGCGCTCGAAGTCAAGCGTGCTTGCCGGCCCGGAGCGGGTGATGTCAGTGAAGTCGCCTTCTGTCTCTTCGATTACTTTCTTGCCCTTCGGGTCGAGGTCGAGGCCGAGTTCCTCGTCGAGTTCCGCGGCGAACTCCTCGGGGTCCATCTCGTAGTACTCGTGGTCTCCCCCTTCTTCACCGGGCTCGCCGTCTTCGCCGTCATCGTCGCCATCGCCGGGCTGTGGCTCCGGCTCCCCAACTGGGTCGCCGACATCCGGCGTCCCACCCTGCCCCTGTCCGACGCCTCCCATGTCGCGAGGGTCGTAAGCGAACTCCGGGAGGTCGACGATTTTGATGGGGACGTTCACCGAGTCGGGGCCGGACGCCCCGAGGTCGCCGTACTGGATGAACTCCGAGAGGTCCTGCCGGCGCTCCTCGCCGACCTCCCGGAACCGGTCGAGGTCGTCTCTACGTCCCATCTTCCTCTACCGTTGTGCTTCTGCACAGCGCTTCCGCCGTGCTCGCCGTCGGTTCACGCCCGGTACTGTCTGGATTGTTCAGTCCCATCGGTAGCTCACCTGTCCCATAACGTGTCTGCTCGTCAGTTCTGCGGCCGCCGGCGAGTAGCCGAACAGCTCCTGCATGTTCGTCAGCGCTCGCTCCTTGACGCGCTCTGTCTCGGTTCCCGACGGTGGATCGTCCCACTGTGCGGGGTCCAAGTCGCCGTAGGTCCGGCGGACATCGTCCCAGTCGTGGCGTCCAAGCACGGTCTCGATGACCGGAATGTCCCGCGGGTCGACATCCGAAACACGGAACTCCGCATCGCGGTTCCGCCACGCGTGACGGTTTAGTGCGGTGATTATCTTCTCTGCACGGAACGTCTCGACGGCTGCTTCCGGCTCGGTGCCGTCGTAATCGTCCTCGTCGAACCGGCCGAGATGTTCGGTCTCGAAGACCTTCATCTTCAGCGGGTCCGGCGGCACCGACTCGCCGCGGTCGTTCTCGATGGTCTCGTCTTCGACCCACGCGTAGACGTGTTCGATGTACTCTTCGACTGTCGATTCATCGACCTGCTTTTCGCGCATGATGGCGTCGATGACATCGGACTCCTGCCGGCCGAAGATGTGGTTTTTGACCGGTACGAGCCGGTTCTCGTACTCGGTTCGCTCGGCTGACGAAAAGACCGGCGCATCGTCAAGCCCCTCGGCCATCGTGTTGAGCACGTCCCGCGGCATGACGATGGTCTCGACGTCAAGGTCGGGGTGGTGGCGGTCCGGCGTCTCGTGGAGCAGGTCTGCGACGATGTCTCTGGTGTAGGTCACCGGAATCCCCGTCTTGCCTTCCGTGGCGTCACCGAAGTCGAACTCCTCCCGGTAGCGGCGTTCGTCGCCGTCCTGCAGGTAGCCCTTGTCGTAGACGAGCGCCTTGTCAACGAGGTCGATGCCGGGTGGCAACGACTCCGCGTCGAGACGGGACGCGACCGCGTACAGTGCCGCCGCCTCGACAGCGTGCGGCGCGAGTTCTCTGTCCTTGACGGTCCCTTCGGCGTCCCTAACCGAAAGCGTCACTGGCTCCCGAATCCGGCTTTCGAGTTCGTCGTAGCTTTCCGCCGTCCAGCGCTCGGTTTCGTTTGTCAGCTCTCGGCGGAGCAACTCGGCCTCAAGCGAGAGGTTCGTGAGGTACTGGAACTCGTGTTTGTCGAGCCGCCGCTTCAACGCCTTCAGCGGGTCGGTCCCCTCCATCTCGGCGTGCTTGTTCAGTTGCGCTTCGAGGTCGGGATTCGAGATGACGACCATCTGGGTGTCGATGTCCATCCCGACCGCTTTGTCGAGCTTCACCCGCCGTTCGTCGGGAACGTTGAGCAACTTCTGCAGGAGGTCGGCGTGCTGAGCGGCGTCTTCGACGATTGTCAGCAGGCCGTTGCCCTGCGAGAGCACGCCGTCGTAGCTGAACGCCTGCGGGTTCTTCCGGCCACGGGAGTCCAGCCGCTGGAGCATCCCGGCCATCCAGGAGCCGACGAGCCGCTCTTTCGGTGACCCGGCGTCCTCGCTGTGGAGGACACCGATACCCTGTCCGACATCGACGACGAAGTTCTTCACCCGGAGATGCTTCTCGTCAGTCACCGCCGAAAACAGGTCTTCGACCCCCTCCCGCCGGTAGCGCTCTTCGAGATGGTCGTAGGCCTCGCGGCTGAATGGGTCGAGTTCGGCGTCGAGCGCTATCGGAATGTGGTCCGTACGGCTGTCGTTGAGGTCGGCTATCAGCTGCTCTCGGACGCGCTCGGGGAACACCGAAAGGGGGTGTGCCTGTACGGGGGACGGATACCACTCGTCTTCGTCCGGGCTGCTGTCGTCGCCATAGGTGAGTCCCGGTGTGGCGTCGGTCGCCGAGACGTTCCACTCGACGGTGTAGCGCCGCCCGTTGTCCGTCTTTGAGAACTCCCGGAGGCCGTTGATGAGACACCGCTTGAGCTCTGATTTACCGGTGGCTGTCGGACCGTCGAGCCACAGTATCTTTTCCTCCTTGCCGCGGCGGGCGGCAATCGACCGCAGGTCGTCAACGAAGGCGTTCAGCACCGCTGTGTTTCCAAGGACGGCGTGTTCGCCGTCGTTGTACGGGTCGTCGAAAAAGCGGTATCGCTGCTTTTCTTCGCCCTCCTCGATTACCGTTCGGGTCCCGGCTGCCTCGATGGCCTTGAGCAGGTACTTCGAGGCGTGAGCTGCCGATGTCGGGTTTTCGAAGACCGTCTCGACGTACTCCGTCAAGCTCATCGGCGGCTCGTAGGTGTCCCGGAGGGCGTCGTCGGCGCGGCCGATGTAGTCGCCGTCTGTCATTCTTCCAGTTCGCTCTTTGCGACCTCCGCGCCGGCGAACTCAAGGACCTCTTTGGCTCCGTCGGTGCTGTAGCCCTGTTCTTCGAGCGCATCGACCCATGCGTTGCGCTCGTCGTCGTCGAGGTCGCCGCTGGACACCAGCGCCGAGAAGTTGATGTTGTGCTTTTTGTCCTCCCAGAGCTTTCGCTCCAGCGCGCGTCGTAGTCGGTCGTTGTCCTGTGGCTCGAATGGTTCTCCCTCACGGGCCCGACGGCTCACCCAGTTTGCGACCTCCTGTCGGAAGTCGTCCTTCCGGTCGCCGGGAACATCGAGCTTCTCTTCGACAGCCCGCAGGAACGCCTCGTCGGGGTCCTGTTCGCGGCCCGTGAGCTCGTCTTCGACGGTGTCGTCGTCGATGTAGGCCATGACGTGGTCCATGTATTTTTCGCCCTGCCGTTGGATTTCGTCGAGGTCGTAGGCCAGCGCGTGTCGAACGTCCTCGATGGCCCGCTCTTTGTACTCCTCGCGGACGAGCTCAAGGTACCGGTAGTAGTCCTCGAACTGTTCTTCGGGAATCGAGCCGTGGTTTTCGAGGTTCTCCTCGAGATGGTTGAACGCGGCGAGCGGCGACAGGAACGTTCGACCGCGGTGCATCGAGTCCATGATGGCCTCGGCGATTTCGTCACCGATGAAACGCGGCGAAACGCCGTCCATCCCTTCACCGATGTCGGCCGTTGTGTCGCCCTCCTCGCGGAGCTTTGTGACATCGATGTCTTCGCCCTCATCGATTTCGCCGTTGTAGGCCTTGGCCTTCTGGAGTATCGAGATGGTGCCGCCGTCCGGCTCCTCGATGCGGGTCAATACCCCGAACAGCCCGGCCATCTCAAGGGTGTGTGGTTCGACGTGCATCTCCGGCACGTCGGCGTTTTTGAGCATCTTCCGGTAGATACGGGCCTCGGCGTCGTACTGGAGGACGTACGGGAAGTCGATGCGCTTTGTCCGGTCGTTGAACGCCTCCATCTTCTCGTCGCCCTTTTTATCGCGGTATTCGGGCATGTTCGTCCGCCCGACGATGACTTGGTCGATGTCGATGCGGGGGTTGCTCTTCGGCTTGATGGTCTGTTCCTGCGTCGCATGCAGGAAGTCATAGAGGAACTCCCGCTGGAGCTTCAGGAGCTCCTCGCCGGAGAAGATTCCCCGATTGGCGTTGCAGAACGCCCCGGAGTAGTCGAAGGCGCGCGGGTCTGACTCGCCGTAGACGGCGATTTTCGAGTAGTTGACGTCGCCGGTCAGCTCCGTCTCGTCTTGGTTTTTCTTGTCTTTCGGCTCGAAGGTCTCGATTGCCTGTCGTTTGTTCTCGTCGGCAAGCAGTCGGACCACCTCGATGTGGTTTTCGAGCACCTGCTGGAGGTCATCGTCGTAATGTTCCAGCAGCGCGTCCATGTAGAACTCGCTGGCCGGGTCCAGTGCCTGCTCGTTGCGGATGGTGTAGGGGGCGTCAAGCGCTTCGTTGATGTCCTCAAGCACGCGCTCCCGCTGCTTCGGCGGAAGGAGCACGAGCGGGTCTTGGTTCATCGGCGACCGAACGACATCGTCCGACGGGTCCTGGTCGCCGAGGATATCGCAAAGTCCGGTCCATCGGAAGGTGTACATTCTGCCCTCGTCGCGGGCCGTGTAATCCTCGAAGTACTGTCGGACCTGCCGGTCGAAGTCGGATTTACCGGAGCCGACCGGCCCGAGCAGTAGCTTGATACGCTTTTCCGGTCCGAGACCGCGGGCCCCCGACTTGACCTTGTTGACGAACTCGTGGATGGACTCGTGGATGCCACGGCCGTAGAAGGTGTTTTCCCCCTCGTCCAGCGGGTCTTCGGCGGCGAGGGCGTACTCAACGACCCCGGCTTCCTCGTCGTACTCGGTGCCGTAGTAGTCGAACATGTCGGCCAACCGCTGATGGGAGCTGCGGGCCACTTTGGGGTCCTCGTAGAGGGTCTCAAGATACCACTCAAACGAGTGGACCCGACGGAGGTCGGACGGAATCGTGTCTCTGTACTCCTTGCTGAGTTCTTCGAGGGTTTCCATGTCGTTCATTTCTATCACGTGGACGACCGTCCCCGGCCAGCCCGGGGCGGCCATCACCGCTGTTTCGGCGGCTCCGCCGTCTCCACCGGCACTCGGCGGTGCGGACCCACCGATACTATATTAATAGATGGGGGCCACAGAAGCATAAGGCTTGTTCCCAGTTGTCATGCTGTGCCGCCGCCCTCCGTGAGAACCGACAACGCCATCACCCCCGATATATACCGGTCGCCAGTCGACGGCTGACGGTCGCTATTTATATCCGCGCGGATGAAACGTTCGGCCGTGTCCGACGACAGCACGCCCGACCCCTCGACGCTCGGCGACGGCTGGGACATCTGGAGCGCCGACAGCGACCGGACGGTACTGGCCTACCGCCCCGACGTATTCGACGGCGACGAGTTCCCGCCGCCCTGTCTTCCGACGGTGTATATCACGCGTGGACGACCCAACAGACGGCCCGAGGGAAACCGGAATCTACCCCCCGATGCTCCGTGGATGGTGACGTTGTACCTCGAACCAGAGGTAAATCGCGATGCTGAGGCCTACGACACCGCGGCCGAAGCTGCAGCGGCCGCCGCACGGCTTACTCGCCGGTTCGCCGATGGCGATGTCGACTACCGCGGCCTCTATCAGATTCCTCGGGAATCGTATTTCGAGCGCCTCGACGAACTGACCGGCGGCCCGACAGCGGAATAACGCTCTCCAACTGTAGACTTTCTTTTATTTTGGTTGTTTTGTAGCAACATCTATACTACAGACGTAGCTACGCTACGATAGCATTCAGGACGACTGGATTCGACCGCCTTGATTGTTTAACATCCTTTAATTTATATAAAATTCAGAAATAATAGCTATAGAACAATATTTGAGAAGAGATTGTTTAGCAGCTACTTCTTCCGCCGCTGTCTGCTGTCCCGCGTCTGCCAGAAGTACCAGTTCAAAATACGTCTCGAACAGTTGCCAATTAGCGCTCAGATATGCAACTGCGACCCGACTAGACCGGCTCGAAAACGACGATACGCTCGTCGGTCGTCTCCGAATGACCGACGCCCGCAGTGACGGTATCGCCGATGGCGACAGCTTCGTACTCAACGCCCTGCAGAACGCCAGTTACTCGAACCGGTCCGAAGTCCACGACAGCGGTACAGTACGGCGCGTCATCGGCGAAGTCGGGGGCCGGAACGTGGACCTGTGTTAGCGCGACAATTTCTCCCTCCTCTGGCAGCGCTGCCGGTGAGAGGTCGGTCGACCCGGACTCCGGACAGACCCGTCGTGGCGGCAGCCAACCGTGGCCCTCGGGCGACTCAAGGTACCTTTCGTCGCCCGCCGCAAGCGCATCGAGGAACTCGTCGTAGTTCATTCTGCCACCTCCAGGACGTGAACCGTGACACTCGCGACGGTGCCGCCAGCGTTGTGCGCGAGTCCAACGCTCGCGTCGTCCGGGGCACGCGGATGCGTGCCGTCGAGCTGTCGCGTCAGCTCAACTATCTGTGCCGCGCCGGTCGCACCGACCGGGTGGCCCTTCGCCTTCAGCCCACCGGAGAGGTTCACCGGCAACTCGCCGTCCCGTGTTGTCTCGCCGCGGCGGGCCGCGCCGATGGCTTCGCCGGTCTCGTAGACGCCGAGCCCTTCGAGCGCCAACACCTCGGCGATGGTGAAACAGTCGTGGACCTCGATGCAATCGAGGTCGTTGGGGCCAATCCCGGCCTCTTGATATGCTGCCTCGGCCGCAACTTCCGTTGCCGGCGTTTCGGTCAGCGACTCCCGGTCATGAAGAGCGAGGTGGTCGCTCGCCTGACTGCTTGCGGTGATAGCGACTGGCGCGCTGAGGTCGTTTTCCTCCGCGTAATCGTCTGAAACCAGCACCACGGCCGACGCGCCGTCCGAAATGGGACAGGCATCGTAGAGGCCGAGCGGCGAGGCCACCTGTGGCGCATCGAGAGCGTCCGCAACCGTTATCTCCTGCTGGAGGTGTGCGTGGTCGTTGACGAGAGCGTTGTCGTGGTTCTTGACGGCGATGTGGGCCAAATCCTCCGGACCGCCGCCGTGCTGGTGGAAGTACGCTGAGGCCATCAGCGCGTACGCGCCGGGGAACGTAACGCCTGCCCGGACCTCGTGGAGGTCGTCGGCAGCCGTTGCGAGCCCCTCGGTCGCACCCTCCGTTCCCATGTTGGACATCCGCTCTGCGCCGCCGACGACGACCACGTCTGCACCGGCGTGAATCGCCTGTACACCTTCACGAACAGCGGCCCCCGAAGAGGCACAGGCGCTTTCGACGCGGGTCGACGGGCAATCCAGCCCGGCGGCCTCCGCGACGAGCGGTCCCTGATGGCCCTGTCGCTCGGCGAGTTCGCCGATGAAATTCCCGTAGTAGAGCGCTTCAACGTCTTCGGCCGGGACGCTGGCGTCGTCCAGCGCCGCGAGTCCAGCCTCCGCGAACAGGTCGCGTGTGGTTCGGTCGTGTTCACCGAAATCAGTGATTCCGGTTCCGGCTACCCGTATCTCAGCCATAACTGAACGTCTACTGGGGACGCATAACGACCTTTCGGTGTTGCGTGCAATCGACTCACGACCGGAGCCGACCCGGCCTCAATGGCTGCGGCCTCGTTCGACCTTCGTATGTGAGCCTGTGGTTTTACCTCCCCCGCGCGCGAGCCATTAGATATGTACCGCGTACTGATGCCGGTCGATACGGACGAAGAGCGCTCGTTGAAGCAAGCGGAGTACGTCTCTTCGCTGCCGGGAAGCGACACCGATGTCGAGGCTATCATCCTGTTCATTTTTCAGGACGACGATGAAGAACTCCCGGAGGGATTCGGCTCGTTCAAATCTGCCACTCGTGTCGGCTCCGTCCGGCGCGTCTCGGAGCATTTCGACGAACACGACGTAGCGTACACCGTGCTCGACGATGCCGGCGAGACGGCCGACCGGATAATCGAAGAAGCAAACGAACACGACGTCGACAGCATCGTCCTCGGCGGGCGCAAGCAGTCGCCAGTCGGCAAGGCGCTTTTCGGCAGTGTCACCCAGTCTGTCATCCTCGACTCGGACCGTCCGGTCGTCGTCACCGGCGCGGACAAGTAGCTGAACTGCCCGCGTCCATAGTTTTATTCTCCGTTCCGGCGAACAACTGCTATGGAATGGGAAACCGTTTCTCTGGAGTGGAACGACAGCATCGCGACCGTCACCGTCGACCGCCCGGAGGCGCTCAACGCGCTCAATGTTGAAACGTTGGAAGCACTCGCAGAGGCAATAGCTGCAGCGGAGGCCGGCGACGCACGCGTGTTAGTGCTTGCAGGTGCTGGCGACGATGCCTTCATCGCCGGCGCGGACATCAAATACATGAAGGACCTCTCGACGCCGGAGGCACAGGCGTGGGGTGAACTCGGCCACGACGTGGCCGACGCACTCGAACAGTTCCCCGGCGCGACTGTCGCCGCTGTCGACGGCTACGCGTTCGGCGGCGGCTGCGAGATGGCGATGGCCTGTGACTTCCGCATCGCCAGCGAGTCGGCGCTCATCGGTAACACCGAAATCGACCTCGGTATCATTCCGGGCTGGGGTGGCACACAACGGCTCCCCCGGCTCGTCGGCGAAGAGACCGCAAAGCGGATGATATTCCTCGGTGAGCGGCTCGACGCGGAGACGGCCGCCGCGGAGGGACTCTTCGGCGAGGTCGTTTCTGACGATGAGGTCGACAACCGCATCGAGGAGTTCGCCGCGGAGTTGGCCTCCAAACCCGCCGTTGCGCTCAAAGCGGCAAAGCAGGCCATCGAACAGCGCCACGGTACCGGCGGCCTCGACTACGAGAAGCGAGCCTTCGCTGGGCTGTTCGGCACCCACGACCAGCGAGAAGGCATGAAAGCGTTTGTCGAGGACCGCACGCCGGAGTTCGAGTAACAAAAAACGACGCGTCGGTGTTCGGTCAGCCGCCTTCGAAGATACGGCGGACCTCTTCGTTTTCTTCGAGCGGGTCTTCTTCGGTGATGTCGGTGTCGGTGATTATCTCACCACGTTCGATGACGTAGGCACGGTCGGCGACTTCGCCGGCGTGTCTGACGTTCGACTCTGCGACGACAATGGAGACATCGAGGTCCTTGATTCGTTCGAGGCCGTTGCGGAACTGCTCGCGGACCGACGGGGCAAGCCCCTCGAAAGGCTCGTCGACAAGCACCAACTCGGGGTCAGACGAGAGTGCGCGGCCGACGGTTACCATCTTCTGTTGGCCGCCGCTGAGTTGGCCGGCCGGCCGGTCGAGGAACTCCTCCATCTCCGGGAAGATATCGAGGATTCGGTCGAGCCGCTCTTCGAACTCCGATTCCGGGATGCTGTCGCCGCCCCACGTCGCCATCCGGAGGTTATCCTCGACGGTTAGCGACGTAAAGAGCCGGCGGTCCTCCGGCGCGAATCCGATACCCATCCGGGACCGCTCGCGGGATTTCATGTCGGCGATTTCCGTTCCTGACATGCGGATGCTGCCGTCTGTCATGTCCGTCTGGCCCATCACAGTTCGGAAGGTCGTCGTCTTGCCGGCTCCGTTACGACCGACGAGCGCGACGGTTTCGCCGGGGTCGACACGGAGCGAGACGCCCGAAAGCACCGGCGCACTGTCGATAGTCACACTGACATCGGACAGCTCAAGCAGTGCGTCGCTCATCTCAGACACCTCCCTCCAGGATGAATTCGTTTACTTCCTCGGAGTTGAACACCGCGTCAGGCTCGTCGTCAAGCAGCACGCGTCCCTCATGGAGCGCAACGGTCCGGCTGGAGTACTCGCGGATGAGTTCCATGTCGTGTTCGATGAACACCAGTCCGATGTTCTGTTCGTCGGCTGCCTGTGTTATGGTCTCCATCACGTCGTTTTTCTCCTTTGACCCGACACCGCTTGTCGGCTCATCGAGGAACATAATCTGTGGCTCAAGCGCAAACGACATCGCCACGTCGAGGACTTTCCGGACACCGTGTGGGAGGTGCTCCGTGTGCTCGTCGGCGTGGGCTTCGAGGTTGAACGTCTCGATGAGCTCGTTTGCCTCTTGCAGCGACTCCTCCTCGCGGTCGGTCGGCGTGAACAGACGGTTGTTCTCCTGCTTCCGTGAGAGAATGCTCGATTGGATGTTCTCACGGAGCGTCAACTCGTCGTAAATCTGCGGGATCTGGAACGACCGAACCAGCCCACGACGGACGCGCTTGTAGCGCTTTAGGTCGCTGATATCGTCGCCGGCGAAGAGTATCTGGCCGTCCGTCAGCGGCAAAACGCCGGATATCAGATTGATAAAGGTCGTCTTGCCGGCCCCGTTCGGGCCGATAATGCCGACCGTCTCGTCGGTGTAGAACTCCAAACTGATACCGTCGACTGCGACCAGATTGCCGAACTCCTTGCGGACATCGACCGTCTCGAGTATTGGTGTCGAACTCATGAGTCGTCACCTCCGCGGAACCGCTCGCTGGCTTGCTTGATACCGCCCCAGATACCGTCCTCGCGGAGTGTCACCACAACGATGAGCAGGATGAGACCCATCACGAAGTGCCAGTACTCGGTGAACCGGAGCGTCAGCTCCTGTAGCCCGATGAAGGCGGCCGCGCCGACGATGGGGCCGAAGAACGTCCCCATGCCGCCGAGCAGGGCCATGAAGACGATTTCACCGGACTGGACCCAGTAGAGCTGGTCGGGCGTGATGCGTCCGAGCTGGACGGCGTACAGCGCGCCGCCGAGGCCGGTTATCATCGCCGAGAGCGTCATCGAATACGTCCGGTATCGCTCGACCGGAACGCCGCTCATCATCGCCCGCTCGGGGTTTTCTCGAATCATCTTCAGCGTCAGCCCGAACGGCGAGCGGAGCATCGCCCACATGAGCAGAATCGTCCCGGCCAGGAACAGCAGGACGATGTAGTAGTAGAAGCCGAGCATGTAGGTGTTGAACGCGAGCTCGTTCAGCCCGAGTCCGAGGAAGTCGGGGGTTCCGACGGACATGCCGTCGGTTCCGCCCGAGAGGCCGTAGATATCTCGGACCCCGACGACGTAGACGAGCTGGGCAAGCGCCAGGGTCAACAGCGCGAAGTAAATCTCGTTGCTCCGAAGTGTAAGAAGGGCCATCGCGAGACCGAGTAGTCCGGCAACAGCGACGGCAAACACCAGCAACACGATGAGCGACTCAATCCCCAGTCGGTCCATGCCGATGGCCATCGCGTAGGCTGCGCTGCCGAAGAAGGCCGCGTGTCCGAACGAGAGCAGCCCCGTATAGCCCAACAGGACGTTGAAGCCGAGCGCGGCGATGGCAAAGCACATCATCCAGATGACGAGGAACGATTCGAAGCCCCGCCCAGTGGCTGGAATGAGCGCAAGCAGGACGAACAGGCCGATGCCGCCGAGCACTCGCTTGTCGCCGAGCGCATTGCGGATACGACCGAGGCGGCTCATTCACCCACCTCCTCGTGGCCGAAGAGACCTTCGGGCTTCACGATGATGACCGCGGCCATCAGCAGGAAGACGATAGCCAGCTCTATCTGCGGGACGTACGTGATACCGAAGCTGCGAACCAGCCCGATAATCAGCGATGCCACGATTGCCCCTTTGAGGCTGCCGAGGCCGCCGATGACGATGACAGCGAACGAGAGCAGCACGTACTCAAGGGTAATCGCGGGCGTCGCCGGCGCAAGCGGCACGAAGAGTGCGCCGCCGAGTGCGGCCAGACCGACCGAGATGGAGAAGATGAGCACTCGGACGCGGTTGACGTTGATGCCGAGCATCTGAACCATCTCGTAGTCTTCAGCCATCGCCAGCGAAATCTTTCCGAGCTTCGTCCGCTCGAACATCAGAAACAGCCCGACAGCGGTCACGATGAACATCAGGACAATGAACGTGCGGTACATCGACAGCGACGAGCCGAGGACCTCGAATGAACCGAGCTGTCTACTCGGATTGACGGCGGAATCGACGGCAATGGGCGTCGTTCCCCAGATGAACTTGATGAGGTCCTCTATCATCAGCAACACGCCGAAGGTGGCGAGCAGCTGATAGACGGGCTCGATGTCGTACAGTGGTGCAAAGAGCGTCTTGTCTAGCGCCCCTGCCAGCACCGAAACGACGACCGGGATGGCGATGACAATAAGCACGAGCAAGACCGCAAGCGACGTCGAGATATCGTGCATGTTGTTCAGCGTCCAGACCCCGATGTAGACGCCGAGCCCGAAGAACGCCGCATGCGCCATGTTCAGGAGGTTCAACACGCCGAAGACGAGCGTCAGCCCGACCGACGCAAAGAACAGTAGCGCGGCGAAATATAGGCCGTTGAACGTTGGTCCAAGTATACTTGAGAGAATAGTAATCACCTCGGTTTATTCGACTGGTTCGATCTGTTCGACCCACTCGAAGGTGTCCATCCCTTCTGGCGGGTTGCACTCGTGTGCGGGGATGAACTCGTAGTCGGTGAGGAGGTGGTGGTCGACCGGGAAGTCGTGGTCAGGCGTGGGCTGACCGAAGACACCGGGGGCGGACGCCTGCCGGCCGCCGGCCTGTGCCATCACGTGGCTGCCGTGGGTCGTCTCGAAGGACAGCCCTCGAATCGACGACATCAGCTGGCTGCCCGTCGGCCAGTTGCCGGTCAGCTGAACCGCCTGCTCGACACCCGCTTCCAGTGCTTGGAAGGCGACCCAGTCGTGGTAGGCACCCCAGCCGGGCATGTCGCCGTAGCGGTCGAAGTAGTCGTCGACGAACTCCTGATGGTCTTCAGCAGTCTCGTAGCGGTAGTTGGGCTGGTAGCCGCCACGGCCGCCCATGATGACGTTTTCCGGCATGTCGTCACCGAGCGCTCGGAGAAGCGGCGCGCCCGTGTCGCCGACGAAGACGCCGGTTCCGATGTCATCGAAGAGCCCGTCGTCGACAGCCTGACTGGTAAACGTCGAGATGTCGCCGCCCCACAGGCTCGAGAACACGACATCCGGCTCAAGGTCCTGTACGGCGCTGATGTGGGCGCTGTAGTCGGAGATGAACGGTTCCGGCGTCCGTGTCTCCAGCACCTCAATGTCGGGCCGAATACGCTCCAGCGCTTCGACGAACATGTCGCGGTGGTCGTGGCCCCACGCGTAGTCCTGGTCGACGGTGACGACCGTCTCGACATCGTCCATCTGCTCGACGATACGGGCACCACCGATGGCACCTGCCGCGTTCGTTCCGGCAGTGCGGACCGCATACTCTAGGTCAGGGTTCTCCTCGAATAGCTGGTACGTTCCGGGGACAGTAACGAGGAACGGTATCTGGTTTTCCTCCGCCGCCGGCACCACAGAAAGCGCGTTGGCGCTCGAAATGAGGCCCATGAGCATGTCGGCTTCGTCGTTCTGGGCGATCTGGCGAACGCTACCGCGCATCGACTCAACGCCGGCGTCCTCGTCGATGCGGTCGACGATTTCGATTTCGCGTTCGCCCAGCAGCCCGCCACGGTCGTTAATCCGGTCGACCATCATGTCGACGGCGTTTATCATCTCGTCGCCGTAGAAAGCCGGCGGGCCGGATTCGAAAGTAAAGTGAACGATTCGGAACGGCTCATCCGGAATTCCGTCCAGTTGTTCCTCTTCGCCGGCTTCTTCGAGCAGGGCACAGCCAGCGAACGCTCCGATACCGCCTGCCGCCGCAGCGCCCTTCAGCAGGCGACGGCGGGACGAGCGGATGCGGTTGTCTGTCATGATAGATTCCGTTCGACACGTTGTAAGAGAGTATAATAAGTATACCGGTTATAGACGGAGGACTACTTAAAACATGCGGCCAGATGTGACTATCGAGAGCGGCTAACAGGGACGGCGTGGCCCACGGCAGTATGTGGTGCCGTCCCGTAGTGGTCGTAGACAGCGTCCCCGTAATTAAATCTTTGCCGTGTTATTATCCCTGACCGACCATCGCGTCCTCGTCTTCCCACTCCTGCTCGCGAAGCTCGTATTTTTGGACCTTCCCGGTCGCAGTCGTCGGCAGTTCCTCGACGAACTCGACGCGCCGGACCATCTTGTAGCTGGCAAGGTTCTCACGGGTGAACGCGGTGAGTTCGTCCTCTGTAACAGCGGGGTCGTCGGGGTCGCCACTTTCCGGGACGACGAACGCCTTCGGCGTCTCGCCCCATTCGTCGCTCGGGGCCGGGATGACGGCGACATCGGATACCTCGGGGTGTTCGAAGAGCGTGTCCTCCAGTTCGATGGAGGAGATGTTCTCTCCGCCGGAGATGATGATATCCTTCTTGCGGTCCTGAATCCGCATCATGCCGTTTTCGTCAACCGTTGCGAGGTCTCCCATGTGGTAGTAGCCCTCGACACGGTCGTTGAACGCTTCTTCCGTGGCCTCGGGCTTGCCGAGATACCGGTCCATCACCTGATTGCCGCGGACGACGATTTCGCCAATGGTCTGGCCGTCGCGGGGAACATCGTTGCCATCTTCGTCGACAACACGGACATCGGTGCCGAGGAAGCCGAGTCCCTGGGTTTTCTTGACTGCGAATCGGTCCTCGCTGTCGTCGTCGAAGAACCGCCGCGAATCGGAGGTCGTGATGAGCGGCCCTGTCTCGGTCGCTCCGTACACGTGCTTGAGGTACCAGCCGAACTCGTCTTCGACGGTACGGATGGTCGCCTCCGGCGGGGCGCTGCCCGCCGTCGCGACGCGGACGTCGCTGTCGCCCGTCGTCTCGACATCGTGGCTGTCGTAGTAGTCGAGCAGCATGTTGAGAACGGTCGGTGCCGCACAGAGATACGAGACGTCTTCCGATTGAATCGCTTCAAAGATCGTCTCGGCGTCGACGCCGCGCGTGCAGACGTGCTTTGCACCCATGCCGGTAATGGAGTAGATGTGCCCCCAGCCGTTGACGTGGAACATCGGGAGCGTCCACAGGTAGACATCATCGTCGCTGATTTCTTGATGAATCGACGTTAGATAGGCGTGGAGCGTCTCGCTGCGGTGGGTCCGCATGACACCCTTCGGGTCGCCGGTCGTCCCGGAGGTGTAGTTGATGGTAATGACGTCGTCTTCGTCCATCTCCGGCTCGTCGTAGTCGGGGCCGACACCGTCGATGACCTCGTCGAAGTCCTCCCACTCGCCGTCCGTCTCGGTGGCGTCGTTCGTGATGAATATATCGGTCGGGATGTCGTCACGGACCGCCTCAATCTTCTCGGCTAGTTCGTAGTCCGCGATGACAGCCTTTGCGTCACAGTCGTTGAGAATATACTCAAGGTCGTCCGGGAGCAGCCGATAGTTCAGAGGGGCGTGAATCGCACCCAGCTGCATCGACCCATAGGCGGCTTCGAGGTGATAGTGGGTGTTCGGGTCAAGGACGGCGACGGCGTCGCCCTTCTCGATGCCTCGCTCCTGCAGCGCTTTCGAGACGCGGTCGGCCCGGTCAGCGAGTTCATTGTAGGTAAAGCGTTCACCGGTCGTTGCAACTACCGCTTCCTGGTCGCCGTAATTACGGCGTGCGCGTTCCAGGAACTGCGTGACTAGTAGTGGTCGGCGCATACAGGTTGTGCTGTCCAGTACCTACAATAATAAAGTATGTCTATATGTAATTCTCTCCGGTTTATGCAGGTGGGTACAAGTACCCACCTTCCATGTGACAAAAGAACTATCACACAGCGAGCGATACCCTGGACCGTTATGCCCCAACCAGTACTCGCGGCTGTCGGGTCATCACCCGTCGGCCAGACAGACCTGCCCGGTCGCGACCTCTTTTCGCTGGCCATAGCAGAGGCCTTCGATGGGTTGCCCGACCCGGCGTCGCTCGCCGACGCTGTCTACGTCGGCAACCAATCAGAGACGTACGAACATCAAATAATGCAGGGAACCCTGCTTGCTGAGTGGGCCGGACTCCGGAACGTCCCCGCCGAACGTGTGGAGGGATGTGCGGCCGCCGGCGCGCTCGCGCTGCGCCATGCGGTCAAGGATGTCCGGAACGGCGAACACGAGGGCGTATTGGCCTGTGGCGTCGAAAAAATGACTGCCGGTGGGACAGGCGGTGCGACCGACGCTCTCTCGGCAGCGTTCGACCGCGCCATCGAGCAACGTTCGGGGGTGACTGCCCCAAGCCAGTATGCGCTGCTCGCACAGCGGTATCTCCACGAGACCGACGCGACTGAGGAAGACCTCGCTCGCATCGCTGTCAAGAACCATCGGAACGCCGCAGCGAACCCTCGTGCACAGTTTTCGGAGCCGATAGAGCTTGAGGCAGCCATCGAATCGCCACCGGTCGCGCCGCCGCTGAAGCTCTACGACTGCGCGCCGGTCGGCGACGGGGCGGCCGTCGTCCTCGTTACGACCGAAGAGCGGGCCGCGGAACTCGACGCACCGTCCGTCGCCATCGGCGGAACCGGCGCGGCGGCGAACAACATCGCGGTCGCAGAGCGGGATATGACCGACATCGCCGGGGCGCGAATCGCTGCCGAGACCGCATACGAGGAGGCGGGCCTCACCCCAGACGATGTTGATATCGCCGAAGTACACGACGCCTTTACCGTCAGCGAGGCGCTGCTTGCGGAGGCGGTCGGCTTTGCACCGAAGGGCACCGGCTATCAGAGCTACCGCCCCCCATCGGAGCGGGCTGACGGCTGGACAGATGTCAGTCTCAGCACCAGCGGCGGTCTCAAGGCCCGCGGCCACCCAATCGGTGCGACGGGACTCTTGCAGGCTATCGAGGCCTACGAACAGCTCACGGGACAAGCGCCGAACCGTGGACCACCAGCGCCGGAGACGGCGCTGCTGCTGAACGAGGGGGGCGTCGCTGATGCCGTGACGGTTGCACACGTCCTCACCGCGGGAGGTGGCCGATGAGCGATAGAGCGGACCGGCCGCTAGACGCTGAGAGCCCGCTGACGCTGCCGGGATTCTTTGCGGCGCTCGACGACGGCGAACTCTTCGGCGGCGTCTGTACCGACTGCGGAGCCGTGCTTTTCCCGCCACGGCCGACCTGCTACAACTGCGGCGGCACCAACGTCAGCGCGGAACCGCAGCCGAAAACCGGTACTGTCTACACCTACACTGCGGTTCACTCGCCGCCGCCACAGCTGGACGACGACGCGCCGTATACGATTGCAGTCGTCGAACTTGACGGTGGCGGCCGGCTTTTGGGCCGTGTCGATGCCCCATACGAGGCGGTCGAAATCGGCGACGAGGTACGGCTCCGGGTCAGAGAGCCGACGGACGACGAGCGGGCGCTTGCGCTGGAGTACGAGCGCGAATGGCCGATGCACGTTTTCGACCTCGACGGCTGACGCCTGAGCGCACACCGTATTCTATCGAGAGCGGATACAGCCGGCCTTCGCCTTCGGTTTTGTATACATAATTGTATACAAAAGGTCGGACAGTGGATGTGTAGCGACCTGCACGGCTTTGACACCCCACTGAGCGGAGCGTGGTATAACAAACCCTAAGCGTGTTATAGAAAGCTACCGAGAGATATGCAATCAACTCTCACACAAGACGCCGACGCAGCTAAACCGACACACGTCAACGCGATATCGGTCCGTACCGCCGTCGACAGATAATGTAATGTATACAACAGCTTCGTCACTCGTCACTGAACCCCATCGACGTCCACGACTCGCGGACGGCCGCCTGTATCTCTTCGGGGAATGACTCCTCGAACCCGACCCGCGGCGCGATGTACTCTTGGTCCCAACGGGCGTCCCACGTGGCATCGACATAGAGCCGAGACCCGGTCGACCCGTCCTGTCGATACAGCGGGGCGGTCGCTCGTGGGGCGTCGGACGTGCTGAATATCCAGTTGTGGGATGGGTGGGCCTTTACCCACATATCCTGTAGCGCCTTGCCGAGGTCGGTCGAGGGCACGTCAGTATCGAGGATGAGCACCTTGTCGAAGCTATCGGAAAAGGTAAACAGCGCGTTCGCCAGTTGCCACTCAAAGCCCGCATAGAGGATTTCGCTGGCGACGATACAGAAATTCAACCGGGCTTCCGGTGGGATGAGCAGCCACTCTATCGGCGAAACGCCCCAGTAGCTGTTGATTCGTCGATGAAGCTTCGCCGCCTCAAGCAGTCCCGCGAGTTGGATATCGTCGCTGAGTGGCGCCCCGAGGGAGGCGAACGGAACGGTCGGGCTATTGCGGGTCCGTATCTCGTTGATAGCGATGTCTACAGTCGTCGTGTCGAGAAGCCGCTCCCAGCCGGCAAGCGGTTCCTCGAGCGCTCCGGCGTCTCCCACGACGCGACCGTCGACAACGACCTCCGACGAGGTCGGGATGAGCATACCACGGTGGCGGCTCACCGAAAGCGAATCCGGGCCACGGGCGACCGGGAACGCCTCCCGCTGTCGTGCACCGGTAAACCACGGCAGGTACGCCGACAACAACGCATCACACGGCACACCCAGCGAGACGGTCACGCGCGCTCGCGTCCCAAGTTCCTCGCCGAGCCGCTCCGGTATCGAAACACGGAGCCGATTGGGGCCACGGACTCGGCCGCGGACCGGGCTCCACGTCGTCCGGTCGCCGCCGACGGCGAAGATTCCGAGCGTCGCCATGCCGCCTTCGCAGGTCGGCGGCACCGGCAACCCGAGGTCGCCGAGGTCAATACCGGCCGGTCGTGCATCGAGCGGCTCGGTTCCGTTCTCTGCGACCGGTGTCGTCTCCCGCAACCCGGTCGTATACTCCAGGAGTTCTGCGTAGCTCGTCCCTGTGTCGAGTCCGACAGCAAGCGCGATTCGCGTCCACGGCTTCTGTTCGTGTGGCTGCAGCTGGTCCGGCCCAGCGTATGCCCCGCTTGCGAGGCGGACCACTCCAGCAGTGTTCTCGTAGGTTATTGCGGGACCGTTGTGCTTCAGCGACTCGTATCCCACCATTGCAACCTCGTCGACAGTATGGAGGTCCGACTCGACAGCGAGGGCGTCGCCGTCCTGTTCGAGCCGCTGGAGGTGGTCTCTGAAGGCGGTCATCGCTTCCCCCGTCCGGACGACAGCGGCAGCTTTGAGGCGTCGAAGCCGGCCGTCGCGAGTGTCTCTTGGGCGCGTTCCCGGAGGCGACGGTCGGAGTAGACCGTCTGCTCGACGCCCTCGGCGTTTTCGGCTCGGGTCGCGTCGATGTAGGCTTTTGCCGTCTTGGTCTTTGAGGTCCCGAGGTCGGCGCTACCCTTCTCTTCGGGTGTCTGGTAGATGTTGAGCGGCGTCTTCGGCATCCGCTCGATGCCGAACTGGTAGAAATCCTCTTCGGGGTCTGCGTGTAGGGCGATAGCCTCGAAGACGGCACGAGGGTCCATCGGGTCTACGTCGGCGTCGACGAAAATGAAGAAGTCGACCCGGAGCATCCCCCACGAAGTGAACACGAAGTTCGCCACGTCGTGGAAATACCCGTCGTACTGTTCTTCGGTCGCAAAGACGAACACCGTCTGCTCGGTGTAGGGCCACGTTGCGCTCCGCTCGATGTCGAATCCGGCCGCCCGGGCGCCGATGGTCGCGTCCGGCCCGGAACAGGCGTGTTCGATCGCGTTGCTGGAATTAAACGGATAGCCGGTACCGGACCCGTCGACACAGAAGGGAAGATACGGGTCCGGACGGTGCGTAATCGCCGCAACATCTAGAGCCGGCATCGACCGCCGTGGGCCGTGCATAAACCCGAGATAGTCTCCGTACGGCCCCTCGTCGAGCCGGTCGTCCGGGTGGATATGCCCCTCGATGACGATCTCGGCCGTCGCAGGGACGTACAGGTCGTTGGTTTCGCATTCGACGAGTTCGATGGCCGACCCGCGAATCGAGCCGGCAAACTCGAACTCGCTTCGTCCCGTCGGAATCCACAGGTTCGACGTAAACGACACCGCGGGCGGCGGGCCGATAGCGATGGCAACCGGCATCGGCTCGCCGCCTCGCTCGTAGTCGTAGTAGTAGCGGTTGGGAATCTGCTCGCCGGCCAGCAGCCGGACGCTGGCCCGCTGGGTTCCGTGTATCATCGCACGGTGGTCGCCACAGCGACCCCACTCGGTCGTCGGGTCCGGAGCGACGAGGGTATGGAGGCTCGAATATCTCCCGCCGTCGCCCTGGTGGATATACGGCCACGGAAGGTCGAGCAGGTCGGCATCGCTGCCGCGGTTGACGACCGCTTTGCAGGGTGCCTCGTCTCTTTCGACCGTCTTCGGCTCGATTCGCGATTCGAGCCGTTCGACCATCGCCTCGAAGAATGTCGTGCTGTCGCTTCGCGGGTCGATACCAGCACCGCGTGCGACGTTTGCCCACGGTCGGGTCGGCGGCCCCCGATAGGGGTCGCCGACGAGTCGCGCGGATGCAGCGTCGCCGGACATCGTCTCAAAGACCGGAATCGCTGCATCCCGCTCGTTCGCACGGGTGGTGATTGCGGCTGCTTCGAGGTCCCACGAGACGGGCTGCTGTATCCGGTTTAGCTCGCCGGCCGCATCCAGCGCCGAGAGGAACCCGCGGAAGCTTTCGGTCGCGCTCATCGTCCCAGTGCCGCATCGAGGTCACTTTCTTCGAGCTCATCGCAGACTCCGTCAAGCTGTCGGAGCAGCGGCCGGTGGTCGTCGGCTAGCTTTTCCCAGAGTAGCGACCGGGCTGCCTCCGACTGTGACTCGAAGACGCCCTTTTCGACGAGGTAACAGAGCACCGCTTTCAGCTCCGCCGACCGAGCGTTGATAACATCGGTCCCGCTCTGTGCGTCCTCGAGACAATCGCGGAGCAGCTCCCGGTCTATCTCCCCGCCGGCGTCCGACTCGACGAGTTCGACATACCACGCCTCGTGGCTGTCCTCGTGTGGGCCGCCGCGGACGACAAGCGGTGCAGGGTCTGCAAGCTCCGCTTTCGACTTCGCAATACGGACCTGCGTCTCGAATATCTCCTTCGTTTCGGCGTCGGTCAGTTGAAGCCGGTGTTCACCTTCCGGGTCGTCCGGAAGATACTCGCGTGACGTGATATATTCGCGTACCATCTCGCGTTTTTATTGTGGTGGTTGTTGTAGCTGTAAATACTCTTCTGTCGATTCAGGCCTCATCCCGCCCCGAGACGACTTTCCAGTCGGCTGGGTCTATCTCGTGAGCGCCCTCTGTTGAGTGTTCGGGGTAGGCGGTGAAAACGATACGCTCGGCGCGCCCCTCGACGTAGTCTGCGAGCTTTTCGAGGTTGGCCGCCGAGAGCGCACCCAAGCCATCGAAAAGCAACACCGGTACGTCCTCGCCAACCTCGAAGGCTTCGTGGCCGGCAAGAGCGACCAGAAGCCCCAGCAACTCCCGCTCGCCCTCGCTGAGCGCATCGAGCGAAGCCTCGCGGCCATCTCGTGCGACAACGAGGTTGAACGAATCCGTCAGCCGTGCCTTCTCGAACCCGGTTTCAAAACGTTCGATAACGTCGTCAACCGCGTCTTCAAACTCCGTTCGAAGCCGCCGCTTTGTCGTCTTCTTCTCGGTCCGCAAATCAGTTATCTCGGCGGTTAGCTCGTCGCGGCGGGCTTCCAGCTCAGGCCTCCGGTCGGCGGTGTCGCGTTTCTCCTCGAGTGAGGCCTTCGTCTCCTCCAGCTTGGTCTCGGTGAATTTGATTTCGCTCTCGATGTCCGTCCGCTGTTCGCTGGCAGCCTCGGCTTCCGACTCGAGGGCTTCGACTTTGTCTTCGAGCTCCTCGATGCGCTCTTCGACATCGGCCAGCGACTCCCGTTTTTCTTCGAGCTGTCGTTCCAGCTCCGACTGCTGGTCGCGAATCTCCTGGAGCCGCTTTTCTGCCTCCTGTCGCTGCTCTCTGCGGGATTTCAGCTCCTCGTGTCGCTGCTGGAGCTCGTCGCGTTCCGCACGGGCATCTGACAATCGCTCGCCGAGGGCCGTCACGTACGACTCTATTGTCTCCCGGTCGCTGTCGGCGCCGCACACCCAACAGGAGACGACATCGCCGGCGATAGACCGGTCGATATCGGCGACGAGTTCGAGGCGGTCCTCTTCAAGCAGTCGGTGGTTCGCCGAGTACAGTGACTGCAACAGGTCGATATCGCTGTTCAGCCGGCGGAGCTCCGTCTCGACGGTCGCGAGTTCCTCGCCGACGGCTGCCTCCGGGACATCGATGCCCGACTCGGCTGCGTCCAGCTCTGTGAGTCGGTCTTCGACCCGCTGTACCGTGCTTTCGAGCCGTGATTTTCGGTTTCGCTGTCGTTCCAGTTGCGCCTGCTTGTCAGCAAGCGCCTGTGTCGTGCTGCCGCTGTCTGAGTCGCCGTGGGTCTCCATGCTGGACCGCTCCGAACGAAGCTCTTCGAGCTCCGCTGAGAGCTCCTGTACCCGTTGTTCGAGGTCGATGGCGTCGTCGGCAGCGCGTTCGGCCTGTTCTAGCTGCCGTTCAATATCTTCCCGCTTTTCGGTCAGTGCTGTTATCTGCTCGTCGATGTTCTGAAGGTCGAGCGGAGCAGTGAGTTCGTCCTCAAGGTCTTCGCCGCGGCGAACTGCCCGCCGAATCTCGTTTTCCTCTCCGAGGAACGCAAACAGTATGGCCCGTCGTCGGTCGTAGGGCGTCTCCAAAACCGGGTCCCCTTCTCGGATGATTCGGCCGTCGGCGCGCGTCAACCGAACCGTCGTGGTCGTTTCCTCCTCGCGAAGCTCGACGTATCCCTCATCACAACTTTCTGTAATCGGGTTGGCCGTTCCGAAAACAGTTCGGATGGATTTCAAGAAGCTCGACTTACCCTGCCAGTTTTCAGCGTGGACGACGTTCAGCCCCGGTTCGATCGTTGCCGCCCCGGAGCGAATGCCAGCAATATTCTCTATTTCCAGCTTCCACGTCATCCAGCACCACCTCCGCTTGCCGGCTCAGCATGGTCCTCCTCGGCCGGTTGCGGCGCATGTTCCTCGCAGACGTAACCGCGCTGGAACGCCTCGTCAAACGGGACCCGGACCTGACACTCCGGACACTCCAGCTCCACCCGCACGCGTATCGTCGCCGCTTTCCCGTCACGTATCCGACCTTTGTTAGCAAGTGCGCGTAGCGCCCGCTCTGTCTTTTCTGCCGTCTGCTCGACAGCGGTGTCGACACTCTCTTGCTCCCAGTCGGTTGACGCCGACTGGTCAGGCTTTTTTGCGTTTAGGCAGTCTTTCAGGTGGTGGCGAACGGTGCTCCAGGAGACGAAGTCACTGACGACCCTCGTCGCATCGACGCCGTTTGCGTCCAGATACTCGAGCAACTCCTGCCGTGCCAGCTCGTCGTCGCCCTGCAGCGTCTCGTAGTCGTCGGTTATGCGACTCCCCGGATACGAAAGCGCGGCGTCGTCGTATGCCTCCCGGAGTATCCGCTTGTTTATCCACCCTGTCAGCGTCCGGTATCCGACCGCCTCGCCTCTTGCAGCACCGCTCCACCGGGCGACCAGGTACTCGTCAACCGTCGCGTACTCCCCGATCGGCGACTCGATGTCGTACCGCCGGACGACGTCGCAGACCTTACAGCGGTTTCGGTCGCTCACTACGGACAGGTTCGTTCCTCACGATATAAAAGAGCGCGGTCGCGACTGCTAGCGGTCAGCCGCCCCAGAAATATACGAAACTTTTCATTATAGGATAAATTATCATTCTGCAGAATCGGACGAGACAGGCTTAACCCGTTCGCCGGCGAACGCGTGGGTATGAGTACCGTCACGCTACTTGGCGAGCGCCTCGCGGAGGTCGGGACGGAGTTCGTTTACGGGGGCGAGACCGACGCTTGCGAGGGCTGTCCGTATCGGGAGCAGTGTCTCAACCTTACGGAAGGTCGCCGCTACCGCGTGACGGGTGTCCGTGACTCCGGGACGCTTGAGTGTGCGGTCCACGACACCGGTGTCACCGCGGTCGAAGTAGAGCCTGCCCCGGTGCTCGCGAACGTCGATGCGAACGCCGCTTACGCCGGCAGTAAGGCTTCGCTCGTGGGACCATGTCCGTACACTGAGTGTCCAAGCCACGAGTTCTGCGAGCCGGACGGCGCTGATTTCGACGAAGAGTATCAGATAACCGAGGTCGTCGGTGACCCGCCACACGACTACTGTATGCTCGACCGGGAGCTACAACTGGTCCAGTTTGCTGCCGAAGAGTAGCCAGCAGCTAGTCCTCTCGGCCGTCCGCTTCCACCGCACCATGGCGGGTCGGTGTTTCGTCGCCGAGACGACCGACGAGTTCGCCCGCGTAACCGAAGACGTTCCGGTAGCCGTACGCCGAAAGCAACACCGGATAGAACGGCCACTCGGCCACGAGCCGCTCGCCGTCGGCCGCGGCGAATGCATCGCCCTCCGCGACGCGTTCGAAGTTCTCGACGAACACCTCGTAGGTGTCGGCCTCGGGCTTCGGAATCTGCTTGTCAAGTCGGAATATAGGGAGCGGGTGATGTCGTGTTTGCTCGCCGCCGCCGGATAACGCCCCGACGGCGACGAGGAACTCCCGGGCGAGCGCTTCGGCGTTTTTCGCGGCGGCGGTGGACCGTTGTAACCCACACTCAAGTTCGACGACGCCCGGGTAGGCGATGAGCCGACCGCCGCTGTACTGTGCCGTCTCGACGAGTGCCTCGACCGAGAGGTACGAACAGACCGACCGTGCGTATCCGTCACGTTCGTCAACCAGCGCGAACGGCTCCGGGTACGACTGCGTTGAGTGGAGCGAGAGGATTTCACAGCCGCGAATCTCGCCGAGAAGCTCGTGTGCCAGCCGTCCTTCGTGGGTATCGGCGTCGGGGTCGCCCGGGAACGCACGGTTGAGGTCCTCGTCGACGTATCTGACACCGCGGGCCAGCGCCTTCTCGTTGGCGACAACGAGCTTCACCGGTCGTTCGACGTCCGGGGCGGCATCAAGGAGCGCTTCGACCGCTGCGGGGCCGCACGGCTCGTCGCCGTGTATTCCGCCGACGATCGCCACCTCCGGCTCGCCGTCGCCCAGCGTCTCGACGCGCATCTGCCGCCACCTAGCGCCCCGGGGGCTATGAACCCCGCGCTTCGATACTGCGGGCTATCGGCCCAGCGTGTAGAACTCCTCGTTCGGTCGGATATCCGCCAGCGTCGCCATTCGGTTCGAGAGGTTGAATAGCGCGACGACACTGCCGATGTCCCAGATTTCCTCGGTCGAGAAACCTGCTTCTCGAAGCCGTTCGAGGTCGCGTTCGTCGACCTTTCCCGGCGTTTCGGTGAGCGTGACCGCGAAATCCAACATGGCCCGATGCGGCTCTGAAAGGTCTGCACTCCGGTGGTTCGTCGCCAACTGCTCTGCGAGCTTCGGCGCATCAGCATACACCCGGAGCAACGCTCCGTGTGCAACCACGCAGTAAAGACAGTCGTTGACACCCGAAACGGTCACGATGAGCATCTCGATTTCTTCCCGTTCCAGAGGAGACTCGTCGACGATTGCGTCGTGGTATTCGAAAAACGCCCGGAAGTGACTCGGTTTGTACGCGAAAGCCGAGAAGACGTTCGGGGTGAACCCGGCGCGTTCGGTTTCCGACTCGATTCGCTCTTTGATGTCCTCCGGCAGGTCGGACAGCTCAGGGACGGGGAAGTTCCCCATGGCATCGTCGGTCATACCCTCGACATTGCGGAGGCGACAGCAATATTCCTTCCGCCGCAGCCGATGGCGCTCTTCAGCTCGCGACGTAGCCGACGAGCACTGTCAACACCACGCCGAAGGTCAGCAAGCCGTAGTTCGCCAGTGGGTCGCGGGGGTGTGTCACATTGACAGTAAACTGTGCCCTCGATACCGGCCACAGCAACGGGAGGCCGGGCGGTGCCAGCATATCGGCGAGCAGATGCGAGCCGACAGCCGTCGCCCCGATGAGTGCGCCGAGGACGGCACTTTGTCCCGGAGTCGTTCCGGTCCCGAACGTTCCCGAGATTACGAAGCCGACCCCGGCGAGCACCGCCGTGACAACGAGCAGAAAGCCGACTGTATGGGTTGCACCACGGTGTTCAACGCCGGGGAGAACGAAGTCGATGTCCGGAAGCCGGGAGAGAACCACGACACCGACGCCGCCGAGAATCGCGAGCGCAGGTTCAGCCGCCGAGAGAACAAATCCAAACGGGACGTACGTCAGCAGTGCCGCCCCGACGTGTCCGGCACGATGCATCGTCTGTGCGAAAATTTCGGACAATCGTACGTATACCTATCGGTCGGTTCGACTGTCGTTTGACCGACGTAGAGTGGGAGCTCGGAACGGGTCACCCGTGGGTGAGGTCGGCATCCGCCCGCTGGACGACGCTCGTGACCATGTATCCGAGCGTCGCGACAAGCCCCATACCGCCGAGCAGATACAGCAGCGGCGTGATGAGGCTTGCGCCGCCGACGAACATCGCAATCGGCGAGAGTACCTGTGCGACAACGACAAGCGGAACGAGCGTACCGATGAGAAGCGTCGTGGTCTGTCGTTCTGACCAGCCGCCGTTGGCCCGTTCGCCGGTCGGTTCGGGGTCGATATCAAGTGTCCACTCGTCGCCGTCGTGGGTGACCGGCACCGCGTCCCCAAGCAGGTCGGTAAGCGTCGCGGGCGTTCGGCCGACAGCATCAAGCAGCCTGACAAGGTCGTTGTCAGCCGGCCAGACCTGCGGCGGGACGACAAACGAACGGGTGAACGTGTCACCGCTCGGCAGCAGAAACTCGATTTCGATTTCTTCCCCGGGGTCCGGTTTACCGTCGCGTGGGAGCCGGAGCGTCCGTATCCAGGCCTCCTGCCGCTCGGCGTTCTTTCGGTAGCCGGCAAGCTGCTCGGCGAACTTCTCAAGCGCGTCCTCGTCGGCTGTCGTCCCCTCGGCCTCCGTCACCGCCCCGGCGAGCAGGTCCCGCTCCCGGTCGTCGTCAAGCTGAACGACGGTCGGTCGCTCCCGCTCTGCTTCCAGCTCCCTTTCGGCCATTACAATGATACCTATGGGCTGGAGGATGTTTGATGTTTCTGTGGTCTGTGGTCCGACGCGCCACAGAACTCGGAAACAAGTATATTGATTTTTGTGCACTGCGCGTAATCCGGTGGTGTATGCCCTCCGAAGAAATGCAAGCGAGCGAGCGCTCTCTGACCATGCTGGCAAGCGGGTCCGCGGTGATGCACTTCGTTGCGTTCACTGCCGTCGGCTACGTCGCCCTTGAGAGTATCACCTACGGCGCTGTCGCCGGCGTCCTCTCGGCTCTCGGGTCGTTTTTCTTTTTACCGTGGTTCATCGGCATCTCGTCCGTGCAGTCGGACGACGGCGACCAGATACCGTTTGCCGAGGCCGCAGCGCGGGTTCCGGCGAGCACGCAGCTTGGAACTCTCGGTGGCGGCCTCGAAGCGGGCAGTGTCGTGATGCTCGCGCTCGGGTTTGCGACTGACGGGCCGAACCTCCTCTACGGCATCGCCGGCGGGCTGGCCGCCGCGCTCGTGATACATCTCGGCTGGTCGATGCTGGTGAACCGGTAGCCGGATGTCGACGGTGAATACAACACGGCCGCGGTAGAGCTATCTACGGCCCGCCCCACCGGCCGACATGCTCGTCAAGGAAGCCATGACCGAGCGTGTGGTCACATGTCACGCCAATGTATCGTTGCGAACGGCGGCCGGGCGGATGCTCCGCAACGATGTCGGTAGCGTCATCGTTCGTGACGATGAGACGCCTGTCGGCATGGTAACCGAGACTGACGCCCTCCGGGCCGGATTCGCCGCTGACGTGGCGTTTTCCGAGATTCCAGTATCGAAGGTGATGAACCGGCCACTGGTGACGATTACGAAGGACAAAACGCTCCGCCGGGCCACGGAACGAATGGAGGAAGAAAACATCAAGAAGCTCCCGGTTGTCGAGGATTTCGACCTCGTCGGCGTTCTCACCGCGCACGATGTTATCGAACACTACCACGACCTCAGGAAAGAAATCAGCACAGTGACACGGCCGGGGGCGACACGGCCAACCGAAAGCGAGCGGTTCAGTTTTGAGGACCTCTGACGGTCAATTCAGGGGTCTTTACAGGCTGTCGAGGCGAATGCCACGGGGCTTGACCCCGTGGATGAAGCCGACAACTTGTGAACCAAATCATTAAGTCGAAATATGCCAATAATCACGGTACGGCGATGTGGTACGACTACCGCTTCTGTGCCTATCCTGACCGAACAGGTGTGGCTGCGGAAGCGGAACGCCACATCGACATCCACCGCCAAGCCTACAACCACACCCGCTACGAATACAACGCCCTCGACACTGACGAGGACAACATCGGTTCGGCGTATCAACACCAGAAGCGCCTCACCGAGTGGAAAGACGAATGGTCCGTGTTCTCGGAAGTCCACTCGAAGGCGTTGCAGAAAACCGTCGAACGCTTCTACGATAACCTATCGAACCTTTCCGAGAAGAAACAGAACGGGCACAAGGTCGGGTGGCTCAAGTGGAAACCGCCGCGAGAATACCAGAGTGTGACGTACTCGCAGTCCGGCTTCGAACTCAAAAACACGAGTGGTCGGACTGCCACGCTCTGGCTTTCGAAAATCGGTGACATCCCCATCCGCTACCACCGCCCTATCCCCGACAACGCCACTATCAAAGAAGTCACGCTGAAGAAAGAAACGACTGGCGAGTGGTACGTCACGTTTGGCCTCGAAGTCGAAGACACCACGCTCCCCGAGAAACCCGACGTGGATGACTTGGATGCCGAGGATTGTGTCGGCATCGACCTCGGCATCACCAACTACATCTATACGAGCGATGGCGACAGCGTGGACTGGCTTAACCTCTCCGACGAGTACGAACGCCTGCGTCGGGAACAGCGCAATCTCTCCCGAAAAGAACATAGGAGCAACAACTGGAAGAAACAACGCCGGGAGGTCGCCAAAGTCAAACGTCGAATCAAGCGGAAAGTCGAAGATTTCCAGCACAAACTCACGACATGGCTGGTCAAGACGTATGACGCCGTGTTCGTGGAGGATTTGAACGTCTCAGGGATGCTTCAACAGCGGGGGAACGCCCGGAATAAGCAGGACGCTGCGTGGCGTGGGTTCATCAATATGCTGGAGTATAAGGGCGACCTGTACGGCACGCACGTTGTCCAAGTGAACCCTGCGGGGACAACCAAAGAGTGCGCCGAGTGTGGCGTCGAGACGGAGAAGCCGTTGTGGGTGCGGGAACACTCATGTCCGTCGTGTGGGTTCGAGGCGGACAGGGACGCGAATGCGTCGTACAACGTTCTTTCTCGCGGTCTTCGGGAGTTAGGTCTGGGACAGGCCGAAGTCACGCCCGTGGAGACTGCGACCGCTGTGGAAACCGATGGAGGCCGGTCTTCGTCGGTTCCTGCAAGTCGCGTCATCGAAACGGGAAGCCTCGGGGTCGTACGGAAGACGGAGTCTTCCGTGATGACGAGAGACGAAGTCCCTCGAACCACTTGACCCCGAGGCGGTTCACTGCTTACGACTGTTGTCGGCGGGCGAGCAGTAGCGCGGCAGAGAGCGCAGCGACGATGGCGACGACAGCACCGAACCCGTGCTGGTCTTCGGTCGGTGTTTCAGTCGGTGTCTCGGGAGTTTCTTCGGTCGGCGTTTCAGTCGGCGTTTCAGTCGGTGTCTCGGTTGGCGTTTCGGTCGGCGTCTCCGCGGGTGCTTCGACGGTCAGACTCCCAGCGACGGTCGCGTTATCAGTCGTGATGCTATGAACGTATTGTCCGGGCTCCTCCGGCGCGTCAACCTCGAAGTCGACGGTTGTCGACATGCCAGCCTCCAAGCCGACCGTACTGTTGGCGACCGGTGAATCGTCGATACGGAGCGAAACCGTCTGTGTCCCCTCGGTCTCGCCCGTGTTCGTGACTGTCGCCGAGACGCTCACTGTCTCACCGGGTGCGACAGTCGCGCTCATCGGCTCTATGTCCGAAGCATCGAAGAATGCGGGCGAGGGGTCGGTCTCCTCGCTGGCCGGTGCACCTGACGAAACACCCGTGTCCGTCACCTCAAACCGGAAGGGGTAGTCGCCGGCGTCGATTTGAGTGAAGTCAGCGGTAAGCGAGCCATCGCGGAGGCCACGAACAACGAGGACGTCCTCGTCCTCGTAGGCGTCGTAGACGCTCCCGTCAACCGCAAACGGATTTCTGTCTGCGTGCGGTTCGGGGTTGTCGGAGGCGCCGCCGTGGCGGAAGACGTTCACGAGGTCGTCGAAGTCAAGCCCGTCGGCACTGACGTTGAGGTTGTACCGCGCACGGTTCGAGCGGATATTGAGGTCAACATCGTCGTCACCGGTCGTGATTCGGTCCTGGCCCCATGAAACCCGCAGGGACTGTTCGGCGACCTCAAACGGCCGGGCGTCGGCTTGGTCGACGACGCCGGTTGCGACGCCGTCGCTGTCGAACTCGACAACTTGGGTTTGGTCGTTGCCGAGTGTCACAGCGTAGTCGCCGCGGAGTCGGTTGGTTGAGATCTCGTAGCGGTCCTGTCCATCGACGTTGAACTCACGAACGAACGAGGCGGTCCGGTCGCCGGGCCTGTCGTACCGCCGGAGTTGGAAGTCACGCTGTTCGGTCACCGACTCCGGTACTTCAAGCACGACCGTCTGTCCCTGGAAGAACAGTCCACCGGACCGAAGCGCGGCGTCAGCACCGCCCCGCTCGACGGCTGATACGGCGGGCGTTGGGCCGATATCTGCTGTGGAGGTGTGTTCGGTGGCCGATTCGTCTTCACCCGTTGCGGCGGCTGGGACAGCGAGTGCGACCAGCGACATCACAAGTATTGCAGCGAGCAGTACTGCGCGGATTTGACCTCGTGTCCACCCCCCGGTTAATATTCGGTTGTTTTCGTACATTGGTCGATCTGAGATGGACGGCATCCGCCCTCTCTCTCATGGGTGTAGTAATCATCCATCCTACATTACATTCACGGTGGTCGCAGTGTTCCCGTCGGCTCTCACGACCGGATTGGGCCCGCGATACGGAGAGAGGGTTTTTACACGCGCTCCGCAGATATCTGCGCAATGCGTAGACGCACGTACATCGCTCTTTCGGGGGCGGCGCTGGCTTCTCTCGCCGGCTGCAGCGACGACGAGGGCGAGAACGGGGACGGAGCGGAAACTCCGTCCGACCCCGAGCCGACACCGGGAGCCGAAGCAACAGACGACAACGAGGAGACAACCCCACGCAACGACGTAGAGGAGACGGCCGAAGATGAGGACCCAACGGAGCCAGAGGAGACACCCGAGCAAGACGACGACACCGACCGGTCGGATGCGGGAACACTGCTTTCCGTTACTGAAACCCTCGGCGGCGACCAACCGCTCTTTGATGCGGACGGCATCGAACGCCTCGACGGCGAGGGAGCAGTCGTCACCGACGAGATGACGCTGGGGAGTGGACTCACTGTGGTCGTGTTCGAACATACGGGCGCCGGGAACGTTATTATCGAACTTGAGGGAGACAGAACTGAGTTGCTCGTCAACGACATCGGTGCGACGAGCGGGGCTGTCGCCGTCCCGACGCCGGCGGGGTCGTACAGATTCGATGTCGACGCTGGCGGCGAGTGGTCGTTGCAGGTCGGTCAGCCACGGGCACCGGCCGAGGCCGTCCGCACGCCGCCGGTCTCGGCCACCGGTACAGGGTCGGACGTGGTGGGGCCGGTCGAACTGAACGGATCGGAAACGGTCGCCGGCGAACACGACGGAAGTATGAACTTTATTGTCGAAGGCTACGGCGAGGCGGCCTCGACATCGCTTGCTGGTGAATTACTGTTCAACGAGCTCGGTACGTTCGACGGGGAAACCAAGACCGACCTAGCCGGCGTGGTCTGGCTTGATATCGAAGCCGACAGCGACTGGTCGCTCGACGTCACGCCCGAATAGCTGATATGGTGGGGCTGGCCCGCCGGCACCGCCGCGAAGCGTCAGCCCGCCCACATTTTGTGTATTTCTCGGCGTTGCCACGGCACTCCGTACTGTGTTCTGTAATTTTTCCCCTCGGGCGAATCTTTAATATCCATGCTTCGGAGATTTGGATGCTACCATGGAACATTATAACGGAGCACCACTGCGGCACATGGGCGACCTCCTCTCGATGGCGGCCGACCGGTATGAGGACAACGTCGCCGTCGAGTTTATGAGCCAAGAGACGACCTATGGCGAACTCGAAGCGACGGCAAACAGTGTCGCCAACGTTCTCGTCGAAAACGGGGTTGCGGCCGGCGACCGCGTTGGGCTCTATATCCCCAACACTGACCAGTTCCCGGCGGCCTACTTCGGAGCCATCAAGACCGGTGCCGTGCCCGTCCCCCTGAATCTCCGGATGGACCCAAACACACTGGAGTTCGTGCTGCAGGACAGCGGCGTCGACCATCTTATCGGCTCACCGCTGCTTGTCGGCGGGATGGACACCGACGACGGCCGCATCGCCGGCCCGACCGAACTCGCCGACAACGCGGGTGTTGGCAACGTTTACGTGCCGGGCGTCGGCGATGACGATGTTGTCAACTACTCGCAGGCGGTGGCCGAAGCCGACGACGAGTTCGAGACGGTCGAGCGCGCATACGACGATGTTGCCGTCCAGCCATACACCTCCGGAACGACCGGCAAGCCGAAGGGCGTGCTGTTGACCCACGAGAACCTGCTTTCGACAATCGAGTCGTACACGAAGGGCGGCCTTCCCGTCGACGCCGACGACAACACTGCGCTCGTGTTGCCGCTGTTCCACATCTACGCGCTCAACGCCATTCAGGGGACGTTCATTTACAAGGGAGGAACGATGCATATGATTCCGCGCCCGGACCCGGAGATGATTCTGCAGACCATCTCACAGAACGACGTGACGACGTTCGCGGGCGTGCCGGCGCTGTATAACATGATGTGGCAGGTCTATCGAGAGTCGCCGGACGACTACGACATGGCGTCGCTGAACGATGTCGTCTGTGCGGCTGCCCCACTGGCGGACGATACGCGGCGCACCATCGAAGACGCGTGGGACGTGCCGATGACCGAAGGCTGGGGAATGACCGAAACCGGGCCGGCGGGCTGTACCGAACCGTCGCGTGGCGTCCGGAAATCCGCCGGCTGTATCGGGCCCGTGCTCCGTGGGGTCGACATCAAACTTGTCGACCCCGAGACTCGCGAGACGCGGCTCCATTCCGACCAACTCGAACCGGCACCAGACGACGACATTGACTTCACCGATGAGTCGCAGGTGACTGGCGAAATCGCAATCCGTGGACCGAACGTCTTCGAGGGATACTACAACCGACCGGAAAAAACCGGTGCCGTCTTCGACGACGATGGGTGGTTCTACACCGAAGACATCGCCCGCGTCGATGAAGACGGCTACTTCTGGATGGTCGACCGCGCCGACGACATGATAATCTCCGGCGGTGAGAACATTTACCCCGCCGAAGTTGAGGACGCCCTCTACGAGCATCCGGGGGTTGCCGAGGCTGCCGTCGTCGCCGCCCCACACGAAATCAAAGGCGAAGCGCCGGTCGCGTTCGTCGTTCCGGAGCCGGATGCCGACCTCGAAGAAGAACAGCTCCGAGACTTCACGCTTGACCACGTCGCGACGTATGCCCACCCACGGCGTATCTTCATCATCGAGGAGCTACCGCGGTCGGCGACGCAGAAGGTCCAGCGATATAAACTCGAAGAAGAACTCGACGACCGGCTCGACGGCCCGCTCGGCTCCAGCGAAGAGCTGTAGCGCCCGGTCGATTGCTGCCGTTTTAGTTGCTGTCGGGGCTGTAGTTCGGCGCTTCGTCGGTAATAACGACGTCGTGGGCGTGGCTTTCTGTCTGGCCGGCAGAGGAGACCCGGACGAACTCACTGCGCTCTTTGAATTCCGGAATCGTCTCCGCGCCGACATAGCCCATTCCGGACTGCATTCCGCCGACGAGTTGGTGGAGCTCCGAGGAGAGTGGTCCCTTGTACGGTGTCGCTGCCTCGACACCTTCAGGCACGAACTCCTCGTCTTCCTCGTCGTCCTTGAGGTAGCGGTCGCCGCCGCCGTCGTTCATTGCACCAACTGAGCCCATGCCGCGGTACTGCTTGTACCGCTTGCCGTTCATGGTGATGACACGACCCGGTGCTTCCTCGGTCCCGGCGAAGTACGACCCGAGCATGACAGCGTCAGCGCCGGCCGCAATGGCCTTGATGGCGTCGCCGGAGTAGCGAATACCGCCGTCGGCGATGACCGGCGTGTCGTGTTGAGATGCGACATCGGCGACTTCGGCGACGGCCGTAATCTGTGGCATCCCGGACCCGGAGACGACCCGCGTCGTACAGATGGAACCGGGACCGATGCCGACCTTGACCCCGTCAGCGAAGTCGACGACAGCCTCGGCGGCCTCTCGGGTGCCGATGTTACCGACAACGACATCGGCGTCGACTTCTTCGCGAATCTCTCTGGCGGAGTCGATAACGTCGAGGTTGTGTGCGTGTGCACAGTCGATGAAGACGATGTCCGCGCCTGCCGCATCGGCAGCACGCGCTCGCTCAAGCTCGAACGGGCCGACGGCGACCCCGACAACGAGCGCGCCGTCGTCGTCGCGAGCGGCGTTGTCGTACTCGCGGCGGGCGAGAACGCCAGCCATCGTCACGAGACCGGTCAGCCGGTTTTCGTCGTCGACTATCGGGACTCGCTCTATCTTGTGCTCGTACATCAGCTCAAGCGCCTCACGGGGGCTGACCTCTTCAGTCGCGGTAATGACCTCGTCGGTCATCGCCTCCTGGACGCTGTCGTGTTCGCCGACCTCCAGATACGGTCGAATGTCAGTTCCGGAGATGATACCGAGGACCGTATCATCGTCGTCAACGACGGGGGCCCCAGAGACGCCCTTTCGTTCCATCATCGCATCAACCTCACGGACCGTCTGGTCCGGTGACGCGGTAACGACATCCCGGATGATGAGCTCGTCGGCTCGTTTTACTTCCTCGACGTGCTGTGCCGTCTCCTCGACGGACATATTCCGGTGAAGGACGCCGAGGCCACCCTGTCTGGCCATCTCGATTGCGAGTTCGGCTTCGGTGACTGTATCCATCGCCGCCGAGATGACCGGGATGTTGAGCGAGACGTTCGTCGACACCCGCGTCGCCATATCGGCGTCGTCAGGTTCGACACGGCTCTCTTTCGGCCGTAGCAGTACGTCGTCGAACGTCAGCGCCTCGGGTACGCGGAGTTTCTCGGAGAAGGGTTCGTCGCTCGCCATGTAACCGGTCCGAATCGGCCGCCCAAAAACGTTGCGAGACGGCTACTGCGTGGTGTGCGTCGGCACACCGGCGACCGACTGACCTCCGATAACTTCGGGAGGCTGAACGATGTGTGGACCCAATCATTAGTGCACAAACCTGGCTATTCGTAGCTCTTTCTGTCTCCTTAGCTGGAGTATTTTTTCAAAAATCACCTCCTTGTGCTCGTTCGTCTTTCGTCTGTGAACCACAACCACACAACACTTATGTAAAAACCGGTTGTAATTCGCAGTATGGACTCCGCAAGTCCCATCGACCAGCGCATTGCCGGCGAGACCGCTCTCGACACCGGCATTACATTTACATTTTCGATGGGATTCAATAAAGCGGAGAATACCCTCAAGCGAGGCTTCTGCGGCCGTCCGAGAGGGTATCGCCATATTCACCACCGCTCCTACGGTGAGGGACTGCCAGCCTAAGGTATGAGTACGTCCCGACATCCGGTCGCGCTCCGTCTTGAGCGACGCGTCGGTGAAGGCACCCGTTTACTAGGGACTGTCATGGCGCTGCCGTTACTCGACGGTATCTTCGCCGCCCTCGTCGTTGCGGGCGCTGTCTCCTCTGTCTTGGGGATGATTGAAGTCGGCCTGCTGATATTCGGCGGGAGTGCGACGCTCGCAGTCGTTCTCGCTGAGATGGAAGGCAGTCGCCGCGACCGAGTCCGAAACATCCTGCTTGTGGGCGCGCTTGTCGTCCCGTTTGCGGCCGTGCAGGCGGCTATCGCGCCGACTATCGAGTCGCTGTTGGCGATGGATATTTTCAAGCGCTTTGCAGCGCTTGTCATCCTCGCGGTTGCGGCGAAGACCGCCAGCGCGACCATCGGTGAATATCTTCCCGGGCCAGGAGTCATCATCGCCCTTGGATTGGTCGCCAGCTTCCAGCCCAACGGCTTTGCGGTTGCCGTCGTCGCCGAACCGATGTACGTGGTGTACGGGACCGGCGCAGCGCTTGTCGGTGTCGGGTTCGCGCTCGCTGTCGCGCTGTTGGGGCCGTGGCTGCGCGGTAACGTCGACATCGACCGGTTCCGGTTCGGCAGCGCCGTCGCACTAGGCGTACTGCCGCTTACGATCCTCGAAGTCGGCCCCATTACGGGTGAAGAGCCGCTTGCGCTCATCGTCTTGGCGCTGACGGGACTGCTCGCGTTCAACCCCGACGGGGCACTCGAGATAGGTCCACAGGAAACACCTGATACTGGTGTTCCTGCCGCAACTGACGGCAGTGGCGTCGATGACGAATCGCCGCTCGAGGACCCGCTGGACGAGCCATCCGGCAGCGACGATGACCAATCCGAGGACGGCGAACCGGGCGTTTCCGACGGCGACAGGGCCCCGTGGCTCTGAGCTTGAGGCAATTCGAGACCCAACCGGACAGGTTTAGGGGTCCGGGCTCCCGATGACGCGTATGTCCGAAAACCGCGTCGTTGAAGGACGGATGGTCACCCCACAGAAGCTTGCCGAACTCATCGAAGACGACAGCGTCATGGACACAGAGGGCATCGAAGACGCCGACCGACAGTGTCCGGAGTGTGGCGGTGACGTGCTCTCGGTCGGCTACATGCCCGGCATAACGGAGTTCGTCACCGGATACAAGTGCCAGGACTGTGGCTGGAGTGAGACGGACCGCTAGCCCGTTGTGCGCCATCGCTGGGCGCTTCCCACCGATAAACGATACCAAACTAGACAATAGTTACATACATTTTAAGTACGACAATAAAGAATACGTTTAGCAATCGGGGGAAGCACATTTGTCGACGCGAAACGGCAGTGGTAAGCCATCGGCGGGGAGAATCGTTAGCAAAATACGGGGATGCGGAGGACGGCAGTCTACGGCCGCCCTCCTCGCGTTCATTATGCTCGCTTCCGCAGTCGCGTTCGCCGCAGTGCCCGCAGCGGCGGCCAGCGATGGCGAATCAGAGCCACAGGAGAGCCCATCAGCGCCCGTCTCCGATTTTGCCGACTACATGGTTGTCCCGGAGACAACAGAAGGTGAATCGGGCGACCGCGTTGAGATAGATGTCACCGCAGAGACGCTCATCGGTGACAACGAGGATGCCGATGTAACCGGATACGAGCTCGATATCGAATACGACGATGACAAGCTCGTCTTCGCTGACGCCGATACCTTCCTGACCGAACCGGAAGAGCTCGAAATCGACGATGACGGCGACTCAGTGCAGGTCGAGTGGGTGCCGAGCTTCCTTGATGTCGTCGCCGACGAATTTATCGCCGAAGTCGCCGACGGTGAGGCGTCACCGAATATGAACGTCACGCTCGCGACGCTTGAGTTCGCTGTCACTGGTGACCCGGGGGAGACGGCTGACATCGATATTACCGATGACTCGACGATGTGGTGGGGGTCGACCGGCATCTCCGAGTACGACGATGACAACGTTTGGTGGGGGACAAGCGAGGTCGAAATCGTCGACGAGCTTGACGACGATGGTCCGGAGGACCCCGACGGTCCACAGGTCGGTGAGTTCACCGCTGTGAGTCAGGGTAACTACATTGCTTTCAACGAAGACGAGAGTGACCGAGAAGATGAAGGCGTTCAGTTCCCGGTCCAAGAAGACGGTGACACACCGATTCAGATAGAAGGCGAAATCTTCGACGATGGAACGTGGCAGTCGACCGACGCCACGTTCCCCACCCTCGATGCACCGGCGGGACTTGAAGCCGATGTCGAGGTCATCGACAATCTCTACGGCGACATCGACATCGAGGGAGACGAGATGACCGCCGAGGGCGACCTGAACGTTATCGTCGACGGCAATGAAGATGATTCCTTCGAGTTTGAAATCGGCGCCACGACGGGCGAAAGCGGCATTCTCGACGGTGATGCATCGCTCGGCGACGACGGTGGCTCAGTCACGCTTGTCGACAACGAGTTCCTCGTCGAAGACACGACCGGTGATGACATCGTCGATAGCGGCCTCGGCCTCCCGTCGACACAAGAGGGGGACAACTGGCTGAGTCTCGCCCTCGACATCGAAGTTGTTGATACGGAAGTACCGACTGGAACGGTCGAGGGAACGGTCGAGTCTGAAGACGGTGCTCCTATTGAGGGCGCTGATGTCAACGTTGTCGACGAACTTGACGCGACTCAGACCGGCGAAGACGGTGCCTTCGAGTTCGAGCTCGAAGCCGGTACACAGGAGCTTGACGTGACTGCTGAGGGCTACGTCAACAAGACGGCTGAGGTGACTGTCGAAGAAGACGAGACGACAGAGCGGACGCTCACGCTTGAATCGGGCGACGCCTACTTCGAGGCCGTCGCCGTCGTCGGCGACGATGTCGAAGCTGGCGAAGAGGCCGAAATACTCGGAACTGTCGAAAACACCGGTGAGGGTGCCGGCGAGCAGGATGTCACGCTCTCGGTCGCCGACGAAGAGGTGACCGAAACCCTCGAAGTCGGCTTCGAGGAAGAGACGACTATCGATCTGTCTTGGGAGACGGATGCGGATGATGACGGCGAGTACACGGCGGAACTGGATACCGGCGATGCGACCGCCGAAGCCGAGGTCACCGTCTCCGAAGCCGACGACAACGAAACCGACTCCGGCGACGATGTCCTCACCGCAACCAGCCAGGGCGGCTTCATCGCCTTCACCGAAGACACCTCCAGCGAAACCACCGCCAGCGACGAAGGCCTCTCGCTCCCTGACGAAGACGACGGCGACACACCCATCGAACTCGAAGCCGATTACAACCCCGACGACAACTCCTGGGAATCAACCGCCGTCGACTTCCCCAACCTCGACCTCGGCGAAGCCGGCATCGACGGCGTCGAAGCCGAAATCGACACCCCCAACGGCCTCGAAGGCACCATCGACACCGACGACAACACCATGACCGTCGAGGGCACACTCGCCGTCACCGCCGCCGACGGCAACTTCGAATTCGACATCGACGCCACCACCGACGGCAGCAACGACCTCGACGGCGACGCCGACCTCGACGCCGACGGCGGCACCATCACCGCCGTCGACAACGAATACCTCATCCAA